>JBEHYF010000011.1:0-63605 GCA_048498315.1 Actinomycetota bacterium
CACCCCGTTCGATGCGGCCCACTTCGAGCACGTGGTGGCGCTCGGACGCGAGAAGGGCCCCGTCGTGCGCTGACCCGGACGATTCCTGTCCGCCCACGGGGTTCTCCGGGGACGTGCGGCGGATAGGGTCCGTCGGCTCGGGAGGGCGGGATGGCGCAGTGGCCGCCGGTGCAGGAGAAGGTGGGGCCGCCGCGGGGCACGCGGCGGCCGGGGCACGGGCGCCGTCAGATCTGGACTCGGCTCTCGACGGCCTTGACGATCTCCTCGACGGCCTCGTCGATCGGAACGCCGTTCTTCTGCTCGCCGCTGCGGTAGCGGAACGACACGGCGTCCTTGGCCACGTCGTCGTCGCCGGCCAGCAGCATGTACGGCACCTTCTGCTTCTGCGCGTTGCGGATCTTCTTCTGCATGCGGTCGGCGGATGTGTCGACCTCCACGCGGATGCCGCACTCGCGCAGCCTGGCCGCGACCTTCTCCAGGTGCGGGACGTGGTCGTCGGCGATCGGGATGCCGACGACCTGCACCGGCGCCAGCCACGGCGGCATGGCGCCCGCGTAGTGCTCCAGCAGCACGCCGAAGAACCGCTCGATCGACCCGAACAGCGCCCGGTGGATCATGACCGGCTGCTGCCGGGTGCCGTCGGCGGCCTGATACTCCAGGCCGAACCGTTTGGGCTGGTTGAAGTCGACCTGGATGGTGGACAACTGCCAGGTGCGGCCGATGGCGTCCTTGGCCTGCACGGAGATCTTCGGGCCGTAGAACGCCGCCCCGCCCGGGTCGGCCACCAGCTCCAGCCCCGACTCGTCGGCGGCCTCCTGGAGCGCGGCGGTGGCCTCGTCCCAGTCCTGCTGCGAACCGATGAACTTCTCCGACTCGTCCCGGGTGGACAGTTCGAGGTAGAACTCGGTCAGTCCGTAGTCGCGAAGCAGGCCGAGGACGAAGGTGAGGAGGCTCTTCAGCTCCCCCACCATCTGCTCCTTGGTGCAGTAGATGTGCGCGTCGTCCTGGGTCATCCCGCGGACGCGGGTGAGGCCGTGCACGACACCTGACTTCTCGAAACGGTAGACGCTGCCGAACTCGAACAGCCGCAGCGGCAGTTCGCGGTAGGAACGCCCGCGCGCCCTGAAGATCAGGTTGTGCATCGGGCAGTTCATCGGCTTGAGGTAGTAGTCGCCCCCGTCGACCTGCATCGGCGGGAACATGTCGTCCTTGTACCAGCCGAGATGCCCAGAGGTCTCGAACAGGGCGCCCTTGGTGATGTGCGGGGTGTTGACGAAGTCGTACCCCTCCTCCTCGTGCCGCCGGCGGGAATAGTCTTCCAGCACGCGGCGGACGATGCCGCCCTTGGGATGGAAGACCGCCAGGCCGCTGCCGATCTCCGGCGGGAAGGAGAACAGGTCGAGCTCGGCGCCGAGCTTGCGGTGGTCGCGCCTCTCGGCCTCCCCGAGCATCTTGAGGTATTCGTCCTGCCGCTCCCGCGACTCCCAGGCGGTGCCGTAGATCCGCTGAAGCTGCGGGTTCTTCTCGCTGCCCCGCCAGTACGCGCCGCCGGTGCGCATGAGCTTGAACGCGGGGATCGCCCGGGTGTCGGGCACGTGCGGGCCCCGGCACAGATCCTTCCAGCGCAGCTCGCCGCTCTTCGCGTCGAGGTTGTCATAGATGGTCAGCTCTCCCCCGCCGACCTCGACGCTCTCCTCGTCGGCCGCGGCGCCCTTGATGCCGATCAGCTCCAGCTTGTAGGGCTCGGCCGCCAGCTCCGCGCGAGCCTGCTCGTCGGTGACGACTCGGCGGGAGAACCGCTGCCCCTGTTTGACGATCTCGCGCATCCGCTTCTCGATGCGCTTGAGGTCGTCGGGCTGGAACGGCCGGTCGACGTCGAAGTCGTAGTAGAAGCCGTTCTCGATCGGCGGGCCGATGCCCAGCCGAGCCTCGGGGAACAGGTCCTGCACGGCCTGCGCCATCACGTGCGCCGCGGAGTGACGCATTATGGCCAGCCCCTCGGGGGAACCGATCTCGATCGGCTCGACGACGTCGCCGTCGCGCAGCACGTACGCCAGGTCACGGGCCTGGCCGCCGACGCGTGCGGCGACGACGGTACGACCGTCGGCGTCGAGCGCCTCCCCGGCGGTGGTGCCGGCCGGCACCACACGCTCGCTTCCGCCGAGGGTGATGCGCAGCTCGGACACGGAAACTCCTCGATGGTCAGTGGATTCGCGATCGAATGCTATCGACTGCGGGCGGGCGCCGGACGCGGTCGGTTCCATGGCCTGTCTGCTCCTCGTCGTCGGTGGGAGCGACACCCGCGGGAAGCACCGAGGCCCCGGGATCGCTCCCGGGGCCTCGGCCGTCATGTCAGTGCGAGCGGCCACCGCGCCGGGGCGTGCCCGGCGTCGTCGTCACGAAGAAGGTGGCTCTCACGGCTTCAGGGTATCAGCGGCGCGTTCGGCGTACGGCGACGGCGCCGCGCCGCGACCCGAGGGGCGCGGAGCAGAGCCGGACGCGACGCCCCGCCCGGCCGAGCACACCGTCCCGTCTGAGCACAGGTCCCGGCCGAGCACACCGTGCCGGCCCGGGCCCCAGGTGCCCGGCACGCCGGACGGCGACCGCCTCCCGTACGACCCGGGCGGGCACCGCGAGGACGCGCGGAGCGGCCCGCAGGCCGGGGCCCGCCGCCTCAGCCGGGCCCGCCGCCTCGGCCGGACCATCACGGGAGCCCCGGCACGCCGGGCGGCGACGGGCCGTGCCCACGGCCCCGGTGACCGCCCGCCGCGGGCCTCCCCGCCACGGCGACGCCTCGCCCGATCGTGAACCGAGCGGGGCGGGGCTAAGCGTCCGGACGCCCGGTAGGCTGTGCGGCGGCGAAGGGGAGTAGTCCCGCCCGCCGGTCGTCGACATGCTGGAGCGCTCCGCGCTCCCGGTGCCCGGGCCCCGTGCAGGGGTGGTGGATGAGACCTTCGGCCGCCGGTGACCGCCGTCGCCGTAGACCGAGGCACCGCCCGTCTCACGGCACCCGATCGATGAGGAAGTCCCCGTGCTGCACGTCGCCATCCTCCTGGCCTGCGCCGTCGTGATCTACCTCTCCTGCGAGTGGTTCGTCAACGCGGTGGAGTGGCTCGGCGTCCGGCTGAAGGTCGGCCCGCTGGCGGTCGGCACGCTGCTCGCGGCGTTCGGCACGGCGCTGCCGGAGAGCGTCGTCACCTTCGTCGCCGTCGTGTTCGGCACGGGGCCGGACCAGAAGGACATCGGCGTCGGGGCGGCGATGGGCGGGCCGCTGGCGCTGGCGACCGTCGCGTACGGGGTGACGGGCGTCATGCTGCTGCTGAGCCGCCGCCGGGCCCGGGCCGTCGCACGTCCCGCGCCCGGCGACGCCGCGGGCGGCGGAGACGGCACCGGAGAACGCGACACCGGAGGGCAGGGCGGCCCGAGCGTTCCGGGCACCCCGGACGGCGGGCGCGGCACCGGAGGGCACGGCGCGGCAGACGACGGCGGTCCGGGCGCCCCGGACGGCGCCCGGAGCATGGAGGACGGGCGTGGCACGCTGGTCACGGCCGCACCTGCGGCCGGCCCCGCCCCGGGCGGCCCGGTGGCGTCCGATCCGGCCTTCGGCGACACCGCCAAGCTCGCGCGGGATCAGCGCTGGTTCCTGGTGATCTTCGCGGCGAAGGTGGCGCTCGGCCTGGTGGCGTTCGCCTTCAAGCCGTGGCTCGGGCTGGTGTTCTTCGCCGCCTACGCCGCCTACTTCTGGCGCGAGCTGCGCGGCGGCGGCCACCACGGCGACGGCTCCGGCCTGGAGCCGCTGCTGCTGCAGCGCCGCCGCGAGGCACCGGCGGCCTGGGCGGTGCTCGTGCAGACCGTCGTCACGCTCACCGTGATCTTCTTCGCGTCGCAGCTGTTCGTGCACCAGCTCGACGTGATCGGCCCGATGCTCGGCCTGCCGGCCGCGGTCACCGCGCTGCTGCTGTCACCGGTCGCGACCGAACTGCCCGAGATCATGAACGCGGTGATCTGGGTACGGCAGGGGAAGACGCCGCTGGCGCTGGCCAACATCAGCGGCGCCATGATGATCCAGGCGACGGTGCCGTCCGGCCTGGGGATCCTGTTCACGCCGTGGCGGTTCGACGCCGCCCTCGTGCTTTCGGGCGCCGTGACGATGACGGCGATGGTGTTCCTGCTGACCGCGCTGGCGCGGGGCCGCCTGTCGGCGCGGCTGCTGGCGGCGGTGGCCGCCTTCTACGGCGTGTTCGCGTTCTGTCTCGTCCCCGTGCTGTCGTAGCGCGGGGCGCGCGGCCGGCGGGGTCAGGAGCGCCGCGCGATCCGGCTGCGGACCTCGTCCATGTCGAGCGCCCGGACCTGCTCGATCAGGCTCCGCAGCGACTCGTCCGGCAGGGCGCCGGGCTGGGAGAACACGATGACGCCGTCGCGGATCGCCATGATGGTCGGGATGGACGTGATGTCGAAACGCGCGGCCAGCTCCTGCTCGGCCTCGGTGTCGACCTTGCCGAAGACGATGTCGTCGTGCTCCTCGGAGGCCCGCTCGTAAATGGGCGCGAACATCCGGCACGGACCGCACCAGCTCGCCCAGAAGTCGACCAGCACGATGCCCCCGGCACCCGCCGTCCTGTCGAAGTTCTCCACCGTGAGGGTGGTCGTGCTCATGGGAACTCCTCGTCATGGACCGGGCCGGCGGGCGCTCCGCCGCCCACGTCCCACAACGCCGGGGTCCGGACCGGAATTCCGGCGGCGCGGCGCACCATGTCCGCATTCGGACATGGCCATAGCAGGCCACGCCGCCGGCCCGCCGCCCGCACGCAGGCGGGCGGTTCCTCGACGATCACCGGGCTCCCCACGCCGGGCACGGCGGGTCGTCCCGACCCGCCGTCGGCGTGGGTTCGACCGCACTCAGCAGCACCGTTCCCTGGCGGTCTGCGGCACCTTGACCGTTACATTCGTCTGGGCGGCGCCGGTCGTTACGGCCGCCGCCGGCGCGGCGAGCACGGCGCTCGCCACGACGACGGAGAACACGAGCCCGATGACCCTGCGAAGATGCGACATGGTTCCTATCCTTTCGTCTGGCGGTGTCATTTTCTTGTAGAGGCGGGCGAGATGCCAGGGCAAGAATCACTCGGAGAACGGATTCGTGACTTGCGGCTGCGAAAAAACCTGTCCCAAGCGCAGCTCGCGTGGCCCGAACTCTCCGACAGCTACGTGTCGTTGATTGAGAGCGGCAAGCGCACGCCGGCCCCGAGCATGGTCGCGCTGCTGGCGCGCAAGCTCGACTGCTCCGAGTCCTACCTGCTCACCGGGGTCAGCGAGGAGGCCATCGCGAGCCTCAAGGAGACCCTGCGCTATGCGCACATCGCCCTGGAGAACGGCGCGTCCGACGAGGCGCGCGTGCGCTTCGCCGAGGTGCTGGCGCACCCGGCCGTCGCCGACCTGCCGGCGGTGGCGCAGGAGGCGCACTGGGGGCACGCCCTGTCGCTGGAGGCGACCGGCGCGCTCGACGAGGCGATCGCGGAGCTGGAAGAGACCGCGACGATGATCTCCCCGGCCACCGATCCCGACCAGTGGGCGAACGTGCACACGGCGCTGAGCCGGTGTCACCGGCAGCGCGGCGACCTCGCCAAGAGCATCGAGGTCGGCGAGGAGGCGCTCGACCAGCTCACCGTGCAGGGCGGCCCGTGGACCGATGCGATGGTGATGCTCGGCTCGACC
The DNA here is from genome assembly GCA_048498315.1 of Actinomycetota bacterium. Classification (GTDB taxonomy): domain Bacteria; phylum Actinomycetota; class Actinomycetes; order Streptosporangiales; family Streptosporangiaceae; genus Actinoallomurus. The sequence goes on from JBEHYF010000011.1 coordinate 5,713, forward strand.
ATCCTCGCGGCGTACGAGCAGCGCGGCGACCTGGCCTACGCCCGGCAGCTCGCGGACATGCTGACCGAACGTGCCGAGAGCATCGGCAGCCCCAAGGCGCTGATGGCGGCCTACTGGAACGCCGCGTGGGTGGAGGAGCTCGGCGGGGACGCGCAGCGCGCGCTCGCGCTCGCCGAACGCGCCATCGCCCTGCTGGGCGAGGAGGACGACCCGCGCAACCTCAGCCGGCTCCGGATCGCCTGCGGCCACTTCCTGCTCCGCGCCCATCCCGAGCGGGCCGAGCAGGCGCTCGACGTGCTTCGCCAGGCCGAGCGGGAGATCGGGTCGAGCGCGGCCAGCACGGTGGACCTGGCCTCGTGCATCATCAACCAGGCCCGCGCGCAGCTGGTGCTCGGCCGCCCGGTCGAGGCAGCCGGGCTCGCCCGGCGCGCGACGGAGCTGCTGGCCGACACGGCGGGCGTGCACATCGCCGAGGCGTACACCGTGCTGTGCGACGCGCTGGTGCGGCTGGGCCGCCGTGAGGAGGCGGTGACGGCGCTCTCCCAGGCGGTGGAGTACCTGGAGAAGATGCGGGCGCATCGGCCGGCGGCGCGGGCGTGGTTCGACCTGGCGGAGCTGCTCGGCGCGGCCGGCCAGGCCGACGAGCAGAAGGAGGCGTTCCACCGCGCGCTGTCCTGCATGGGCCTCTGAGCGCGTACGACGTCCGGCGCCCGCCCCGGAGTCCGGGGCGGGCGCCGTCGTGAGAAGGGCGGAACCGGTCACCGGCGGGCCGCGTCAGTCTTATCGGTTCATCCGGACTTCCTGGGCGAAGGCTGAATGAACTGAGAAGATGCGGCCTATCGGAAGGAAGACGTAATGGTTCGGCGATTCCGCCTGGCGATCGCGGCGACCGCGACGCTCGTCACGGCGCTCCTCACGCTGTCGGCGTGCGGTCACTCACACCACTACGTCGTCCACCGTCACGTCGTGCACCACCGCGTCGTCCGCCATGTGGTGGTGCATCACGTGGTGCACCACCACTGACGCCGTCCCGGTCGCCGGACGCACCGCGGCGCGGGGTCGGCCGCCCACGGGCCGCCGACGCCGCGCGGGAGGCGCGCACCGATGGTGACGCCGGCCGGCGGCCGGCCCACGCCGCGGCTCCGCGCACCGTGATCCAGGAGATTCGCCGCCGAGCACTCCCCCCGCGGACGGCCGTCCGTGCCGGCACGGCGACCGGGACACGCCGTCCTGGACGGACGGCCGCGGCTGTCGTCCCGGACGGAGCCCGCCGCGCGGGGCGGCGGGCTCCGGCTCAGCCGTGGCGCAGCGCGCCGAGGACCTTGCCCGCGCCCGGGGCCTTCAGGTCGACGAACACCGGCGTGACGCTCAGCGGGGCGGCGTATCCGCGCAGGAGGCGCGGTCCGCGGACCGTGCGGCCGCGGTTCACGTCGTACCAGGTGCCCGAGGGCAGGAAGACGTCGCGGCGGTCGCCCGCGGTGAGCATGGGCGCGGCGAGCACGGCGGGGCCGAGCATCCACTCGTCCCGCACGGTGTAGCCGGGAGCGTCCTTCGGGAAGTCGAAGAACAGCGGCCGCATGATCGGGTCGCCGGTGGCGACGCTGTGCTTCACCTGGTCCCAGATGTAGGGCGCGAGCCGGCCGTGCTCGAGCACCGCGTCGCGGTACCGCGCGATCGTCTCGGCGTCGTAGGCGACCGGCTTGCCGGTCTTCACGTCGTACGTGCCGGCCGGCGAGGTCGAGCAGTACATCAGCGGCATCAGCGCGGCCGCCTGCGCCCAGCGGATCAGTACGTCCTTCGCGGGCGGGGGCTGGCTGAGCGAGCCGCCGACCATGTCGGTCTCCACGAACGGGTAGCCGATGGTGGAGATCGCGAGGTTCTGCGCGACGGCGGCGGACAGGGAGTCCCAGCCGGTGCCCTTGTCGATCTGGCGGATGACGAACCCGGTCTGCTGCGACCCGCTCCAGTGCACCCGGATGCCGGCGCCCTGCAGGTCGTACCGGTCGGCCAGCTGGGCACCGAGCCGCTGGTAGTCGGCGCGGACGTGGCCGGGGTCGGGGGCGCAGGTGTCGTCGAAGAAGCGGGTGTCGAACTTGAAGCCGTCGACCCGGTAGGTGGACATCAGCTTGTTCAGGTTGCCGGTGTACCAGGCGACCGCGTCGGGGTTGGCGAGGTCGACGATGCCCGCTGTGCCGTTCCACCACTTAACCGTGCACGGCTTCGACGGGTCGGCGGCGTCCTTCAGCAGGTAACCGTGGTCGGCGGCGTACTTGTAGTTGGTGGAGTCCAGGTTGATCCACAGGGTGACCCAGAGGCCGAAGTCGAAGCCGAGGGCGTGGATGCGGTCGGACATGGCGCGGGCGTCGGGGAACTTGGCCGTGTCGAACGTGAGGTTGCCGTACTCCGACTCCCAACGGTCGTCGACCTGGATGGTGTGCCCGGGAATGCCGTCGTCGTGCAGCTTCTGCGCGTAGTCCAGCAGCTTGGCCTGGTCGACGCTTGTGTAGAACTCCCCCCACGAGTTCCACAGCGGCTTTTCGTACTGGGTGTACGTCGCGTCGCTCTTGGCCGGCCTGCCGGCCACTCCGGTGTGGTCGCGGTAGACGTCGCGGGGGCTCGCCTCGACGAAGACGGTCGCGTCGTACGCGCCACCGGAGTCGATCGTGAAGCGGCCGAGGTGGTCGCCGCCGTCGTTGACGGCGACGTCCATGACCTCGCCGGTGTTGACGAGCAGGCCGGTGCCGCTCGCGGTGTACCAGAACGGGTCGACGACCTGGTAGGAGGCCGGGCCGAACGCGGCGTCGTGCACGTCGCCGGCGTCCAGCGGCCACGGCTGGTCGGTGTACGGCCCGCCCTGCGGGGTGCTCGTCTCGCCGTGGCCGTACCAGTGGCCGGCCGAACGCAGGTCGTAGGCCAGGCCGAGCGCGTCGGGCGCGCCGCCGGAGACCTGCCAGGTCAGCTCGTAGCGGTCGGCCTTCGGGGTCAGGGCCGCCGTCACCGTGGCGCCCGGCTCGGTCGTCGCGGCGGTCAGCCGCAGCACCCCGTCGTGCCACGACCAGGCGGTGACGTTCGTCGCGCGCTGCCAGGCGCCGCCGGAGCGGAACCGCAGCGCACCGGTGCCGCCGCCGGCGGTGGCCAGGACGGTGTGCCCGCCGCGCACGGTGACGATGCCCAGCGCGCCGGTGGCGACACGGACGGCGTAGCCGGGCGCGTCCGCCGAGTGCGGGACCGTCACGGTCACCGCGTGCGCGTCATGGGAGACGCGGATCTTGCCGGCGGACGCCGGAGTGACGGCTCGCGCGGGCCCGGCGGCGATCGCGCCGGCCGCGAGCGCGGTGAGGATTACGCCGATCCGGGCCGGCCGGCCGCGTCCGAGCGACACCGCCACCTCCTCGAAATGATCCGCGGGCCGTCCCCCGGTCACGGCCATACCAAGATCATGATTATTTCTGCTCATAATCGGCTCGAATCGAGCACGTGTCAACAGAATGGCCGATGTCGGTTACGCGGGCGTGCCGACCTGGGAACGAACGGTCACCACGCGCGCCGCACCGGGCAGCGCGGAACTCAGCCGGGAAGGGTGTCCAGCCGGCGCAGTATCACTCCCTCGCGCAGCGCCCACGGGCAGATCGCGACCTCGGAGACCTCGAGCAGGTCCATCGCCGCGTCGGCCACGATGGCGCCCGCCGGAAGCTGCGGCGCGCGCCCCTCGGACACGCCCGGCAGGCGGGCGCGCTCGGCCGCGGACATCCCGGCCAGCCGGCCCGCGCACGCGATCAGGTCATCGTGGCCGAGCACGCGCTTGACGAGCGGCCCCTGGCTGGTCGGCGGCGCGCCGGCGATGCGCGCGAGCTGCTTGAACGTCTTGGACGTGGCCACGGCGTGGTCGGGCGGGCCGAGGCGGGCGACGCCGGAGACCTCCCGGGCGATGGTGGCGCGGACGTGCCGGCGCAGCGCGCGCACCTCGTCCGGGGGCGGCGGGTCGGCGGTGAACCAGTCGCGGGTGAGCCGGCCCGCGCCCAGCGGCAGGGACACGGCGACGTCGGGCAGCTCGTCGCCCCCGGAGGCGATCTCCAGGGAGCCGCCGCCGATGTCGAGGACGAGCAGCCGGCCCGCCGACCAGCCGAACCAGCGGCGCGCCGCCAGGAACGTCAGCCGGGCCTCGTCGGGCCCGGACAGCACGCGGATGTCGACCCCGAGCTCGGCGCGGATCTTGGCCAGGACCTCCTCGCCGTTGGCGGCGTCCCGGACGGCCGAGGTGGCGAACCCGATGAGGTCTTCCACCCCCTTGTCTTCGGCGACGCGCAGCGCCCCTTCCACGAAGCCCCGCAGCCGCCGCGCGCCCTCGTCGTCCAGGCGGTCGCCGGGCCCGAGATGGTCGGCCAGCCGCAACTGCTCCTTGTGTGAGAAGGCCGGCAGCGGCCGGGCGCCGGGGTGCGCGTCGACCACCAGGAGATGGACCGTGTTCGATCCGACGTCCAGAACACCGAGTCTCATGGGCCAGACGCTACCCAACCGCCCTGACGGCGACCGCGTACCGGGCGCCGGGCGCGGTCAGGGGATCCGGTGGCGAACAGATCGAACGGATTGCGGCCGGTCGGGCGGGAAAGCGGGGGCGGACGGGGGATGGGACCGGTCGGGCGGGAGACCGGACGAGAGAACCGGGGCCGGTCGGGCGGGAAGCGGGACCGGACGGCCGGACGGCCGGCGATGCTGAGACGAGACGCGGGGACGAGACGCGGGGACGACAAGAGGGCGCCGAGGTCACCCCGGCGCTCCCACCGTTGAGGGTGAATCCCCGGCGCCCCGCCTGCCGGCCGCCGGCGCGGCGGGCTGCCGCGCGGGCGGCACGGGTCGGCCTGCCCGGCGGTGACGAGGCGGTGTCATGCCGGGCGGCGACCGCGACCAGGCCCGTGATCGCTCAGCCGCCCACCGGTATCGGACCGGGGTCCAGGTCGTCCTGTGTCATCGGTTCCCATCTCGGTGTGCGTGCCGTGGCGCCTCCGGCGGGTTGCCGTGCCCCCTGGGGGCCTCCCCGCGAACCGGGCGGTCCTCCCCGGTGGGCCTGGGCGGAGGCGGCATGAGGCTCCGTCCCCGCCCGGCGTCGTTGGGCCGGGCGGAGGCGAGGCGAGGGTTCGCCTCCGCCCGTGTGCCGGCGGTGCGGGCCCGTGCCCGCACCGGGTGGATGTTCTGCCGGTCAGCTCACCGGCGGGTAGGCGTTCTGGAGCAGCTGGTGGAACTGCGCCGAGAACCAGTGACCGGACAGCGGGGCGTTCGGCAGGGCACCGGTCGGGCTGTAGCCGTTGCGCGCGTTCCCGCCGTAGTTCGGGTCGCACATCTGGTCGAAGCCCTTGCCCTCGTCGTTCGGGATCGAGGTGCTCGAACCGTCGGACTCGCCCGGCGGCTTGACCCAGGCGTAGGCGTCGAAGCCGGCGGCCGGAGACGCCGTGGGCCGGGCGCCGAGGCCGGCGCCGGACTGGTTGCACCAGTCGCCGACGTGCGGCCGGCGGTCGATGCGCTCGGCGTCGACCTGCGTGTTGATGTCACTCGCGTTGCTCGGGCCGGTCGGCCGGTTCGGGCCACCCCAGCCGTTGCGGGAGGTGTCGAGCACCATGCCGATGCTGGACGGGAAGCCGTCGGCGATCAGCTGCTGGCGGAAGGCCGTCCCGAAGCTGGACTCGTCGACGTACCGGTTCCAGTCGACCCACTTGGACTGGCGGGTCTGGTCGGTCACCTTCAGGTACGGCTCGGTGGTCGCCGAGTAGTTGGCGGTGTTGATGACGAAGCCGTCGACGCTGTTGAAGCCCGCCGTGGTGCCCTTGACGACCGTGGCGAACAGCTGCGCGGCGGGGCCGAAGTTGCTGTCCCAGCCGAGCCAGCCGTGGTGCGCGGCGTCGAGGTAGGTGTAGACGTTGGGGATCGCGTGCAGCTTGTTCAGCGCGTACTGGATGCCCTTGACGTAGTTGCCGTTGGAGTTCATCGTCTGGCACTCGCTGGTCGCGGTGTCGCCGCTGACGTTGGTGACCAGGTTCGGCAGCGAGTCCGGCTCGATGTAAGTAATGATCTTGAGGTTCGCGTACTTCGGGTCGCTCATGATCGAGGCGATCGGGTCGATGTACTCGGTCTCGTAGCGGCCGATGTCGTCCGGGCCCAGCTCGCCGTTGGAGGCCAGCGCCGCGCAGTCACGGCCGGGCAGGTCGTAGATGACGAACTGCGCGTAGCTCGCGCCCTGGGACAGCGCGGCGTCGAGGTGATCGCGCAGGCCCATGCCGCCGTTGACGCCGTTGATGGTGGCGATGCGGTCCAGCCACACCGCGGTGGGCTGGTTCGCGATCGCGCTGCCGCCGTCGTTCTTGGCCTCGGAGGACCACTCGGGGTTCACGTAGCCCTTGCCGCCGGCGAACGGGTTGTCGACGTGCGTACCGGAGCCGCCGCCCGGGTTGGTCGGAGTGGGCGTGGGCGTGGGCGTCGGGCTCCCGCCGCCGGACCCGCCCGGCGAGCCGTTGCAGGTGGTGCCGTTCAGGCTGAACGAGGTGGGCGCGTCGTTCGTCCCGGAGTAGGAGGCGTTGAAGCCCAGGGACAGCGTGGCACCGGAGGCCAGGCCGGCGTTGTACGACAGGTTCGTCACCGTGACGTGCTTGCCGGACTGGGTGAAGTTGCCGCTCCAGCCCTGCGTGATCTGCTGGTTGCCGGAGAAGTCCCACTCGAGCTTCCAGGAGCTCACGGCGTCGCCGAGGTTGGCGACCGAGAGATTGGCGGTGAAGCCGGTGTCCCACTGGTTCACCGAGTAGGTCACCTTACAGGCGACCGCGGCGCGGGCCTGATCGACCGCGACCACGATCATGCCGAGGCCGAGCAGTAGCGCGCTGAGCACCACCACCACCGTTCGGTCCATGCGCGGTATCACACCGCGGCGGGGATTGACCATCATCTGTGTTCTGTCCTCCTCGGACATCGTGCGGAGCGCTCCCTTCGCGAAGGCGCTCCATCGGGGGGCGGGGGAGAAGGCTCAGGACGGCGGCGTGCCCCACAGGCGGGCGCCGTTGTCGTCGAGGGGCATGTGCTGCACCGTCACCGGGGTCGAGCCGGGCGTCTTGGCGACGTCGGCGTAGGACCAGTCGTTCGTGGGGTCCCAGCTGCCGGAGCTGGTGATGCGGAACTGCACTTCCTTGCGGTAGTCCGGCTGGCCGGACGGGGCGATGTGGGTCCCGGTGCAGTCGACGATGATCGCGTACACCCTGCCGGAGACCTGCTGCGGGCCGGTCGGCTGCTTGCACAGATCGTCCACTTGTAGGAGTGGGTGGTGGTCTGCTGCCCGGTGTTCAGGTGCGCGTACTCGGTCTCTGCCTTGGTCAGGTAGGTCGCGTCGCCGGTGGCGCGGTAGAGCCAGATCGCGCCCCAGACCAGTTCGTCCTCGTATCCACTCCAGGACCTGTGGTAGTTCGCCGCGTCGGTGATGCAGTCGCGCGGGGTGCGCATGGCGACTCCGGTGTCAGGGGTTTCCGGTGTCAGGGGGTTCGGAAGGTCGGGTGCCGGAGATCACCACGTCAGGGATCCCGCGCAGGGGCCCTGACCGGTGGTTCCGGTCACGCGGAGGGTGGTACGTCCCGGGGGCGCGGGAGGCGCGTCCTGCGCGCCCCCAGGACGGGCTGATCACCCGGTGGGCCGGTCGATCATTGGTTGAAGAGCATTCCGTAGACCGCCATCGCCATGGCGATGTCGGACTGCGCCCAGAATCGGTGGTAGTTGAAGGTCGGCGCCGCTCCGCCGTCAAGGTATGACTGGACCTTCGACCAGCTCGGGTCGTTCTTGTACCAGGAGCGGATCGACAGGAACGTGGCGTTCGAGTCGATGGTGTCGCCGTTCGGCATCTTCCCGGTCCAGCCCGGCGGCACGTACACGCCGTCGTGGTTGGTGTTGGAGGCGCTGTACTTCTGCGTGAAGCGGTTGTAGTCGGTCCGCGTCTCCGGAACCGAGATGCCGATCGCGTCCTGGTCGTTGTTCCACATGTCGTCCAGGAGCGTCTTGGCGACGTTCTGGGCGTTGGTGTCACCCGACTTGGCCGCGTAGTAGGCGAGGGCCTTGGCGTAGCCCGCCGCCACGCCGACGTCGTTGGTGTAGTCGGCGATCGTGACGTGCAGGTTCGCGTTCGACCCCGGGTTGGAGGGGTTCCAGGTGTCGGGCTGGCCGCTCCAGTGCAGCGTCGAGGGGATCTGGTAGGTGCCGTCCGGGTTGAGCGTGGTGTTGGACGTCGCCCACTTCACCCACTTGTCCAGGATCGCCTTGGCGGTGGTGTCGCCGGTGACGTAGTAGTACTCGGCGACGCGCTCCATCGTCCACGCCTGGAAGCCGAACCACTGGTTGCTCGGCGGGTCGTGGTACACCGGCTCCCAGTCGTAGTACATCCCGTAGAAGGTGGAGTCGCCCGACGGCGGGGTTCCGTAGGCGCCGCCCCAGCTGTTGGTCGCACCGCCGGCGATGGCGCCCTCGGACGACTGCAGCCAGCGGTAGAACTCCAGCTGCCGCTGCAGGCTGGTCTTCCAGTCCGACACGCCGGTCGCCGACTTCGGCTGCATCGCCGTGTCGTTGACCAGGGCCCAGGCCGCCATCGGGTTCTGGTATCCGCTGTGCGCGGCGCCGTCGCCGATGCGCCAGGCCCAGCCGGCGCTGCTGTCGAGCGCGCCGCCCCAGGCGTAGTACCACGACAGCAGGTAGTGCTCGCTGTCCTTGCCGGTGCCGGCCGGGCAGCTCGGGCTGGTGCAGTTACCGATCTTCTTGAAGTACTTGTCGAAGAACGAGTACCGCAGGTAGTCGCCCATCTTGCCGGCCTTGGCGACGGTGGCCGAGACGTCGGACTCCTTGCCCTGCTGCTTGGCCCAGGTGTCGGCCCAGTACGCGGCCTGGATGGCGCGCGCGTCGGCGTCCGGGGCGTCGGTGTACTTCCACTGCTTGGCGTAGCCGGAGTCCTTGATGAACAGGTCCAGGTAGCCGTTCGGGCCGCCGTAGGCGAACTTGTCGCAGGTCGGCTGCGGGATGGTCTCCCAGACCGACTCCTGCGAGCCGCGCTGGTAGGTGTTGATGAACGACGGGCCGCTCGCACTCGGGCCGTTCTCGCAGCCGCCGCCCGGCGTATCGCCGTAGCCGTAGACGTTGTCGACGTCCTCCAGCCAGTGCATGCCGTAGATGTCGTCGGTGCCGTAGGCGGCCTTCAGCTCTGCTGCGATCGGGTCCTGGCCGACCGACACGCTGGAGTCGATCTGCGACGGGTACTGGTCGGGGTAGTCGTGCTCGGCCGCGTACGTGGCCGGCTTACTGGCGTTGTAGAAGCTGTTCGTCGGCTGGTCGGCGTGGCTGGGGATCATGTACTTCTCCATGAGCGCCCACGCGTCGTTGAACTTGCTCCAGTCGCCGGTGACCTTCCCGTATACCGCCTGCAGCCAGATCAGGTAGCTGTAGGCCTCCGAGGTGGTCTCGTGGCCCTGGTCCGGGGCCTCGACCATGAGGGTCTCCACGGAGTGGTACGGGATGCCCTGCGGGCTGAAGTAGCCGTTCGCCGGGTCGGTGATCTTGTTGTAGAGGGCCATGAAGCGGTCCTCGTACCCGCCGCTGGAGCTGGTCTCGGTGACCGTGATGGTGGCCGTGTCGTATCCGGTGGCCTTGGCGGTGAAGGTCGCCGCGCCGGTTCCGGAGCTGTCGGCGGTGATCGTGACGTTCTGCCCGGTCGACCAGTTCGACGGGGTGAAGGTCAGCGTGCCGCCGGAGGTCACCGACAGCCCGCTGTTGCCGCTCGCCCGCGCCACCGTCACGGTGACGTTGCCGGACGGCTGGCTGGACAGCTTCACGCTGAACGTGCCGGTCTTGCCCTGCTGGATGACCAGGGTCGTCGGGCTGGCGACGACGGCCGGCCCGCTGGCCACGTGCACGCCGACCGGCGTCGACTCGGCCGTGGCGCCCAGGCTGTCATAGGCCTTGGCGTAGACCGAGTAGTCGCCCGCGGGGACGCTCGTCCAGTCGAAGGTGTACGGCGCGGAGCTGTCGCTGCCCAGCAGCGTGGTGTCGTTGTAGAACTCCACCTTGCTGATGGACGCGCCGTCGGCGGCGGACGCCGAGGCGGCCAGCGGCACCGTCGCGCCGGCGGTGTACGTCGCGCCGGCGGCCGGGCTGGTCAGCGTGACCGTGGGCGGCTGGTGCGCGCCGTTGCACTGGGTGCCGTTGATCGCGAAGGAGGTCGGCTTGGCGTTCGTGCCGCTGTAGCTGAACTGGGCACCGATGTTGACGCCGGCGCCCGTGGCGATCGAGCCGTTGTAGCTCGCGTTCGTGACGGTGATGTTCTGGCCGGACTGCGACCAGTTCCCGCCCCAGCCGTTGGTCAGCTTCTGGTTGCCGGAGTAGGAGTACGTCAGCGTCCAGCTGTTCAGCGCCGGGCCGAGGTTCGTGATGGTGATGCTGGCGACGAAGCCGGAGCCCCAGTCGTCGGTCGAGTAGTCGACCTGGCACTGCACGCCGGCCGCCTGCGCTTCCTGGCCGGCGACGGCCAGGAGGCCGGCCAGGAGCGTCAGGACGACCACCAGCGGCCGCCATCTGCGTCGTGTTTTCATATGGGCCTTGTCCTCTCGGAGGGGGAACCCGCCGGCCGCCCGAGGCCGGCAGGAGGCGGGGAAGGTCCGTGCCGGAGGGCTCAGGCGGAGTCGCGGATGATGAGCTTCGTGTCGAGCACGATGCTCTGGCTCCGCGGTGTGTCGCCGGCGATGCGGGCGAGCAGCTCGCGGGCCATCCGGACGCCCATGTCCTCGATCGGCTGGCGCACGGTCGTCAGCCGCGGCCGGACCCGGCCGGCGATCGGCGAATCGTCGAAGCCGATGACGGCGACGTCGTCGGGGACCCGGCGGCCCGCGCGCTGCAGCGCCCGCAGCGCGCCGACGGCCATCTGATCCGAGGCGGCCAGCACGGCGTCGATGTCCGGCCGGCGGTCGAGCAGGCGGATCATCGCGTGCTCGCCCGACGCCTGATGCAGGTCGCCGTAGGTGATCAGACCGGCGGTGGACAGCCCGGCGTCGCCGACGGCGGCGCGATAGCCGGCCAGCCGGTCGACGCCGGCAGCGCGGTCGGGCGGCCCGGCGATGGTTCCTATCGTCTTTCGGCCGCACTTGAGGAGGTAGTCGACGGCGGTGCGGGCGCCGCCGTGGTTGTCGGCGTCGACGTACGGCAGCGGCGTCGTCCACAGCGGGCGGCCGCCGAGCAGCACGGGCACGCCCGCCTGCCGGAGCGCCATGCACGGCGCGCCGTGCGCGCTGATCAGCAGGACGCCGTCGGCGCGGCCGCCGCGCAGGTACTCCGTGACGGTGCCCCACCGTCCGGCGCGGCCGACGACGAGCACGATGAGCTCCCGGTCGTCGCCGAGCTCGCGCCGGACGCCGGCGAACAACCGGGCGAAGAAGTGGTCGGTGAAGACGCGCGCGTCGTCCTCGCAGACCACGGCCGCGATGGAGCGGCTTCTGCGATCGGCGGGCGCGGCCCGGTGGCGTACGTAACCGAGCCGCATGACGGCCTCCTCGACGCGATGGCGCGCCCGGGGACTGACCGGGGCGGTGCCGTTGATCACGCGCGAGGCGGTGGCGGGCGATACTCCGGCGAGTGCGGCGACGTGGGCGAGTGTCGGCGTCTCATCCGGCCGGGGTGGAGCGGCGAGGTCCCTTCCGTTCACGGAGAAGACTCCCTTCGGGCGCTAAGGCTCGACTGGCGGGGTGTGGGAGCGCTCCCACCATCCAAGGCGCGCGAGAGGGTTGTCAAGGGCTCCGTTGCGACAATGTAAACCAGAGGTTTCCTGAATGAGGAAACCTCCCGAAGTCGGGGCTGCACAACGCGGTCGTACGCGCCGGTAGCGGCACTTCGGGGCTCCGGTACCCCATGAAAACGGATGAAAGACGCCCGACGGCATCACGGCAGCCAGTGGACGTGCCCGTGCAACATCGTATAACCGACGAACGCGGCTGAATCGATCAATGTGTGCGCGACGATCAGCGGCGCGACGCGCCCCCACCGCTGGTACAGCCGGCCGAACAGCAATCCCATGATCACGTTCCCGGCGAAGCCGCCGAAGCCCTGGTACAGGTGGTACGACCCGCGCAGCACCGCGCTGAGCGCCAGCGACCGCCCGGGGGGCGCGCCGAGCTGGGCCAGCCGGTGCAGCAGGTATCCGGCGACGATGACCTCCTCCAGCACGCCGTTCTGTGCGGCGGCCAACAGCAGCACCGGGATCCGCCACCAGACGGCGGGCAGTTGGGCCGGGACCACCGCGAGGTTGACGCCGGCGTGGTAGGCGGCGAGGTAGAACCCGAGCCCGGCACCGCCGACCACGGCGGCCAGCGCAGCACCGAGGCCCAGGTCGGCCAGCGGCCGGTACCGGCCGCCCGCGGCGCCTTCGGCGTCCGGTGAGCCCGGCGCCGCCACCGTGCCGTCCCGGGCCGTCCCGTATTCGCCGCTCGCCCCGCGGATCGCGACGGGCGGCGCGATACGGACGGACCCGGGACCGGTGCGGCCGGTGACCAGGGTGGCCAGCGACTCGCCCGAGCGGGCCATCAGGTACGCGACGAGCGCGACCGGGGCGAGCGCCGTCGCGATGCCGAGGAGCTGGTAGGACAGGTCGAGCCACGGGCGGCCGGGAGCCAGCGAGCCGACGAGCAGCGCGTGCTGGTGCGACAGCGCCTTCGTGGCGGTCAGCGAGCCGATGAGCGCCACGAGCGCCTGCACGCCGCCGGCGCCCAGCGACAGCGCGAACACCACCCAGATCTCCGCGACGAGCAGCCGTCGCCCGACCGGCGGCACGCCCGGCGACGCGGCGGGCACGCTCACCGGCCGCCGCGCGGCCGCGCCGCCGCGACCTGGCACCATCGCACCGCCGCCCCCGTTCCAGGTCGCGTTACCGCAGCCATGACGGGTCGCGCTTCTCCAGGAACGCCGCGATGCCCTCGCGGGCCTCGGCGGAGGCGAACCGCTCGGCGGACAGCTCCGCCATCCGCGCGAAGCCCTCCTCGACGGTGAGGCCGGGCACGACGCGCGGAAGGCTCTTGGCGACGGCGAGGGCCTCCGGAGCGCCGCGCCGCAGCATGCCCGTGTAGTGGTCAACGGTCGCGTCCAGCTCCTCGGCCGGCACCGCACGGTTGAGCAGGCCGATCTCCTGGGCCCGGCGGGCGTCGAAGACCTCGCCGGTCAGGAAGTACTCGGCGGCCGCACGCGGGTCCATGCGGCGCAGGCAGGTCACCGCGATCATGGCAGGGGCGACGCCGAGCCGTACCTCGCTGAAGGCGAAGGTGGCGGTGTCGGGCGCGACGGCGATGTCGCAGGCGGTGACGAGTCCGAGCCCGCCCGCCCGGGCGGGTCCGTTCAGCCGGGCGACCACCGGTTTCGGGCTGTCCCAGATGAGGGTGAGCAGACCGGGGACGTCCGGCGGCGCACCGCCGGCCGACTGCTCCTTCAGGTCGGCGCCGGCGCAGAAGACCGGGCCGGTTCCGGTCAGCACGATCACCCGGGCGGCGTCGTCGGCGAGGACGCGGGTGAGCGTCTCACGCAGCTCCGCGACCAGCCGGCCGGACAGCGCGTTGCGGTTGTGCGGAGAGTCGAGGGTGACGGTGGCGATGCCGCCCTCGGCGGTCAGGCGGACGAGCGGTTCCATAGGTCCCCATCCTGATGCATCGGCCGGCCCCGCCCGCGACCGGGGCGGCGCGGCCGGCCTCCCCGTGGCGGCGACGGTCACTTCTCGGTGATGACGGCGAGCACGGCACCGGCCTCGACCTGCCGGCCGACCTCGGCGTGCAGGGCGGTGACGACGCCGTCCGTCGGCGCCACGACCACGTGTTCCATCTTCATCGCCTCCAGGAACACGATCGGCTGGCCGCGCCGGACCGTGTCGCCCTCGGCGACCGCGACCCGCACGACCGAGCCGGGCATCGGCGCCACCAGCGTGCCGGGCATGACCTGCTCGGCCTGGTCGGGCAGCCGCTCCACCGGCGTCAGCGCCACCGGCCCGAGCACCGAGTCGACATGCACCCGCCGGTCGTACCAGGCCACCGCGAACCGCACCCGGACGCCGCCGGTGTCCAGGACGACCTCGCCGGGCCGCGCATCGACCAGCGCGACGCCCGGGTGGCCCTCGGCGTCCAGGCCGTCGCGGGTGAAGCGGTAGGAGACCTCGGCCTCCTCGAAGAGCGTCCGCTGCGGCTGGGAGGGCACGTTCCGCCAGCCGCTCGGCAGCCCACCGAGCACGGGCGCGGCCGCACGGTTGGCGGCGGCGCGGGCGAGCGCGGCGGCCAGCGCGGACAAGTGCACGGCGTCATCGCCGGCCAGCGGAGCGGTCGTCGCGTACCGGCCGAGGAAGCCGGTGTCGGTCTGCCCGGCCTGGAACGCCTCGTGCCGGAGGACGGCGACGAGCTGGTCGCGGTTGGTGACCAGGCCGTGGATGCGCGCCCCGGCGAGCGCGGTCGCGAGCCGGCGCACGGCGGCGGCGCGGGTCGGCGCGTACGCGATCACCTTGGCGAGCATCGGGTCGTAGTGGGTGGACACGACGCTGCCGGAGACCACGCCCGCGTCGAGCCGCAGCCCGTACGGGGACGGCACGGCGAACTCGGCGTCCACGCCGGGGATCTCGAAGGCGCGCAGGAGGCCGCTGTGCGGCCGGTGGCCCTCCGCCGGATCTTCGGCGTACAGGCGCGCCTCGACGGCGTGTCCCTTCGGCCGCGGCGGGTCGTGCAGCACCGCGCCCTCGGCCACCCCGAGCTGCAGCGCGACCAGGTCGACGCCGTAGACGCACTCGGTGACCGGATGCTCGACCTGTAGCCGGCTGTTGACCTCCAGGAAGAAGAATTCGCCGTCGGGCGCGAGCATGAACTCGACGGTGCCCGCGCCGGTGTAGCCGATGGCGCGGGCGGCGGCGCCGGCCGCCTCGCACAGGCGCTGCCGCAGCTCGGCGTCGACCGCGGGCGAGGGCGCCTCCTCGATCACCTTCTGGTGGCGGCGCTGGATGGAGCACTCCCGCTCCCCCAGCGTCCAGACCGTGCCGTGCGCGTCGGCGAGGATCTGCACCTCGATGTGCCGGGCGCCGGTGAGCAGCGGCTCGCAGAACACCGTCGGGTCGCCGAATGCCGACCGCGCCTCGCGGCGGGCCGCGTCGAGCGCCTCGGGCAGCTCGGCGGCGGAGCGGACCACCCGCATGCCCCGGCCGCCGCCGCCCGCCGACGCCTTGACCAGCACCGGGAACCCGGTCACGTCGTCCGGGTCGAGCTCGGGCAGGACGGGGACCCCGGCCTCGCGCATCAGCCGCTTCGCCGCGATCTTGGACCCCATCGCGGCGATCGCGGACGGCGGCGGCCCGACCCACGTCAGCCCGGCCGTGATCACCGCCTCGGCGAACCCGGCGTTCTCCGACAGGAAGCCGTAGCCGGGGTGGATCGCGTCCGCGCCGGCCGTCTTCGCCGCGGCGATGACGGCCTCGCCGTCGAGGTAGGTCTCGGCGGGCGCGGCGCCCGGCAGGCGTACGGCGAGGTCGGCCTCGCGGGCGTGCGACAGCGCGGCGTCCGGGTCGGAGAACACCGCGACGGTCGTGATGCCCAGGTCACGGCAGGTGCGGAAGACCCGGCGGGCGATCTCGCCCCGGTTGGCGACGAGCAGTCTGGAGATCATTCGGCTACATCCTGAAGACGCCGAAGCCCTCGGCGCGCGCGGGTTCGGGGGCGTTCTCGATGACGGAAAGGCATAGGCCGAGCACGGTGCGGGTGTCGCGCGGGTCGATGACGCCGTCGTCGTAGAGCCGCCCGGATAGGAAGAACGGCAGCGACTCGGCCTCGATCTGCTGCTCGACCATCGCCCGCATCGCGGCGTCGGCCTCCTCGTCGTAGTCCTGCCCGCGCGCCCGCGCCGCCTGCCGGCCGACGATCGACAGCACCCCGGCGAGCTGCGCCGGCCCCATGACGGCGGACTTGGCGCTCGGCCAGGTGAACAGGAAGCGCGGGTCGTAGGCCCGGCCGCACATGCCGTAGTTGCCCGCCCCGTACGAGGCGCCCATCACTACGGTCAGGTGCGGCACCCGGCTGTTGGACACCGCGTTGATCATCATGGCGCCGTGCTTGATGATGCCGCCCTGCTCGTACTCCGCGCCGACCATGTAGCCGGTGGTGTTCTGCAGGAACAGCAGCGGCGTGCCGGTCTGGTTGGCGAGCTGGATGAACTGCGCGGCCTTCTGCGACTCGGCGCTGAACAGCACGCCCCGCGCGTTGGCCAGGATGCCGATCGGGTAGCCGTGCAGCGTCGCCCAGCCGGTGACGAGACTGGTGCCGTACGCGGGCTTGAACTCGTCGAAGTCGGAGCCGTCGACGATGCGGGCGATCACCTCGCGCGGGTCGAAGGGGATCTTCAGGTCGTCCGGGACGATGCCCAGCAGCTCGTCCTCGTCGTAGACCGGCGGCCGTGCGGGCAGCGGCGGACGGCCGCGCTTGCGGTGGTTCAGGCGGGCGACGATGCGGCGGCCGATGCGCAGCGCGTCGTATTCGTCGACGGCGAGGTAGTCGGCCAGGCCGCTGGTGCGGGCGTGCATCTCGGCGCCGCCGAGGCTCTCGTCGTCGGACTCCTCGCCGGTCGCCATCTTCACCAGCGGCGGCCCGCCGAGGAAGACCTTGGCGCGGTCCTTGACCATGACGACGTAGTCGCTCATGCCGGGCAGGTACGCGCCGCCCGCTGTGGAGTTGCCGAACACGAGGGCGATCGTGGGGATGCCCGCGGCGGACAGCCGGGTCAGGTCGCGGAAGATCCGGCCGCCCGGAATGAAGATCTCCTTCTGCGTCGGGAGGTCGGCGCCGCCCGACTCGACGAGGTTGATCAGCGGCAGGTGGTTCTGCAGCGCGATGTCGGCGGCGCGGAAGGACTTCTTGACGGTCCAGGGGTTGCTCGCCCCGCCGCGCACGGTCGGATCGCTGGCGACGATCACGCACTCGACGCCCTCGACGACGCCGATGCCGGTGACCACGCTCGCTCCCACGGCGAAGTCCGTTCCCCACGCGGCCAGCGGCGACAACTCCAGGAAAGGAGAGTCGGGGTCGACCAGCAGCTCGATGCGCTCGCGGGCGAGCAGCTTGCCGCGCTTGCGGTGCCGCTCGACGTACTTGGGGCCGCCGCCCGCCACCGCCTTGGCGTGCTCGGCCTCCAGCTCCGCCAGCCGGGCCAGCATCGCCGCCCGCCGCGCCGCGTAGGCGGCGCCGGTGGTGTCGAGCGCGCTGGTGAGAACCGTCATCCCTGCCTCCGTCACCACGGGCGGCCACGGTGCGCGCCCGTCCGACGAGTATGGCCAACGCCCGCGCCGCAGGGGAAGATCGCCTGCCCGGCGAGTCGAATTCCATTCGGTTAACCGCGTCACACCGGCGCGCCCGCGGAAGACCCAGGGGTTCCACGGACAGACTCGTCAACTCGCATTGACAGAAAGGCGGGTGTCAACCTATGTTGACGGCATGAGCGATGGAGTACGGCTCGCCCAGGAGGCGAGCAGCCGCGATCCGGCGGTGGGCCTGCGGGCGGTGCGCGCGCTGCGCGAGCTCACCGAGCGACTGGAGGCCCTGCAGGTGGACAACGCCCGTGAGCAGGGCTGGTCATGGCAAGAGATCGCCACCTGCCTCGGCGTCAGCCGGCAGGCGGTCCACAAGAAGCACGGCGGCGGCCGGCGGATTCTCGGGAGGGAAAGGTAGGAATGTTCGAACGGTTCTCGGACGACGCGCGCTCGGTAGTGCGGCTCGCGCAGGAGGAGGCGCGCCGGCTGCGTCATCCGTTCATCGGTACCGAGCACATCCTGCTGGCGCTGCTGGACGAGGGCCACGGCCCCGCCGCGCAGTCGCTGCTCGGCCAGGGGCTGCGCGCCACGGAGCTGCGCGAGCACATCGCCGGGCTGGTCGCGCCGGACGGCGACGGGCTCGACTCCGAGGCGCTGGCCACGCTCGGGATCGATCTGGACCGCGTGCGCGAGGTGACCGAGGCGAGCTTCGGCCCGGGCGCGCTGAGCCCGAAGGGCCACCGCATCAAGGGGCACATCCCGTTCAGCAGGCGGGCCAAGAAGACGCTGGAGCTGTCGCTGCGCGAGGCGCTGCGGCTCAAGCATGACTACATCGGCAGCGGCCACATCCTCCTCGGCCTGCTGCGCGAGGGCGAGGGGCTGGGCGCCCGCGTGCTCGCCGACGTCGGCGTCGACGTGCCCGCCCTCCGCAAGGACGTCACCCGCCGCATTCCGCCGCAGGCGGCGTGAGGCCGTCCGCATGACGGGGGCCGCGATCGACGGGGCGGAGGCAATGGCGGCTGCCGTACGGACGGCGGCGCGCGGGATTCCTCGGCCGAGGCCATGTGGCCGAGGCACCGGCGGAGACCGCACGGCGCGGCCCCCGGCGGGAACTGCGCGGCCCGAGCCCCGGCGGAGGCGGATCGGCCGGAACGGGAGACGGCCGGATGCGTCCAGAGGTCCGGCGGTCCGGCCGTCCGGGCAGCGCCCCCGAAGAGCCGCCTCGGACGGCACTCCCGGCCGGGCCGCTCAGTCGAAGACGAGCGGCTCGGCACGCCGCGGCATCAGCAGCAGGGCGCCGACGCCGAGCACGGCGAGCACCACGAGCGAGACGAAGACGTGGTGTGCCGCCCCGTACAGCGCGTCGCGGATGAACCGCCCCACGGCGGTGTCGCGCCCGGCGCGCCCGGTGAGCGCCAGGCTCGTCGCGTCGACGTTCCTTCTCACCCGGCCGGCCAGGGCGGCCGGCGGGTGGGCGAACCGGCCGGCCAGCGTGCCGTTGGCGATGGCGCCGAACACGGCCGCGCCGACCGCGCTGCCGAGCGACCGGCCGAACATGTTGATGCCGGTGACGACGCCGCGCCGCTCCCACCCGACGACCGACTGCATCGCGACGAGCGTGGGGCTGGCGATCAGGCCGAGCCCGACGCCGATCACGAAGCAGGTCCCGGCGACCTGCCAGACGGCGGCGTCCTCGCCGAGCAGCCCGCACAGGATCGATCCGGCCACGAGCGCGACCGTGCCGATCAGTGCGGTGTCGCGGAAGCCGATGCGCAGGTAGACGCGCCCGGCCAGGGAGGAGGCGAGCGGCCAGCCGAGGGAGAGCGCGGCCAGCGCGAAGCCGGCGACCAGCGCGCCGGTGCCGAGCACGCCCTGCGCGTACGTCGGCACGTACGAGGACAGGCCGATCACCAGGGCGCCGACGACCACCGCGTTGAGCGTGCCGCCGGTGAGGACGCGGCGGCCGAACACCCACAGCGGCAGGATCGGCTCGACCGTCCGCCGCTCGACGAGGAGGAACGCGGCGAGCACGGCGCCGCCGGCCACGAAGACGAGCAGGCTCGTGGCGGACGCCCAGGCCCAGGCCACGCCGCCCTCCAGCAGGCCGAGGATGACCAGCGAGCAGCCGGCGGTGAGCAGCGCCGCGCCGGTGTAGTCGATCCGATGCGACGTCCGGGCGATCTCCTCGGTGAACCGGCGGGCCAGCAGCCAGGTGGCGACCGCGCCGAGCGGCAGGTTGAGGTAGAAGATCCAGCGCCAGGACAGGTACTGGGAGAACAGGCCGCCGAGGGCCGGGCCGACCACCGACGAGACGCCCCACACACCGGCGATGTAGCCCTGCACCCGAGCGCGCTCCTCCACCGTGTACATGTCGCCGACCACCGTCATGCTCACGGGCTGCACGGCACCGGCGCCGACGCCCTGCACGGCGCGGAAGAGGATCAGCGCGGGCATCGACCAGGCGGCGCCGCACAGCACCGAGCCGAGCAGGAACACCGCGATGCCGAAGAACATCACCGGCTTGCGGCCGACGACGTCGGCCAGCCGCCCGTACAGCGGCACGGTCACGGCCTGGGTCAGCAGGTAGATCGAGAACAGCCAGGGGAACTGGGAGAAGCCGCCGAGATCACCGACGACGGACGGCACGGCGGTGGCGATGACGGTGCTGTCGAGGGCCACCAGCCCGGTGCTGAGCATCAGCGCGGCCAGCACCGGCCCCCGCTCCGACCGCAGGCCGACGCCCTTGGTGGCCGAAGGCGGGGTCGTCGTCACGGGGGTCCTCCTCGGCGTTCCGGCGGCCGGACCGGCCGGGGCACGGAGCGGCGGGCGCCCACGGACCGGTCCACCGTGGGGCAACCGCCGGCGACCCACCGCCATTCCGGGCGAATGCGTGTGAATAATGTCATATATGGCGAACGGGCCTGAGATTTTCAGCCCCGTGAAGGGCCGCGCCTACGATCACCCGGAACCTGACGGGTGCGGCGGAGCCGACCGCCCCGCCCACCGGGCTGACCGCGCGGCTGCGGGACGCCTGGGTCACGCTGGTGAACGCGAGCGACCGATTCGCCGAACGGGTGCGGCTGCACCAGGTCGCGGCGGGGCAGCTGCAGTATGTCCGGGCGGACGACACTCCGGTGGAGTTCGTCCTCACCGGCCGGTTCGCCGCCCTGTACAAGGAGCTGATCGTGCGCGGCGCGCTCGCCGCGCAGCGCCACCCGGCGACGGCGCGCTATGCGAGGCCGCTCGTCGCCGAGGCCGTCGCGCTCGCGGGCTCCGGCGTGCGCCGCCAGAACGGGATGGCCGCCGCGGCGAGGAGCAACCCGCCCATGCCCGCGACGGCGAACGCCCATTCGACGCCGAGATGATCGATGATCAGCCCGGCGATCGGGGCCGAGCCGGCCACGCCGAGGGTCAGCGCGGTGGCATGCAGCCCCATCGCCTCGCCGCGCGCCCCCGGCGGCACCCAGCGGGTGAGCGTGTCCATCGTGGTGGACAGCGACGGCGCGCACAGCGCCCCCGCCGGAATCAGCGCCACGCACAGCAGCGGCCACGGCACGACCAGGCCGAGCGGCATCGTCAGCGCCGCCATGGCACCGATCAGCACGAGCGGCGAGGCGCCGCGCGGCAGCCCGCCGTAGACGAAGCCGCCGATGATCGACCACACACTCCAGAAGGCGAACACCAGGCCGATCCACTGCGCCGCGCCGGCCGCCTTGAGCGTCGCGACGAGGCTCAGCTCGGTCGAGTTCAGCACGAACGTCGCCGCAGACGTGACGCCGAGCAGGGCGAACAGCGACGGGGTCAGCCACCGCCGCCGCGGCGCCGGCTCCGCGGCGGCCTCCGGCTCGCCGGCGTCACGGGTCGGCGGGTTCAGCAGGAACAGGGCGATGCCGGACGTGCCGATGCCGAGCCCGACCAGGTCGACCGCCCAGCGCGGACCGGCCGACGTGTTCAGCGCGACCGCGAGCGCCGGGCCGATCATGTACGACACCTCGACGAGCATCGAGTCGAGCGCGAACCCGGTGCGCCGCCGCTCCTGCGGAACCGCCGCCGCCACGCACTGGCGGATCAGGCTGAAAACCGGCAGCGCCAGCATGCCGCTGGCGAAGGTGGCGGGAAGCAGCACCCAGTACGGCAGGTACGCGGCCGACAGCCAGAAGAGCAGCTGTGCGGCCGTGGTGACCGCGATGACCGGCCGGAGGCCGTGCCGGTCGACGAACCGCCCGGCGACCGGGCCGCCGATCGCCATGCCGACGGTGGACGCCGCCCCGATGAGACCGGCCCGGGTGAAGTCGAGCCGGAGGCCGTTGACCACGTACAACGTCAGCGTCAGGCCGGCCGCCGTCACCGGCACGCGCGCCGCCAGGCCGAGCAGCATCAGCGCCTTGACGCCGGGGATCGCCAGCACGCGCCGGTAAGGCTCTATGGTCATCGTCGTTGCTTACCTCCGCCACGCATTCTCGCAGTGCCCACCGACAATCCAGAACCGGTTTTCCACCGCCCTGCCACCGCGCGGAACGGACCTGCCGTGCCCGGCGGAAGCCCCGGTCAGGGCGCGAAGGTGGGGCACGGCCGCGCGGGCCGTGGCCGGATCCGGCCCGGCGGCCCGGCGGCGCCGACCGGCGACGCGACCACCGCCACGGGACGCCGCCGGTCGGCCCCGTGTCAGATTGACACCCCGCCGCCTGCCCCGTTCCGGCGCGGCTATCCGGCACCCCGGCCGGTGGACGGATCCGCCGGTTCCGGTCTCAGCCGCGCTCCTGCCAGGTGCACAGGCAGACCCCGAGCAGGTGGACCCACCCGTGCAGCCCCTCGGCGGCGATCTGCCGCCCGGTCAGCTTGCTCATCAGAGCATGCTCGCAGGTCGTGCACCGGGTCGAACAGGTGACCGAACCGGCCGTCAACCCTTCGGGAGCGCGGGTGAGACGGACGGCATGGGACCGCAGACGGCCATCGGCCACTTGCCGTCGTCGACCGCGTCCTTGAGCACCTCGTCGAGCTGCCGCCGCCTGCCCTGGACCATCACCGGCAGACCTTCGTAGTCGCGCCACCACCTCGCGAAGTCGTCGTCGGCGGTGACGTGCCCGTTCTTGTAGAAGTGCGCGTTCTTGAAGGCGCTTGCCGGGATGATCCCCTTGGCGGCGAAGCACTGGACGAGGACCGGACGCAGTTGCGCGCTTCGCGCCATCTCCGCGGCGAGCGATCGCGAGATGCCGGCCGCGGGATTCGGCCTCGGCGAAGATCCGCACGAGGAGCAGAGCGCGACCCCGAGCAGTCCGGTGGCGATCAGAAGGTGGGTGCGCACGAGCATGTCCTGTCCCCAGCGCTGTCGTCGACGATCGGCGGCGCGGCACTCCGAGCGCTGCCGCGTCGCCTCACCGTCCTACGCCGTGGCGCCCCGGCGTGCAACGGCCGGCCCTCCTCTTCATCGGCGGACGGCACGTACGGCGGCGGTTCGCGCCGGGTTCAGGCCGTGCCGGACGTACGCGCCGGGGTGCCCCGCGCGGCGAACTCGGCCCAGACGACCGTCCACTCCCCCAGCTCCCGGTATCCCCAGCGGACGGCCAGCGCGTCGACGATCCGCATGCCGCGCCCGCGCTCGGTCCCGGTCTCCGGCTCGGCGTAGGGCGGGCACCGCCGGCCCCGTCGTCGGCGACCCCTGAACGGCCCGTACCTCACGCATCGACGCACCGCTCCGGGCGGCGCCGCCGCGTCGCCGGTGCCGGGCCTGCGCCGTTCGCGTAATGGCCGGCGCGCGTCGGATCCGGGGCCGCGCCGACCACGTCCGGCCACCGGTGAAGGACGAAGTCATGCCGCCCGACCGTCCCGGTTCGTGCGGTCGTCGGTCTGATGCGTCACGAAACGAGCACTCCATGCCTGACACACCCGCTTGACCGCTTTACACCGATAAGATTGCGCACAACCCGCTCATGGAAGACGGGTCGGGTGGTCGCCCTCGGCGGGCGATGGACGGGGATGGTGAAGGTGGTCGGGCAGAAGACGCCGGACAAGGATCCGAACGAGAATCCCGCCCCTGACGACCCGTGGTCGATCCCGCCTCCGCCACCCGTGTGGGGTCCCGAATCCGCCGGTCCGCCGAGCCCGCCCGGCCCGGGATGGGTCCTGCCGCCCCAGCCGCCGTACGATCCCGGACCGCAGGCCCCGGCCGTGCCCGGGCAGGAGGCGGAGCCACCCGAGACCCGCGAATGGGTGGCGGACGGGTCTCCCGCCGAGACGTCCTCCGCAGACGCCTCCCCCGCCGACGTTCCGCCCGCGGACGCGTTCTCCGCCGAGGCTCTCCCCGCGCAGAGCTTCCCCGCGGACGGGTTCCTTGCCGAGGGTTTCCCGGCAGAGGCTCCGCCGTCGGCCGATCCGTGGCGCATTCCACCGCAGCCCGTCTGGGATCCGGAGGCCGAGCCCGCACCGCCCTCGTACGACGCGGCGAACGGCGCGCCACCGAACGCGCCCCCCGCCGGGCCACCGAACGTGCCGCCGTCCCGCAACCCGGCGTACGGGCCTGGGTATGCCGAGCCGCCGGCGACCGCGCTGGACCTGCCGCCGTCCGCGATGGTCCCGCGCTCCACGCCACGCCCGCCCACGCGCGGGCCGGGCGTGCGGTTCGACGAGCCGTGGCGGCGCGAGGGTGCACCACGCCGTACCGTGCCGATGCGGCCCGTCCTGCTCGGGGTCGCGGGCGTCGTGGCCGCCTGCCTGGTCGCCGGCGGGGTGTTCCTGCTGACGCGCGGGCACGGGCACCACGCGCCCGCCGGCCCGGCCGCACAGCTCGCCGGGCGGCTCTTCGCCGCCGACCCGGCCGCGACGGCCGACGGGCGCGACCAGGGCCTGTCCTCGGTGGCGGCGATCGGCTCGACGGTCGTGGCGGTCGGCGGAGACGGCGACGGCGTGTCGGTCCGGCCGGAGTTCGTGGTCTCCACCGACGGCGGGCGCTCGTTCCGGCTCGCGAACGTGCGCACGCTGTCCGGCGATGAGCCGCCGACCGGCGAGGTGCCCCGGCAGATCGCCACGGCGAACGGCACCTGGGTCGCGCTGGGCACCGGCCCGGACGGCACGGTGGTGTGGACGAGCCGCGACGGCCGGAATTGGACCCGGCAGCCGGACGCGGCCGGAGCGGCGTTCGGGCGGGGTGACCGGATCGCACGGGTCACCGGCGTCGGCAGCGGTTTCGTCGCGGTCGGTTCCACATCCGCCAAGGGCGACTTCAGCGATCCCACCCCGGTCGTGTGGCGTTCCTCCGACGGCCACCGCTGGGACCGCCTCACCGGCGGGCAGCTCAGCATTCCGGGCGCCGGCGGGAAGCTGTCGCTCGTCGGCGCGGCGGCGAGCGGCGGCACCGTCATCGCGCACGGCGTGGGCTCGACCGCGGGCAAGCACCCCAAGCCGGTGGACGGCCTGTGGCGTTCGCGTGACGGGGGCGCCACCTGGGAACAGGTCTCCGTGCCGAGCCCCGCCGGCGCGGGCGGGTACGGCATCGCCGCCACCCCGTCGGGCTTCTTCATCGCCCGCGAGGCGAAGGACAAGAGCGGGCGCTTCGCCGCCGTCTACGCCTCGCCCGACGCGACGCGGTGGACACAGGCCGGGGAGCTGCGCATCCCGGGCTACCAGCGGCTGCTTCGTTTCACGGGCTCTCCGCAGGGGCTCGCGGCGGTCGCGCTCACCGGCCGGAGGGCCGCTCTGGAGCACAGCCCCGACGGCCGGTCCTGGCAGAGCGCCGGCGACGTGCCGATGTCGTCGGAGCGGACCCTGGCCGAGGTGGTGCAGGGGCCGGGGCTGACGATCCTGGTCGGCCGCGATGACACCGGCTCGGACGCCGACGCGATGGTGGTCGTGCGCGACGCGCAGGGGCAGGACGTCACCTCGGCGGCGGCCTCCGTCGCGGCGCTGGCGCAGGCCGACAAGTCCGTGGACGCCGTCGCGGCGGCGGCCGGCCGGCTCGTGGCGGCCGGCAGCGCCAACGGGGACGCCGCCGTCTGGACCTCCGCGGACGGCCGTACGTGGCGGCGCTCGCCGGCGATCGTCCGGGATGGGCGGCAGCGGCTGACGTCGGTGGCGGCCGGCAACGCCGGCTGGCTCGCGGTCGGGTTCGACGGCACCGCCCCGCGCCGCCCACTGGTCCTGATCTCCCAGGACGGCGGCACGTGGCAGGCCGCCGACGGCGCGAGCGTGTTCCAGCCGTCGGGCGGCGCCGCCCCCACCACCCGCGCGGCCGCGATGGGGCCGGCCGGTTACGTCATCGTCGGCGAGGACGGGTACTCGGCGGTCACCTGGTTCTCCGCGGACCTGAGGTCCTGGCAGCGCGGCACGTCGCCGGAGAAGAAGACGCTCGCGGGCACCGCGATCGCCGGGCGGTGGATGCGGGACGTGGCCGGCGGTCCCTTCGGGTACGTCGCCGTCGGCGGGCTGAACGACCCGACCGTACGCGGCGACCGTCACGGCCGGCCGGCGGTGTGGACCTCGGCCGACGGGCGGAGGTGGACGCTGCAGCAGCTTCCGCTGCCCGCCGGTTCGGTGGAGGCGTGGTTCGACCACGTGGCGGCGAAGGGCTCGGCCCTCGTCGCCACGGGTACGGCGACCACTCCGTCGGGCACCCAGGCGTTCGCGTTCATCTCCGCCGACGGCGGGCGGTCGTGGCAGCCGGCACCGCTCACGGCCGGAGGATCGGCGAACACGGCGGTGACGGCCATGACCGCGACGGCGCGCGGCTTCGTCGTCGCCGGAACGTCGGGACGACCGGGATCATCGGATGTCATGCTGTGGTCGTCCGGCGACGGCCGCACGTGGACGCCGTCGCGGCCCGAGGGGACCGGGCTGTCCGGGAAGGGAGCGCAGCAACTGAACGGCCTGACCGCGTTCGGCGCCGACCTGCTCGCGGTCGGCGTCACGTCCGACCACACCGGCGACCAGCCGACGCTGTGGCGCCGCGCGTTGCCCTAGGCGCCGCCACGGACTCCCCATGCCCTCACCCCGCGCCGTCCTGAGGTCGATGGTCGTCTCGTACTGCGCCGTCGTCGTGGCGGGCGTGGTCATCCTGGTCGACTCGGCCGCCGGCACGGACCGGCCGGCCGGCGCCGGGCGTCGCCCGAGTGCGTCGGCCACCGCCCGGCGACCCCTCCCGGACGGGCCGGCGCTCGGCATCACGCGGAGGCTGACGGACCAGGTCGCGCTGTATCCGCGGGCGATCCGGCTCGCCCACTCCGGCGCCTACAACGGGCGGATCCTCGTCTCGGTGATCTCCAATGACGGCCGCGCGGGCATCGGGGAGATCTACGAGAGCACCGACGACGGCGCCACCTTCTCCCGCGTCGGCACCATCGCCGACCCCAGCGCCGCGCGCGGGCAGGGCCTGTGCTGCGGGACCCTCTTCGAGATGCCGCGCCAGGTGGGCCGCACCGCCGAGGGCACGCTTCTGTGGGCGGCCTCGGTGGGGCAGAACGCGCGAAGACGGCGCATGGCACTGCGGGTGTGGCGCAGCACCGACCACGGCCGGCACTGGTCGTACCTGTCCTCCTGCGCGGTCGCGGCGAACCGCGGCGGCCTGTGGGAGCCGGAGCTGTCGGTGGACGCCGCGGGGCGTCTCGCGTGCCACTTCTCCGACGAGACCCAGCGCGGGCACAGCCAGGTGCTGGCCCGGGTCGCCTCCGCCGACGGCGGGTTCACCTGGGGCCGGAAGGTGGACACCGTGGTCGCCCGGGCACCGGCCGACCGTCCGGGAATGCCCATCGTGCGGCGGCTGCCGTACGGGATCTACGTCATGGCCTACGAGATGTGCGTCGGCCCCGAAGCGCGCCGATGCGTCGTGCACCTGCGCACCTCCACCGACGGCTGGAACTGGAACGGGCCGGACGTCGTGCCGCAGACCGCCGGGCACGCGCACTTCGAGCACGCCCCCGGCCTCGCCTGGGCGCCCGGCCCGGGGATGTTCGGCCGGCTCGTCCTCGTGGGCCAGGTATTGTCGTCGAACGGCGAGATCGCCCCGGCGAGCGGCAGCGTGCTGCTGACCAACGACGCGCGGGGGACCGGGCCGTGGAGCGAGGCGCCGGCGCCGCTGACCGCGCCGGTCCCGGCGCGGGACGCCTGCTCGAACTACAGCTCCGCGCTGTTGCCGTCGGCCGACGGAACCCGGCTCCTGGAGATCGGCACCAGGTACGACGCCGACGGCGTGTGCCGCGCCTACTACGCCACCGCCCGCCTGCGCTAGACCGTGCCCGGCCACCGCGCCCGCTCGGGACGCGCGCGTCAGGACGCCGGATCCGCGTCCCGCAGGCGCTTCGCGCGGTCGGCGCGGGCCTCGGCGCGGGCTCGCGCGCGGCGGGCGCGCTCGACCTCGTCCGCCGGGGGCGCCATCAGGTCGACCGCGTCGTGGATGTGCCCGTCGAACTCCAGCCGGCCCTGCCTGAGCAGGAGACCGCGGTCGCAGATCTCCTCCAGGGTGCC
This sequence comes from Actinomycetota bacterium, assembly GCA_048498315.1. Lineage (GTDB taxonomy): Bacteria > Actinomycetota > Actinomycetes > Streptosporangiales > Streptosporangiaceae > Actinoallomurus. The sequence goes on from JBEHYF010000011.1 coordinate 33,473, forward strand.
GGTGTTGTGGGCGACGATGACGAGCGTGCGCCCCGCGTCGCGGTGCTCGCGGATGCGCGCCAGGCACTTCTTCTGGAACAGCGCGTCGCCGACAGCCAGGGCCTCGTCGACCAGGAAGACGTCCGGGTCGGTGTGCACGGCGATCGAGAAGCCCAGCCGCATGAACATGCCGGAGGAGTAGAATTTCACCTGGGTGTCGAGGAAGCGCTCGATGTCGGCGAAGTCGACGATCGCGTCGAAGACCCGGTCGGTCTGGCGGCGGTTCATGCCGAGGATCGCCGCGTTCAGGTAGACGTTCTCGCGGCCGGTGAGGTCCGGGTGCAGGCCGGCGCCGACGTCGATGAGGCCCGCGACCCGGCCCCTGACGCGCACCGAGCCGGAGTCGGGCCGCATCACCCCTGAAATGATCTTCAGGAGGGTGCTCTTGCCCGACCCGTTGAGCCCCATCAGCGCCACGGCCTCGCCCTGCTCGACCGTGAACGAGACGCCGTCCAGCGCGGTGAACCGCTCCGCGAGGGTCTGCCGCCGCGCCGCCCGTACCGTGATCTCCTTGATGGAATGGGCATGCCGCAGCGTGAAGTGCTTGCTGACGGACTCGACGACGACGGCCTCCACGGCTACAGCTCCTGGGCGAATCGCCACTGGACGCGCCGGAACACCACCTGGCCGAGGCCGAGCAGCAGCACCGCGCCGGTGAGGGCGGCCAGGCCGCGGGTCGTCAGATGGTCGGGGAACCGCTGGTCGCCGGGCCGGAACGGGCGCCCCGTGGTCGGCCACCAGAACGCCCGCTGGAACAGCGAGACCGCCGTGGCCAGCGGATTGGCCAGATAGATCTGCAGGCCGAGGGCGCTGGCCGACCGCTTCACCGCCGTCCAGCGGTAGATCATCGGGGTCGTCCACGGGATGACGAGCGTGAGGATGTCGACGACCTGGCCGAAGTCGCGGAAGAAGACGTTCACCGCGGCGAACAGCAGGCCGAAGGCGAGCGCGAGGACGACGACGATGGCCAGCGCCAGCGCCGCCGACCCGAGCGCCAGCGACGACGGCGTCCAGCCGGCGAGCAGGGCCCCGCCGAACAGGATCGCCAGCGCCGGCGTCATGTGCACGAGGGAGACCAGCATGGAGGCCACCGGGAACACCTCGCGCGGCAGGTACACCTTCTGCACGAGCGCCCGGTTGCCGATCACGGACCACGTCGCGGTGACCAGGGTCTCGGTGAAGAAGTTCACCAGCACCATCCCGGAGAACAGGTAGACCGGGAAGTTCGGGATCACCTTGGCCATGCGCAGGAAGACGCCGACCACGAAGAAGTAGACGCAGAAGTTGACCGCCGGTCGCACGTAGGACCAGCCCAGCCCCAGCAGGGAGCCCTGATAGCGCCGGCGCAGCTCGCGCCGCACCACCAGGTGCAGCAGGTAGCGTCGCCGGGCGACCTCCAGCAACCCTCCGCCGCGGCCCGGTGCCACCAGCGGTGGAATGACGTTCGTGGCCATTGCCCGCCCTGACACTCGCGCCCCGCCCCGTACCGCTCGCCGCCAACCGCCACGCACCGGGCATCTCCGGCGCACTTGCGTCGCTAAGATACCCCGGCGACGACCGGGACGATACGTGGCCGGACCGGCGGCGCGCACGAGCGAGATAGGTGGATGTACGGCCGAACGGACCGTACGGGACGGGCCACCCGGACGAGCCACACGGACCCGTGCGGACGCGGCGTACGGAAAGGGCGGAGGGCGACGACGAGTGCACGAGGGACGTCCCGTCATCTACCTCCACATCGGCGCGCCGAAGAGCGGCACCACCTACCTGCAGAGCGTGCTGTGGGACAACCGCGAGGCGTTGCGCGCCGATGGCGTCCTGTTCCCCGGCACGGACTTCCTCTCGCACACGCACGCGGCGCTGGACCTGCAGGGCGCGCGGTTCGGCGAGGACGACGACCCGGCCGTCCCGGGCGCCTGGGCCCGGCTGGTCGACGAGGTGCGCGCCTGGAACGGGACCACCGTGATCTCCCAGGAGCTGTTCAGCCCGGCCCGGCCCGAGCAGATCGAACGCGCCCTCGCCGACCTGGCCTTCTCCGAGGTGCATCTCGTCTATACGGCGCGCGACCTCGTCCGCCAGGTGCCGGCCGCCTGGCAGGAGGACATCAAGAACCGCAACGCCCTGTCGTTCGCCGAGTTCATCACCGCCCTGCGCGCCCCGGCCGATGACATGCACCCGCTCGGCATCGGGTTCTGGCGGATGCAGGACGCCGCCGACGTGCTGGCGCGCTGGGCTCGCGACCTCGACCCGGGCCGCGTCCACCTGATCACGATTCCCCGCGGCGAGGCGCCGCGGGAGCTGCTGTGGCATCGGTTCTGCGCGGTGACCGGGATCGACGCGGACCGCTACCCCACCACGGCCGCGATGCCCAACACCTCGCTCGGCGTCGCCGAGGCGAACCTGCTGCGGAGGCTCAACCTGGCGCTCGGCCCCGAGGTGCGCTGGCCGGTGTACGACCGGTGCGTCAAGGGGCTCCTCGGCGTCGACCTGGCGTCCCGGCCGGGACGCCGCAGGATCGTGCTGTCCGGGCCGGACCGCGTTTGGATGGGCGACCGCTGCCGGGAGATCGTCGAGACCGTGCGCACGCGCAGGTACGACGTCATCGGTGACCTCGACGACCTGCTCCCCGGGGCCGATGCCGAACCGGCGGCGACGGTCGCGCCCGACGATCCCCCGGTGGAGGAGATGCTGGACGCCGCGGTCGCGTCGATGACGTCCCTGCTCGGCCGCCTGCAGGTGTGGCGCGACGAGATCGACCGGCTTGGCGGCGAGAACGCCGCGCTGCGCGTCGAGGGCGACGCGCTCCGGGCCGAGCGCGACGCCCTGCGCGCCGAGCGGGACCTGCTGCGTCAGGAGACAGCCGAGCTGCGCGAGATCCTGCGCAAGCCCGCGACCAAGCTCTTCGTCCGGCGCCTCAGCGAGAAGAACCGCGCGGTCATGCGGGCACGGATCATCTACTGGAACATCGTGGAGGGCCTGCGGCGCCTGCGCCGCACGCGGTCCGATCGCCGGCCGGAGACCGGCCGGGACTGACCCGGGCGCGCGCGGGCGTCACACGGCCACGCCGCGGGCGTCCCACCGCGGATCGGGCGTCGGCCAGGATCCACCCTGCGGACGCGCGGGCGTCAGGACTCCGCGCCGAACGTCTCCGTCCAGCGCTCCGGCGACACCAGGTCCGCCAGCGCGGCCCGGTACTCGCGGGCGAGCCGCGGCCACTCGCGCAGCAGCCGTGCGTGCAGCGCGGCGGACCGCACGGCCAGGGCCCGGTAACGGGCCGGATCGCGGCGGTACCAGGAGACCCGGGTGCCGTCCGCCGACGACACGAGGGCGCTGTCGAACTGCGCCAGCAGCCACCAGCGCTGGTCGGCGTGCGGCACCGCGGTCTGCGGGTGCCGCAGGGCGAAGTCGTCCACCGGGCGCATCTGCTTCAGCGCGGCGGCGACCGCGGTCTTCACCATGGCGCGCCGGCCCTCCGGGACGCTGTGCTCGCGGCCCCGGCGCGGCGGCCTGCGCCGGCGAACCTCCGGCAGCCGGTCGATGTCGTCGACGGACTGCCCGTCGGGGAAGGCGGCGCGGATGGCGCGCACCTCGCCGATCGTGCCGGCCAGCGACGCGTGCAGGCGGTCCGGCCCGGCGAGGACGTCATCCAGCGCCCGGCAGATCAGCGCCGCCGTGGAGTACTGCATCGCCAGCACGTGCTTGGCGGTGATGAACAGGCTCTCCTTGACGAGGTTGCCGCCCCGCTCGTACGGCGAGTGCAGCAGCGCCGCGACGAAGCGGTTCCGCGCATGGTAGTAGGCCTGCCAGTCGAGAGTGTCGTCCTTGTCGTGCCAGGGCACGTGCCAGACCGCGGCGCCGGGCAGCGACACCGTGGGGAAGCCGGCCCGCTTGGCCCGGACGCCGTACTCGGCGTCGTCCCACTTGATGAACAACGGGAGGGCCAGCCCGACCTTGCGGATGACGTCCACCGGGATCAGGCACATCCACCAGGCGTTGTAGTCGACGTCGGCGCGGCGGTGCAGCCACGGCGTGGTGCGCAGCGGGGCGCGGGCGAAGTCGTGGCCGTAGACCGTGTGCGGGGCGGGCCGGTAGAACCACCGGTACGGCTCGACGCCCTCGCCGAAGGTGTGCAGCACCGAGCGGTCGTAGAGGTCGAACATATGCCCGCCGACGATCGTCGGGGTTCGGGCCAGGTCGGCGAAGGCGACCGCCCGGATCACACCCTCCGGTTCGAGGACGACGTCGTCGTCCAGCAGCAGCACGTAGTCGCTCCGCTCGGCACGCAGCGTCTCGGCCATCGCGCGCGCGAAACCGCCCGACCCGCCGAGGTTGGCCTGGTCTATGACGCGCAGCCTGGAGCCCAGCGCGGCAGCGGCGGCGGCGAAGCCGGGATGGTCCTCGACCCGGTCGGTGCCCTGGTCGACGACGATGACCTCGTCGAGCAGCGCCAGCACGTCCGGCGCCTCGCCGAGGGCGGCGAGCTGGCCGACGCAGAACGCCGGCCGGTTGTAGGTCGTGATGCCGATCGTCGCGGTGCCGCCGGCGGCCGGCGCGCCGTCCGCGCACCACTCGGCCGACTCCAGCACCGCGCCGTCCTCGCCGCCGATCACGTCGAACCAGTACCAGCCGCCGTCGATGAACGGCGTCAGCGTCAGCGCCACCTCGACCGCGCCGTCCGCGGCCGGCACCGACTCGACCCGCTGCGCGTGGCCCTTGCCGTTCGACCGGTACACCATGACGTCGGCCGGCCCGCGCACCCGGATGCGCAGCACCACCTCGTCGACGACGCTCCAGCGGCGCCAGTACGCCGCGGGGAAGGCGTTGAAGTAGGTGCAGAACGACACCCGGCGGTGGCGCGGCAGCGCGAGGGAGTGCCGGCCGATGACCGATGCGCCCGGGGCGGAGTCGTCCTGCCGCTCGCGGGAGGTCTCGTCCACGTACAGGGGCAGCACGTCCAGGTCACGGTCGACCGGCAGCACGATCCGCTGCAGGACCCTCATCCGTCGCCTCCAAGGAACATCGGCCGCAGGCGGTTCTCGTACATGCTCAGCGCGGACGCGATCGCCATGTGCATGTCGAGGTAGCGGTAGGTGCCCAGCCGGCCGCCGAACAGCACGCCGTTCGCGGCGGTCTCGGCGCGGGCCAGCTCGCGGTAGCGGGCGAGCCGCTCCCGGTCGGCGGCCGTGCCGATCGGGTAGTACGGCTCGTCGCCGGGTCCGGCGAAGCGAGAGTACTCGCGCATGATCACGGTACGGTCACCGGGATGCTCGCGCTCGGGGTGGAAGTGCCGGAACTCGTGGATGCGCGTGTACGGGACGTCCTCGTCGGCGTAGTTCATCACCGCGGTGCCCTGGTGGTCGCCGGTGGCCAGGACCTCCAGCTCGAAGTCGAGGGTGCGCCAGCCGAGCACGCCCTCGGCGTACCCGAAGTACCGGTCGAGCGGGCCGGTGTAGACGACCGGCACGCGTCCGGCGGCGCCGAGGTCGAAGAAGTCGGTGTTCAGGGCGATCTCGATGCGCGGGTGGTCGGCCATGCGCTCCAGCCACGGCGTGTAGCCGTCCACCGGCAGGCCCTGGTAGGTGTCGCTGAAGTAGCGGTCGTCGAAGGTGTAGCGCACCGGCAGCCGCGTGATGATCTCCGGCGGGAGCTCCCGCGGATCGGTCTGCCACTGCTTGGCGGTGTAGCCGCGGATGAACGCCTCGTACAGCGGGCGCCCGATCAGCGAGATCGCCTTCGCCTCGAAGTTGGCCGGGTTCGTCACCTCGGCGGCCTGCTCGGCGATCAGCGCACGGGCCTGCGCCGGCGACAGGACCCGGCCGAAGTACGCGCAGATGGTGCCCAGGTTGATCGGCATCGGGTAGACGCGGTCCTTGAAGACCGTGAACACGCGGTGCCGGTAGCCGGTGAAGGCGGTGAACCGGTTGACGTACTCCCACACCCGCTCGTTGGAGGTGTGGAACAGGTGCGCGCCGTACCGGTGGATCTCGATGCCGGTGGACGGCTCCCGCTCGCTGTAGGCGTTGCCGCCGACGTGGTCGCGGCGCTCGACCACGAGCACCCGCAGGCCCAGGTCGCGGGCGCAGCGCTCGGCGATCGTGAGGCCGAACAGCCCGGACCCGGCGACGACGAGATCGGCGCGCGCGTTCACCGCTCCTCCCCGGCGGGGACGGCCGGCGCGGCCACCGCGCCGCGCGGGGCGACGAACCGGCGGTACAGCGGGCGGCGCACCCACGCCGGGGCCAGCCGGTAGCCGCCGCGGACGCCCACGTTGCGCAGGTACTGCGCGCGCGTCGTGAACCCGCTGCGCCGCAGCTCCCGCTGCAGGCGCAGCTCGGCGCGCAGCAGCGCCAGGCCGCCGCGCCGCTCGTATGCGCCGTCGCCCACCCGGTAGTACATGAGGGGCTCGGTGAGGTTCACCACGCGCGCGCCGTTCGCGATCATGCGGGCGAACAGCCAGTAGTCCTCCATCAGCGGCAGGTTCCCGTAGCCGCCCGCCGCCAGCACGGCGGTGCGGCGATAGACGACGGTCGGGTGGTTGAACGGATCGTGCAGGCGGGCGTACCGGGCGATCGCCTCGGCGCCGGACACCGGGACGCGCCGGCCGACGATGTCGTTCCTGTCCGTGCCGAACTCCAGCATTCCGGCGCCGACCAGGTCCGCACCGCTCTCGATCACCGGGAGCTGGGTGGCGAACCGGTGCGGCATGGCGATGTCGTCGGCGTCCATGCGGGCGACGACGTCGTACCGGCTGGCGGCCAGGCCCGCGTCGAGGGCGAGGCCGAGGCCGCCGTTGCGCTCCAGCGGCAGGAACGTCACCTCGACGGGGCTGGTCGCGGTCAGGTCGGCGAGGCAGGCGGCCAGCTCCGGCGCGACGGGGCCGTCCTGGACGAGCACGATCTGCTCGGGGCGGCGGGTCTGGGCGCCCACCGCGCTCTCGAACGCCTCGCGCACATGGTCCGCCCGGTCGCCGCCGTAGACGGTGAGGAGGAGCGAGAAGGGTTCGGCCATGCGTCCGGTTCGGTGCGGAGGAAGGTGCGGAGGAATGAGCGGTGTGGCCGGATGTTCGGGATGCATCTTATGCTACTTTTGTCATTTTATCTGCCCCAATTTCGTCCTGCTGACCACGCGACAACGTAAGGGTCAGGCTATTCCCTTGAAAGACGCCCAAATCGTGGCATTGGTTGTCACGCGTGACAGGAAAGTTCTGCTCGGCGAGGCGCTGTCCGCGATCCGGGCGCAGACGCGGCCGCCCGGCGCCGTGGTCGTCGTCGACAACGCCTCCACCGACGGCACCCCCGGCATGGTCCGCGCGCGGTTCCCCGAGGCCGACCTCCTCGTCCTGCCCCGCAACACCGGCGGCGCGGGCGGGTTCGCCACCGGGCTCGCCCGGGCGCTGGAGCACGGCGCCGACGCGATCTGGCTCATGGACGACGACACCCTGCCCGAGCCCGGCGCGCTCGCCGCCCTCCTGGCCGCCCGCGACCGGGCCACCGGCCCGGACGGGCCGCCGCCGATCGTCGCGAGCCGCGTCGTCTGGACCGACGGGCGCGACCACCCGATGAACACCCCGCGGACCCGGCCGTCGCCCGTGCCCGGCTGCGCCCGGATCCGGTCGGCGTCATTCGTGTCCGTGCTCATCGACGCCGGCGCCGTAGGCGAGCGCGGGCTGCCCATCGCCGACTACTTCCTGTGGAACGACGACTTCGAGTACACGCTGCGGCTGCTGCGCGGCCGCACCGGACTGCTGTGCCGGGACAGCGTCGTCGTACACCGCACCGCCGCGCCGGGGTTCGACGTGACCGCGCGCTTCTTCCACGAGGTGCGCAACAAGGTGTGGCTGTTCACCCGCAGCCGGTGCCTCGCGCCGGGCGAGCGCCTGCTGTACACGGCGTCGACGCTGCGCCGCTGGGGCCGCGCGGTCGCGGGCGCGCCGGACCGCGCGGGCCTGCTGCGCACGCTCGGCCGCGGGCTGTGGGCGGGCCTGCGCGCCGGCCCCCGGCCCAACGAAGAGGTGCTCACTGACACGGGTTCTGCGCCGCGTTGACCTCCCCGCGCACCTTCGGGATGTCCGGCGCCTTGACCTGCACGCCCTCGGGACCGACGACGAGCGAGACGGTGCCGGCCGGCACGGTCGGGTCCGCCGCGATGATCGCGCCGGGGACCGCCACCGCCACGGCGTCGGCGTCCCGCTCGGCGCCCGGTCCGTACAGGATGCGGGTCTGCGGCGCGACCGGCCCCTTCTTCGCCGTCACGTGGAAGCCCTGCGCCTTCAGCGCGCGCACGGCGGCCTTCGGCGCGCCGACGGTGGTGACCTTCACCTGGTCCGGCTTCGGCTGCGCCGGCTGGGCCGCCACCTGCCTGGGCGCGGGCAGGTTGTCGTCCTTGCGGATGGCGTCGAACAGCGGACCCGCCTGGGCCATGTCCCACTGCACCCGGTTGGGGTCCTTGGGGTAGGTCTGCGTTGGGACGGTGACGAACCGGACCGTGCCAGCGCTCAGCCCCTTCAGGCTCGTGGCCAGCTTGCGCATCGCCGAGACGCTGAACGTGTCGTCCGTGGAGATCGCCTTCGTGACCGCGTCGAGGAAGCGGTACGTGCGGGCGGGGTTGGTGAGCATGCCGGTGCTCGTGGCCTTCTTCACCACCGCCGCCATGAACTTCTGCTGCCGCTGGATGCGCTCCAGGTCCGACCCGTCGCCGAGGCCGTACCGCGTGCGGACGTAGCCGAGCGCGGCGTCGCCCTTGACCACCTGGCGGCCGGCCTTGAGGTACAGGTCGGCGCGCGGGTCGTTCACCGCGTGCGGCACGCAGACCTCCACCCCGCCCAGCGCGTCGACCACTTTCTTGAATCCGGCGAAGTCGATCTGCACGTAGTGATCGATGTGGATGTGCGTCGTCGACTCGATCATCTTCCACGTGCACGTCGCGCCGGCGTAGGCGAACGCGGAGTTGAGCATGCCGAAGTACGCCGGGACCTTCTGCCCGTTCTTCTTCTTGCACTCGGGCACCTGCACCATCGAGTCGCGCGGGAAGCTGACCGCGACCGCGCGGTCCCGGTTCGGCGACAGGTGCAGCAGGATCGTCGTGTCCGAGCGCTCACCGCTGACGTCGGGCGACCAGTACTCGTGGTTGGCCCCGGCGCGCGAGTCCGAGCCGAGCAGCAGGATGTTCATCGACTTGTTCAGCTTCGGCGGCCGGTTCGGGCCGAGCTGGTCGGCGACGTGCTCGCGGTGGATGTTGCCCTGGAGCTTCTCGTACAGGCCGAACGCCCCGCCGGCCGCCAGCAGCAGCACGACGACCACGCCGACCGCGATCCACCGCCCGACGCGCCGGCGGCGCCCACGCCCCGCCGGCGCCGCGGCCGACCCGTCACCGCCCGCATCGGGACGCCCGCCCGCGTTCTTCTCCTCCTGGCGATCCGTCTGCTCCCGGCCGTCGGTCTCCTCCGAGCCGGACGCCTCCCCCGCGCCGTCCGTGCCGGTCGCGTGGGGCGCGTCCTTCTCGTCGCCGCCCTCGCTGTCCGACGTCTCCGGCGGCGTGCCCTCGGGAGTCACGTCATCAGCGTTGCTGTCGGCCATCACACCTCATCGATCCGTCGTACGGCCGGCCCGTACGAGTCCCTGCTTCCTGCGCAATATAGGACAAACACGATGTTTCGCCCTTGGTCAAGAAAGGGCACGCGTCCGCGCTCCGGGCAAGCCACCATTCGTGCGCGTACGGCACACACTTACTCATAAAACCGAGCGAACAGCCTTCCGGATATAGGACGCCCCGAGCGCCGCCCCCGTTCACCGCGGCGCTGCACGTGAGCCGCCGGCACCTACCGCGGCCCCGCCTGGCTGCCGTCCGGTCACCGGACCCTCGGCCGCGCTCAGGCGCGTTCGCGCACCGCCGGGACGGGCGTGGAGACGCGCTCCTCGACCGCCTCATGCCGCGGGAACAGCACCAGCGCCACGACCGTCAGCACGAACGCGGTGACGCGCAGCCCGGACAGCAGCCGGTCGTCCGGCCACGGCTCCTTGAACAGCAGCGGCCCGAGGATCGCCAGCTGCGTCTTGGCGATCACGGTGAGCACCGTGACGACGATCGCCATGCGGCACCGCTGCAGCCCGATCTGCAGTTGAGCGAGGCCGAGCACGGCCATCCCGACGGCGACGTACGGATAGGGGGTGCCGTAGGCGGCGTCCGCGAGGCCGTGCGCGTTGTAGACGGCGGCCACGCCCTTGAGGCTCAGCTCGGACACTCCGAGGCTGACGCCGGAGCCGAGGCCGTACGCGATGCCGGACAGCGGGCGGGCGTGCCGGCCGAAGGTGCGGATGTCGCCGATGACGAGGACCAGCCCGCCGATCAGCACGCCGGGCACGACGACGGCGGCCAGCGCGCCCGTACCGGCGACGGCGCTGGTGAGCACCTCGTGGCGGCCGTTCGAGACGCCGATGAGCACAGTCGCGACGCCGAACAGCGCCACGCTGGCCCACTCGCGGCCGGTCAGGCGCTCCCCGAAGAAGACCGAGGCGTAGAACAGCACGAAGGCGAGGCTGGCGGCGAAGATCGGCTCGGCCAGGCTGAGCGGGATAATCATCAGCGCCTTGACCTGCGTGGCGACGCCCGCGAGGACGATGAGCAGGCCGGACAGCCACAGCCAGTCGGTGTAGGTGTACCTGAGCAGGCGCAGCGGCCGGGTGCAGCGGAGCTCGGGCATGCGGCCCGCGGCGACCCGGAAGACAATGAAGCCCAGGTAGTAAATGATGGTCGCCATCAGCGCCAGCACGGCACCCCTGACGTCGGCTCCGCCCATCACCCAGCCTTCCGCCCGCTTCCGAGGCATACGTGCATGGCCCCAGGTGCCACGACTGTCATCGATCGTAACTATCGCGTCAATAGCCGATCTCGTTCCGTAAACGTCCGGTAGGAGAATCCGCCGGGACACCGCGCGGGCGTCATGATCTCAGGTCCACGGCAGTGCCGCCCGCCGGTCCCAGTATTCGGACGGTGGTTCCGCCAGGCGGGCCAGTGCGGCCAGGTCATCGTCGTCGAGGACCACCCGCACGGCCGCCAGGTTCGACTCCACCTGCCGAACGCTCGCCGCCCCGCTCAGCACCGTGTCCGCCCACGGCTGCGCCAGCGCCGCGGCCAGCGCCACCGCGTCCGGGCCGACACCGTGTCGGCGCGCCACCTGCGCGAGCGGCCGCGGCGGGTCGACCGCCAGCCGCCCGTTGGCCAGCCCCTCCTTCACCAGCACGTGCGCGCCGGCCGCGTGCGCCTCGGCGAGCGCGTCCCCGGCCGAGGGCTCAAGAAGGTTCCACGTCGACTGGACCGCGGTGAACAGCGGGCACCCGTCCACCTCCAAGGCCAGCGCCCGCCGCACCGTCTCCGGCTGCGCGGGTCCCGACGTGGAGAAGCCGACCCGTACTCCCTCGGAGGCGAGCGCGGCGAGCGCCTCCAGCAGCGCGCCGTCGCCGAAGAGCGGGCTGTCGGGCGTCAGGGAGTGCACCTGATACAGCGCGAGCCGGCCGCCGAGCAGCGCCCTGGTCGCTTCGCGCTGCGCGCGGAACCGCGCCAGGGAGTGCTCCTTGACCTCGTGGACCTCGGCGTCCCGCCGCCACTCGCCCACGTACTCGTAACCCCACTTGCCGGACACCGTCACGTCGGCGTGCCCGCGCGCCTCCAGCCATCCCGCCAGGAACTCCTCGGACCGGCCGTACGAGCGGGCGGTGTCCACCCAGCGGATCCCGGCCGCGTACGCGGCGTCCAGCACGCGCCAGGTGGCGTCCCGCATGGCCGCGACCGTGCGCTCGGCGGGCAGCGCGCCGGCCCGGCCCAGGTTGATGTACGCAGGCCGGCCCAAAGCGGCCAGGCCCAGCCCCATCCTGCGGATCGTCATCATGCCCCCACCGTCCCACGCCGCGCCCGGCCGCGCGGGCCCGGGCGCCGGCGACCGGCTCCGGCAGGGGCTGTACGGCGGCACCGTGTGCGGTCCCACATGCGGCATCGGGATGGGGCTCTGGAGGGGCTCATGCACGGCACCGGTCGGGGAGTCCCATACGGCCCTGGCGCACGCCCCCGCCGCGGGCCCGGGCGGGGGCGGCGGTGGGCGGGGCCCGGGATGCATGCGCTCGCGGGCATGAACCCGCGTGGAGCGCGGTCGGCGGCGCGATGCGTCCCGACGATGCGCCGTCCGGGGTCTTCCAGCGTATGCGCATCCGTCACACTGTTACCGGTAGTGCTGGACGGGAGGTGATCGTGGCCGGCCGGACGCTGACCAAGACGCTCCAGACCTGGCTCGACGGCCCGCCCGGCGCGTCGCGCGCCGACCTGGAGCGCCGCGTCCGCTGGTTCCTCACCGGCGCGGTCGGCGGCGCGAACCTCGGCGGCGCGCTGTTCGTGCTGCTGTTCACGACGTACGTCATGCCGGATCCGCCCGGCATCGCCCACCACGCCCACGTCCGGCTGGTCAACCTGATCGTGTTCTGCGCCTACCTCGGGGTGGGCGCGCCGATCGGCGTGGTGTGGGGCATGCGGCTGTTCCGCCCGCTGCGCTCGCTGGCCGGCCACGAGCACGACCCCAGCGAGGAGGAGCGCCGCGCCGTGCTGCACGGCCCGCTCCGGCTGATGGCGATGCTCGCCACGATGTGGGGCGTCGGCGCGGCCGGCTGGGCGGTCATCGACTGGGCGTACTCGCCGCTGCTGGCGCTGAAGTTCGGCATGACGACGCTGCTCGGCGGCATCACGACGTGCGCCATCGCCTACCTGGTCACCGAGCGGCTGCTGCGCCCGATCGCAGCCGTCGTGATGGCCTCCGGCCCGGCCGGCTACGACGACTGGTTCGGCATCACGCCGCGGTCGATGCTGGCGTGGGCGCTGGGCAGCGCGGTGCCGCTGCTCGGGCTGGTCGCCGCGGCGCTGTCGGCGCTCGTCGTGTCGGGCATGTCGCTCACCCAGCTCGCGGTCACCATCCTGGTGCTCGCCGGGGTGGCGCTGCTCGTGGGCGCGCAGGTGACCTACATCGCCGCGCGCGCGATCGCCGACCCGGTGCGGTCCGTGCGCGAGGGCCTGGCCCGGCTGGAGCGCGGCGACCTGGACGCGTCGGTGCCGGTCTACGACGCCACCGAGCTCGGCCGGCTGCAGGCCGGCTTCAACAACATGGCGGCCGGGCTGCGGGAGAACGAGCGGCTGCGCGACCTGTTCGGCCGCCACGTCGGGGAGGACGTCGCCCGGCACGCGCTGGAGCACGGCGTCGCGCTGGGCGGGCAGACCTGCGAGGCGGCGGTGATCTTCGTCGACCTGAAGGGCTCGACCCGGCTGGCCGCGACCCGGCCGCCCGGCGAGGTCGTCGCCCTGCTCAACGCCTACTTCGGCGTCGTCGTCGAGGTGGTCTCCCACCACGGCGGGCTGATCAACAAGTTCCAGGGCGACGCGGCCCTGGCCGTCTTCGGCGCGCCCGAGCCGCTGGACGACGCGCCGGGCCAGGCGCTGGCGGCCGCCCGGGAGCTGTCCCGGCGCCTCCAGGCGGAGCTGCCACAGCTGCTCGCCGGGATCGGCGTCTCGGCCGGGCGGGTCGTCGCCGGGCACATCGGCGCCGAGCAGCGCCTGGAGTACACCGTGATCGGGGATCCGGTGAACGAGGCGGCGCGGCTCAGCGACCTGGCGAAATCGACGCCGGACCACCTGCTCGCGTCGGCGAAGGTGGTCGCCGCCGCCGGCCGCGCCGAGGCGGCGCACTGGCGTCTCGGCAGCTCGGTGACGCTGCGCGGGCGGACGGCCCGGACGCGGTTGGCCGCGCCGTTCCGGCGGCCGCCGCCCAACGGGTTCGACCGGGTGATCCGCTACCTTCGCGGCTGAGTGAGCGGGGCCGTCGCCCGCATTCCATGATTTGTCGCCCGTACCGCTATGTATGGCGCTGTCGTGCCATTCTGCGCGACTTCCGTGTCCGCGCACGCCCGGCAACGCCCGCCGGCTCATCGCGGCCACGCGCATACCGCCACGGGCAAGGCGGTCTGGTTCGGGCTGCGGATCTGAGCCGGTTCCGCGTGCGTGGGCCTCTGGATACGTGGCCGCCATCCGGATGAGGGATGGATGCGGGATATTGGACGGTATGACCGACCGAAGGCCGATCGAATGCTGGTTGACCGACATGGACGGCGTCCTCGTCCACGAGGGCCGGCCGGTTCCCGGCGCCCAGGAATTCCTGTCCCGGCTGACGAAGGCGGGCAGGCCTTTTCTCGTCCTGACCAACAACTCGATCTACACGCCGCGGGACCTGCACGTACGGCTGCGTGCGGCCGGGCTCGACGTGCCGGTCGAATCCATCTACACCTCGGCGCTGGCCACCGCACAGTTCCTCGACGACCAGCGTCCCGGCGGTTCGGCCTATGTCCTGGGCGAGTCGGGGCTGACCACGGCCCTGCACGAGGCCGGGTACGTCCTCACCGAGATCGACCCGGACTACGTCGTGCTGGGCGAGACGCGGACGTACAGCTTCACCGCGATCACCAAGGCCATCCGGCTCATCGCGGGCGGCGCCCGGTTCATCGCGACCAACCCGGACCCGATCGGGCCATCGACCGAGGGCGCGCTGCCCGCCACCGGCTCGGTCGCCGCGCTGATCACCAAGGCGACGGGGGTCGAGCCGTACTTCGTCGGCAAGCCGAACCCGCTGATGATGCGCAACGCCCTCAACACGGTCGGCGGGCACAGCGAGAGCACCGCGATGATCGGCGACCGGATGGACACCGACGTGGTCGCCGGCATGGAGGCCGGGCTGTACACGATCCTCGTGCTCACCGGCGTGACGCGAGAGGCGGACGTCGGCCGCTACCCGTACCGGCCGTCCCGGGTGGCGGCCTCCATCGCCGACCTCGTAGACCTCGTAGACATGGTCGACTCACCGGAGGCATCCGGCGACCCGGACGCCGCGCACGGCCGTGCAGGCGGGCCCGCGCCGGCGGTGCCGAACTGACCCGGTGACGGCCCGGCGCGCACACCGTCGCGGGCGGGGGCCGGAACCATAGGGTGACCGCCACGGCGGGAGTCGCCCGGGACGACCGGTGGCTGCCGGAGCGCCCGGCGACGGCCGGGGCCACGGCGATGCCCGTGCGACCGCCGCGGTCCCGACCCGCCCCGGCCCGGCCCGCTGCCGCCGTCGCCGTCGCTCAGCGGCCCGCGCGGTCCAGCGCGCTCTGCAGAGACCGGATGTAACCCTCGCTCGTGTAGGTGGCGCCGGAGACCGAGTCGATCTGCGCGCTCTGCGCCGACAGCGTCTCCTGGGTGAGCTGCGGGACGGCGAAACCATTGATCTCCTCGTCGCGCGGGTTGCCGTCCGGCAACCGGACCGCCTCGACGTTGGTGATCCTGCTTCCGCTGAGCGTCACCCGGACCTGGACCGGGCCCCACCGGGTGTCGATCGTGTCGCCGGTCACGGTGCGGGTGCCCGACCCTTTCCCGGACGTCCCGGAACCGCCGGAGCCGCCAGAGCCACCGCCGTCTCCGCCGTTCCCGGTGCCGCTTCCGGCGCCGTTCTGGCCGCTCGTGGGCGGGGTCGCGACCGTGCCGGCGCTCGCCGTCGGTCCCGCGGCGGGGTGGGTCTTGAAGCCGAGCAGCAGGACCAGCCCGGACACCGTGCCGGCGATGGCGAGGATGGCGCGTTTCATCGGATGGTGGCTCCTCTTAGAACTCGAAGGACTCGTGGTGGATGCGGCGGCGGGGAACTCCGGCCCGGCGCAGCGCCGCGATCACCGCGTTCGCCATGCCGTCGGGCCCGCAGACGTACACGTCGTGCTCGCGCAGGTCCGGCAGGATTCCGGTGAGCGTCGCCGGGGACAGCGGCTCGGCGCGCAGCCGGCGGCGGGAGCCGACCAGGTAGTGCACGACCGCCCCGCGGGCAGCCGCGATCCGCGCCAGCTCCTCCTGGAACACCAGGTCGGCCTGGCGCGACGCGCGGTAGATCAGGGTCAGGTCGCCGGGCGCGGCCGGCAGCGTCTCGAACAGGGCCCGCATCGGCGTGATGCCGATCCCGCCGGCCAGCAGCAACACCTTCCGCCGCCGACGCCGGCCCGCGGTGAACGCCCCGTACGGGCCCTCGGCGAACACGCGGGTTCCGGGCCGCAGGCGGGCCAGGGCGGCGCTGTGCTCGCCGAAGTCCTTCACGGTGATGCGCATCATGCCGGGCCGGACCGGCGCGGACAGGGAGTACGGGTTGGCCGCCCACCAAAGGTCGCGGGTCAGGAACCGCCAGCGGAAGAACTGGCCCGACTCGGCACGCAGCTCGTGCAGGTCGCGGCCCTGGACGTAGACGGATACGACGCCGCGGGCCTCGCGGTACACGCCGGCGACCCGCAGCCGGTGCCGGAACGCGCGCCGCACCGGCATGGCGAAGCGGTGCCAGACGAGCAGGCAGGCGACCGCGATGTACAGCGCGGACCACGCGACGCGGGCGGGCCGGTTCGTCATGAAGTCCGCGCCGGTCGCGAACTGGTGACTGAACGCCAGCGCGATCGCCAGGTACGTGTAGAAGTGCAGGTAGTACCAGGTCTCGTAACGCATGCGGCGGCGCGCGGCGCGAGCCGACACGAGGCCGACGCCGGCGAACAGCAGCCCGGCGACGGTCGCCATGAGCACGTCCGGGTAGCTGAGCAGCAGCGTCTTCGCCTGGTGCACCGGGCCGGCGTGCGCCGTGACCGCGTACCCCCAGGTGATCAGCAGGGCGTGCGCGACGACCAGGCCGACCATGTAGCGGCCGCCCATCGCGTGCCAGCGGGCCAGCCGGTCGGTGCCGACCCCGCGTTCGAGCGCCGGGATCCGGGCCATCAGCGCCACGAGGACGACCGCGGCGTAGCCGGCCAGCAGGCCGGTGATGCGGCCGGCGTTGGTCAGCCAGTCGCCGAGGCCGGTGATCGCCTGGGTGTCGTGCCACCACAGGGCGAGCACGGCGACGGCGCCGAGGCCGATGGGAACGAGCACGTGGGCGGGCCGGGCACGGACAGGTTGCCGGTGGGTCTGCGGCCGGCGGGCCGCCATCCGTTCGTCCAGTGTCGTCACATGCCCTCCCGCGGGTCGGTCGTCTGGGGTCCCACTTTCGGCGGCGAATCTGGAGATTCCTTCTGAACCGGCTATGTCAGACCCAAGAGACCGCGCCGACCTGCAGAAATGCGAGAATCCTCGCCAAAGTTTCAGGAAACTCGCAGCCACCCCTGATGTACGCCGGACAGCCTGAGGGCGATGAACGGCTCGAATCACCCCGCGTCCCCCGCTCAGTCCCCCGCACCCCGGCACCCGCCCATGACCCGGCCCGACGGGTCGCCGGTGCGGGTGCTGGTCGTCGACGACGAGGCCGACCTCGCCGAAGTGCTGGCCGGGGTGCTGCGGTTCGAGGGCTGGGAGGTGCGCACCGCCGGGGACGGCGCCGAGGCGGTGCGGGCCGGCCGGGAGTTCCGGCCGGACGCCGTGCTGCTGGACTGGATGCTGCCCGACTCCGACGGCCTGGAGGTGCTGCGCCGCCTGCGCGCCGACAACCCCTCGGTGTGCGTGCTGTTCCTCACCGCGCGCGACGCCGTCGAGGATCGCGTGGCCGGCATCACCGCCGGCGGCGACGACTACGTCACCAAGCCGTTCAGCCTGGAGGAGGTGCTGGCGCGCCTGCGCGGCGTCCTGCGGCGGTCGGGGCACGCCCGCGCGCAGGGCGGCGACGTGCTGGCCTTCGCCGACCTGACGATGGACGAGGACGCCCGCGAGGTGCGCCGCGGCGGCAACCTGATCGAGCTGACCGCGACCGAGTTCGAGCTGCTGCGCTACTTCATGCGAAACCCGCGCCGGGTCCTGTCCAAGCCGCAGATCCTCGACCGGGTCTGGAACTACGACTTCGGCGGCCAGGCGCACGTGGTCGAGCTGTACGTCAGCTACCTGCGCAAGAAGATCGACGCGGGCCGCGAGCCGCTGATCCACACGATCCGCGGCGTCGGGTACGTGCTGCGGTCCCCCTCGTGAGCGGGCGCGTGAGGAGGCTCGCCATCCTGGCCCGCCGGCTGCGGATCCGGTCGCTGCGCGGCCGGTTGATCGCCGGGATGCTCGCCCTCTTCACCGTCGCCTGCACGGTCGTGGGCGTCGCCACGCTGCTCGCCCTCCGCGGCTTCCTCATCGAGCGGCTGGACCAGCAGCTCGCCGCCGCCGGCGACCGGTACGCGATCGACCTGGAGCACGGGGGCGGTGACGAGCGGTTCGGCGACGTGCGCGGTCAGGCGGTCGGCACGTTCGGCGCCCGCCTGATGGACGGTCGGGTGACGCAGTGCGGCGTGGTCAGCGACAGCGGCGCGCCGGTCCGCCTGACCGCCGCCGACCGGGCCGCGCTGGCGCGGCTGCCCGCCGACGGGCGACCGCGCGGCCTGCACCTGCGGGCGCTGGGCGACTACCGCGTGATGGCGGTGCGCGGCCGCGACGGCGACGTGCTGGTCACCGGGCTGCCGCTGGCCGGCGTGGACGCCGTGCTCGCCCGCCTGCAGACCGTCGAGCTCGTCGTGTTCGGGCTCGTGCTGGCCGGGTCGGCGGCGGCCGGCGCCGCCTTCGTACGCCTGGCGCTGCGCCCCCTGCGCCGCGTGGCCGCGACCGCCATGCAGGTGTCGGAGCTGCCGCTGGCCGGCGGCGCGGTCGCGCTGCCCGCCCGCGTCCCCGGTACCGCCGACGGTACCGAGGTCGGGCAGGTCAGCACCGCCTTCAACCACATGCTGGAGCACATCGAATCGGCGCTGGCCCAGCGGCAGGCCGGCGAGGAGCGGCTCCGCCGGTTCGTCGCCGACGCCAGCCACGAGCTGCGCACCCCGCTCGCGGCGATCCGCGGCCACGCCGAGCTGGCCCGCCGCGATCGCGGCGAGACCTCACCGGCGGTGGAGCACGCGTTGCGCCGCATCGAGTCCGAGTCGGTGCGGATGGGCCGCCTGGTCGACGACATGCTGCTGCTGGCGCGCCTGGACGCCGGACGCCCGCTCGCCCGCGAGCCGGTCGACCTGACCCGGCTGGTCATCGACGCGGCCGACGACGCCCGCGCCGCCGGTCCGGATCACCGCTGGGAGCTCGACCTCCCGGCGGAACCCGTCGTGTTGTACGGCGACGAGTTCCGCCTCCACCAGGTCGTCGCGAACCTGCTGACGAACGCGCGCACCCACACCCCGCCGGGCACCCGCGTCACCGCACGCGTCGATCCCGGGGGCGGCTCCGGCACGGTCGCGTTGGAGGTCGCCGATGACGGGCCGGGCATTCCCCCGGAGCTGCGGGGTGAGGTGTTCGAGCGGTTCGCTCGCGGCGACGGTTCGCGCTCGCGCAGGGCCGGCGGCGCCGGCCTCGGGCTGGCGATCGTATCCGCGGTCGTGCAGGCGCACGGCGGCTCCGTGGAGCTGGACGGCGGGCCGCCCGGTACCCGGGTGCGGATCCGGCTGCCGCACGGGAGCCCGGACGCCGGCGACGTCGCACCCACCGGGCGCGCGCCGCCGTGACCGGCCGAGCGCACGTCCCCCGGTGACCGGCTGCGAGGAGGTCGCCGTGGCCGGGCGGGGCCCGTTCCGTACCGGCCGAGGGGCGACCCGGCGGTCCGGTGCGGTCGGTCCCCGGCGCGTACGACGGCGACCGATCCCAGGATGACGCGCCTCGACCACCACAGGTCAGTCCCGGGCGCGTACGACGGCGACGGGGCAGCCGGCGTGGTGGATCACGCCGTGGCCGACCGATCCCAGGTGCAGCCCGCCCAGCGCACCGCCGCGGCGCGCGCCGACGACGAGCAGGTCCGCGCGGTGCGAGCGGGCCACGAGCTCCCCGACCGGGCGTCCCGGCGGGGTCTCCTCGATCACCCGGATGCCGGGGTGGCGCTCCCGCCAGGGCGCGAGCGCGGCGGCCAGCCGCTCGCCGACCGCTGCGGCCGCCCGGCGCAGCGCGCCCGCGTACGTGCCGGTGAACGGCACCGGCGGCAGTTCCCAGGCGTGTACGGCGCGCACCCACGCGCCACGCGCCGCCGCGGCCTCGAAGGCGTGGCCGAGGGCGAGGGCGGACTCGGGCGATCCGTCGACGCCGACCAGGACCTCGCCGCGTCCGCCGTGCGTCTCGCCGCGGACGACGACCACGGGGCCGGGCGCGTGGCCGGCGAGCCTGAGGCCGGTCGAGCCGAGGAGCATGCCGGCCAGCCCGCCGACGCCGCGGTGGCCGACCACGACCTCGTAGGCACGCTCGGCGGCATCGCGCAGCGCGTACGGCGGGGCCTGGAAGACGATCTCGGTGGTGATCTCGACGTCAGGCCGGGCCTTGCGCGCGCGGTCCACGGCCTCGGCGAGGACGCGCTCGCCGGACTCGGTCAGCGACTCCGACAGGCCGGGCGCCGAGTGAAACGGCACGTCGTAGAACCACCGCTCGGCGGCGTTGACGATGTGGAGCGGACGGCCCAGGCGGGCGGCCTCGTCCGCGGCCCACTCGACCGCGAGGGCGGCCGGGGGTGAGCCGTCGGTGCCGACGACGATCGGTTCCATGGTGATCCTCCCAGGCGGACGAATCTGGCGGGACACGTGCAGTCCGGTCCGGGGCCGCCCCGAGGCCGGTCCCCGAGGCCCATCCCCTGCCGGTCACGGAGCAGGTCCGGGCCCGCCTCCGGCCGGTCACGGAGCCGGTCCCGAGTCGGTCGCGGACCCGTCCCGTGTCCGGCCCGGTCGCCGGCTGGCCGAGCCGTCCGGGTCCCCGGTCGCCTTCAGGGTCGCCGGGCCCGGGGCGGCGCCGGTAGGGCCGCTGGTCCGCTGCTCAGGGGCCGGTCGGCTCCCCCAGGCGCGCCGGGACGCGCCATTCCAGCTCGGTGCCGCCGCGCGCGGGCGCCCGCACCGCCAGGGAGCCGCCGAGGTCCTCCGCCCGCTCGGCCATGTTTCGCAGGCCGCTGCGCCGGCCGCCCGGCGCGATGCCGATGCCGTCATCGACGATCTTCAGCACGACCTCCTTGCCGGCGTCGACCGACACGGTCACCCGCCGCGCCCGTGCGTGCCGGACGACGTTCGACAGGCCCTCCTCCAGCACGGCGAGGAGGTGGTCGCCGACCTCGGCGTCAACCTCCGTGTCGATCAGGCCCTCCATCCGGACCGCCGGCGCGTAGCCGAGGCTGTCGGCGGCCCGGTCGACGACCCGGTGCAGCCGGGCGCGCAGGTTCTGGTCGCCGGGTTCCACCTGCAGAGCGAAGATCGTTGAGCGGATCTGGCGCACCGTGTCGTCCAGGTCGTCGATGGCCCGTTGCAGCCGCAGGCCGACGTCCGGCCGTCCGGCCATGCGGGACGCGCCCATGAGCGTCATCGCGGTGGCGAACAGCCGCTGGATCACCGTGTCGTGCAGATCCTTGGCGATGCGGTCCCGCTCCTCCAGCACGACCAGCCGTTCGGCGTCCCGGCGCCGCTCCGCCAGCTCCAGCGCGACCGCCGCCTGCTTGGCGAACGGCTCCAGCAGCCGCCGTGCGGCCTCGCCGAACACCGGGCCGCCCGGCGGGTTCGCCACGGTGAGCACGCCCCGCACCGCCGTACCCGTGCCCAGCGGCACGATGAGGAGCGGCCCGACCGGAAACCGCGGGATCGTGGGGCGGGGCGCCTCGGCCGCGTCGGCGAACGCCAGCGACTCGCTGCTGCGGACCACCTCGCCCGCCAGCACCTCGTCGACGGGAAAGCGCCGGCCGTACAGCGTCGCGCCGCCCTGCCATCCGTCGACGGCCTCGACGACCAGCTCGCCGCCGCACACGAGCGACACGGCGGCGTAGGCGGCGTCGCAGATCGACCGGGCCCGCCGGGCCACGAGGGCGAGCACCTCGTCGGGGTCGGTGCCCGACAGCAGCGACGTCGACACCTCCGCCGACGCCTCCAGCCAGCGTTCGCGCCGCCGGGCCTCCTGGTAGAGGCGGGCGTTCTCGATGGCGACGCCGGCCGCGGTGGCCAGGGCCGCGAGCATGGTCTCGTCGTCCTCGCCGAACTCCCCTGCCTCCGCCTTGTCGGCCAGGTAGAGGTTGCCGAACACCCGGTCGCGGACCCGGATCGGCACGCCGAGGAACGCCCGCATCGGCGGATGCCCCGGCGGGAGGCCGGACGACGCCGGGTGCGCCGCCATGTCGGCGAGCCGGAGGCGGCGCGGGTCCTCGATCAGCCGGCCGAGCAGGCCGCGGCCCTTCGGCCACTGCCCGATCGCGGCGATCTTCTCCTCCGACATCCCGACCGGGATGAACCGGGCCAGCCGGCCGTCGTCTCCGATGATGCCGAGCGCCGCGTACCGGGCGTCGACCAGGGTGGCCGCCGCCTCGACGATGCGGCGCAGCACGGCCTCCAGGTCCAGGTCGCTCTCGATCGAGACGACCGCCTCCAGAAGCGCGTTCACACGATCGCGGCTCGTGAGGGCCGCGCTCAACCGCGCCTGGAGCTCGCCGAGCAGGTCGTCCAGCCGTAGCTGCGGTAGCAGCCCTGGAGGGCCGTCCCCCGGCCGGTTCTCTGGCGCCACAAGCGGCGCCCCCTCCCATTTGCCCCCGGTATGTCCCGACGAGTCCAGTATGGAACACGGGAGGTCAGGACGGGTCTCCCGGTCCCCGAGGCGCCGTCGCGACGCCGGGCGCCGTCCGGCCTCGCGCGGCGGCTCGTACGACCTGCCGGGTGCCGCGGGCGATCTCCACGTCCTCGCGCGCGGTCACGACGAACACCCGGACCGGGGCGCCGGGCGCGCCGATCTCCGCGTCGGCCCGCGCCGCCTCGTTCCGTTCCCGGTCCAGGGCCACGCCCAGCAGGCCGAGCCCGTCGGCCGCACCCTGCCGGATCCGCGGCGCGTGCTCGCCCACGCCCCCGGTGAATACCAGGGCGTCCAGCCCGCCCAGGGAGGTGGCCATCGCCGCGATCTGCGCCCGCAGCCGGTGCAGGTAGACGGCCACGGCCAGGACGGCGTCGGCGTCGGCGCGGGCCAGGATCTCCTGCATGTCAGGCGTTCCGGCCAGCGCCGTCAGGCCCGAGTCGTACTCCAGCGCCTCGGCCAGCGAGTCGACCGCCATGCCCTCGTTGCGCAGCAGCCACAGCAGCAGACCCGGGTCCACGCTGCCGGGGCGGGTGGCCATCACCAGCCCCTCCAGCGGCGTGAACCCCATCGTCGTGTCGACCGAGCGGCCGCCGTCGACTGCGCACAGCGAGGCGCCCGCGCCCAGGTGGCACACGACGATCCGCGGTATCGACGGGGCGACGCCCATCAGCTCCGCGGCCCGCCGCGACGCGTAGGCGTGCGACAGGCCGTGGAACCCGTATCGGCGCAGGCCGTACTTCTCCCGCCAGGCGGCCGGCAGCGCGTACGTCGCCGCCGCGGGCGGGATGCCGGCGTGGAAGGCGGTGTCGAAGCAGGCCACCTCCGGCAGGCCGGATAGCACCGCCCGTACGGCGTCGATGCCGTCGATCGACTTGGGCTGGTGCAGCGGCGCCAGCGACACCAGGGCGCGCAGGCGCCGCTCGACATTCTCATCGATCAGCACCGGCTCGGTGAACTCCCGGCCGCCGTGCACCACGCGGTGCCCGATCGCGTCCGGCGCGGGCAGGTCCGCCAGGTCGTCCAGGCCGGCCGGCCGGGCCAGCACGGTGTCGTCCTCGTCGAGCAGGCTCAGCTTCAGGCTGCTCGACCCGGCGTTGACCACCAGCACCCGCATCCCCGGCACCCCGCTCACGCGCGTCCCCCGTCCGGCATCGGCGGCGTCGCCCGGCGCCGCCCTCCCCCGTCCGGCCGCTCGCCGGGCCGCGCGCCGTCGCGTCCTTCCCGCCCGTTCACGACAGGGCCCCGTGCGGCCACACCCACTCGGCGACCTCGGGGATGTCCTCGCCGTGCTCGCGGGTCCAGGTGCGGGCGCGGATCCGGTGATCCATCATCTGCTGGCGCACGTGCGCGGCCCGCCCGCCGAGCTGCGGGAGCCGGTCGATGACGTCCATGACCAGGTGGTAGCGGTCCAGGTCGTTCATCATCACCATGTCGAACGGCGTGGTCGTCGTGCCCTCCTCCTTGTACCCGCGCACGTGCAGGTGCGGGTGGCCGTGCCGCCGGTAGGTCAGCCGGTGGATCAGGTACGGGTAGCCGTGGAAGGCGAAGATCACCGGCTTGTCGACGGTGAACAGCGCGTCGTACTCGGCGTCCGACAGGCCGTGCGGGTGCTCGGTGTCGGGTTCCAGCCGCATCAGGTCGACCACGTTCACCACCCGCACCCGCAGGTTGGGCAGGTACTGCCGGAGCAGGTCGGCGGCGGCCAGCGTCTCTAGCGTGGGGATGTCGCCGGCGCAGGCCAGCACCACGTCAGGATCGTCGCCGGCGTCGGTGCTCGCCCACTCCCAGATGCCGATGCCGCGGGTGGCGTGCAGGATCGCATCGTCCATGGACAGCCAGTTCAGCGCCGGCTGCTTGCCCGCGACGATCACGTTGACGTAGTCGCGCGAGCGCAGACAGTGGTCGGCGACGGACAGCAGCGTGTTGGCGTCCGGCGGCAGGTACACCCGTACGATCGCGGACTTCTTGTTCACGACGACGTCGAGGAAGCCGGGGTCCTGGTGCGTGAACCCGTTGTGGTCCTGCCGCCACACGTGCGAGCTGAGCAGGTAGTTCAGCGAGGCGATCGGCCGCCGCCACGGCAACCGGCGGATGACGTTCAGCCACTTGGCGTGCTGGTTGAACATCGAGTCGACGATGTGGATGAACGCCTCGTAGCTGTTGAACAGCCCGTGCCGGCCGGTGAGCAGGTAGCCCTCCAGCCACCCCTGGCACATGTGCTCGCTGAGCACCTCCATGACCCGGCCGTGCGGGCCCAGGTTCTCGTCGGTCGGCAGCCGCTCGGCCTCCCACACCCGGTCGGTCTCCTCGAACACCGCGGACAGCCGGTTCGAGGCGGTCTCGTCCGGCCCCATGATCCGGAACGTGTCCGGGTTCGCGACGATCACGTCGCGCAGGTACTTCCCCAGCTCCCGGGTGGCCTCGGACGTGGTCGTACCGGGCTTGTCCACCTGCACCGCGTACCGCCGGAAGTCCGGCAGCCGCAGGTCGCGCAGCAGCAGGCCGCCGTTGGCATGCGGGTTGGCGCTCATGCGGCGCTCCCCCTTCGGCGGCAGGTCGATCAGCTCCGGCACCGGCCGCCCGTCATCATCGAACAGTTCCTCCGGCCGGTAGGAGCGCATCCATCGCTCCAGCGCGGCCAGGTGCCTCGGGTCCTCGCGCACCCGCGCCAACGGCACCTGGTGGGCCCGCCAGGTGCCCTCGACCGGCACCCCGTCGACCTCCTTCGGCCCGGTCCAGCCCTTCGGTGACCGCAGCACGATCATCGGCCAACGCGGCCGGCGCTCTCCCGCCTCCACCGCGCCGCCGCGCGCCTCCTCCTGGATCCGGGCGATCTGGTCGAGCGCGTCGTCGAGGGCGGCGGCCATCTTCCGGTGCATGTCGGCCGGCTCGTCCCCGCTCACGATGATCGGGCGGTGGCCGTAGCCCTCCAGCAGGGAGACCAGCTCATCCTCGGGGATGCGGGCCAGGATCGCCGGGTTCGCGATCTTGTAGCCGTTGAGGTGCAGGATCGGCAGCACCGCACCGTCCTTCACCGGATCGAGGAACTTGTTGGAGTGCCAGCTCGCCGCCAGCGGCCCGGTCTCCGCCTCGCCGTCGCCGACGATGCAGGCGACGACCAGTTCCGGGTTGTCGAACGCGGCGCCGTAGGCGTGCGCGATCGAGTACCCCAGCTCTCCGCCCTCGTGGATCGATCCGGGGGTCTCCGGCGCGACGTGGCTGGGCACCCCGCCGGGGTAGGAGAACTGCTGGAACAGCCGGGCCATGCCCTCGGCGTCACGCGGGATGTGCGGATAGACCTCGCTGTAGGTGCCCTCCAGCCAGGCGTTGGCGACCGCCGCCGCGCCGCCGTGGCCCGGGCCCATGACGTACATCATGTCCAGGTCACGCTGCTTGATCACCCGGTTCAGGTGCACGTAGCAGAAGTTCAGCCCGGGCGAGGTGCCCCAGTGTCCGAGCAGGCGCGGCTTGATGTCGCCCCGCTGGAGGGGCTCGCGCAGAAGCGGGTTGCCGTGCAGGTAGATCTGCCCGACCGACAGGTAGTTCGCCGCCCTCCAGTACGCGTCGATCCGGCGCAGTTCCTCGTCCGCCAGTGCCATGGCACCGTCCTGCCTTCCTTCGTCGATGGGGATGGGCCGGGCGGCCGCCCCGCCGGCCCGTAAGAAGCAGGTGCGCACGCAGCCCACCCTTCCCCCGGCTCCGGAGGTGATTCATCGGGTGACCCTGAACCAGCGGACCACAGCGGGGCGGGCCGGTGCAGAGACCAAAGTCCCTGAAACCGCGGGGCCATCCGGCGAAGGACCGGCTGAGACGGGACGTTCGACTCTCCCCGCGGCGGCGCGCCGACGCCGAGCATCGAGGTATGAGACTCGACGCCAACGGGCTGGAGGTCCTCAACCGCGGGGACTGCCTCGCCCTCATGGGATCCGTGTCGCTGGGGCGCGTGGTCTTCACCGATCGCGCACTGCCCGCAATCCAGCCGGTCAACTTCGTCCTTGACGGCGAGGACGTGATCATCGCGACGGTGCACGGCTCGAAGCTGGCCGCGGCGACCCGTGGCGCGATCGTGGCGTTCGAGACGGACCGCTTCTGCGCCGGCAACCGGACCGGCTGGTCGGTCACCGTGATCGGCCAGGCGCGGACCGTACGCGACGCCGCCGAGATCGACCGGCTGTCGCGGCTGCCGCTGCGGTGCTGGGCACCGGGCCGGCGTGACCACTTCATCCGTATCAAGGGCGACTTCGTGAGCGGACGACGCATCCACGCCACCGAGCTGGAGGCCACCCCATGACCCTCGGGGAACTGCCGGTGGGCGAGGTCATGTCCACCGACCTGCTCGCCGTCACCGACGGCGAATCCGCCGTGATGGCCTGGGAGCTGATGCGGCAGGGCGGCTACCACCACCTGCCGGTGCTCGGTGAGGACGCGCGCCTCGTTGGCGTGCTGGACGCCGAGACCCTCGCCGCGGCGTGGGACAGCGGCGGTCCGGACCGGATGCGCCGCCCGGTCGGCGATTTCGTGCGGGACCGTCCGGCGCCCCGCGTCACGGCGGCGGACCGCGTCGCGACCGCCGCCCGCGCCATGCTCACGGCCGGCGTCGACTTCGTCCCGGTCGTCGACGACGACGGCAAACTGGTCGGGCTGTTCACCGCGCGGGACCTGGTCGCGCTGGCGGCCGGCGAGCGGCCGCGCGACCGGGCCGCGCACGGGCGCGCCGCCGCGCCCCTGCTCTACCGGATCGAGCCGGTGCTCCCCCGGCGCGAGACGTACGACACCGGACCGTCGGACTGACCGGCGAAGGCGTCCCCGTCACGGACGACAGGAGCGAGGGGTGGCGGATGGCACGGCAGATCGCCTCCGGCATGGGCACCCCGCCGGCCGCCCTCCTCGAGGAGCGCATCCGCCGGCTGGAGAACGCGGTGGCGGAGCTCACGCGCGCCGTCGACGCGCTCGCACGCCGGGTGGCGGAGCTGACCGACACGCCGCCGGAACACCGCGAGCCGCCGCCCGCGGCGCCGCACGAGCCGCTCCCCAAGCCCTCACCCGCCGCGTCCCGCGAGCCCTCGTCCATGGCACCGCACCAGCCGCCCCACGAGCCCTCACCCGCCGCCTCCCGTGAGCCGCCGTACGAGGCGTCGCCGGAGTCCGGCCACGAGCCGCCGCGCGGGCCGCGGCGGTTACGGACGGCCGGCGAGGTCCCTGCCCGCCGGTCCTCGGCCCGACCGGTCGCGTTCGAGGAGAAGGGCGAGGGTAGGACAGTCGGCGACCGCGCGCCGCGCGAGCGGCAGCAGCCGCTCCGGAAGCGGCCCGAGGATCGGGTACCCCCACTCGTCCAGCGCGATCGCCTCGGGTAGCAGCTCGGCGCAGATCCCGTGCCCCTCGCAGGTGATCGGGTTGACCCGCAACCGCCACGTCATCGCTTCACCGCCCCTCCGGGATCGGCAGCTCCGGGATCGGCAGCGTCGGCGGCCACTGCGCGAGCAGGCAGCCGCCGGCCCGCGCGTGCACCCGCAGGTGGTGGCCGAACACCCGCAGCGCGCTGACCGCGAACCGCACCGCACCGTCGGGATGGGCGCACGCGCCGCGGCCCGGGATGACCGCCAGCCGCCGCTCCAGCCGCTGGTAGAGCGCGGCGTCGGCACGGCAGGCCGCGATGCGGGCGAAGTCGTCCGCGATCGCCGGCAGCCCGTACACGCACGGCCCGCACTGGCCCGCCGTCTCGCCGGCGAGCCAGGCCAGGATCCGCGCCGTCTCCGCGATGCCGCACGCCCGCTTGGGCAGCGCGATCAGGATTCCCGGCCCCAGCGCGGCGCCGGCCGCCCGGAACGCCGATGGCGTCGTCGGGAGGTCCAGGAGGTCCATCGGCAGCCAGGTCCCGCCGTACCCGCCGGCCAGCACTGCTTGCAGCGGCTCGGCCGGGCCGCCGGCCATCCGCAGGATCTCGCCGACCGGCGTGCCGAGGGGTGCCTCGACCACGCCGGGCCGCGCGATCGCGCCCGACACGGTGAACAGGGCTGTGCCCGGCGCGTCGGGGCTGCCGCAGGAGCGGAACCAGGCCGCGCCGTGCCGCGCGATCAGCGCGATGTGCGCGTACGTCTCGGCGTTGCTCACCATCGTCGGCCGGCCGCCGACGCCGCGCTCGAACGGGCGCGGCGGCGTGAACGACGGCCGGGCGGCACCGCCGTCGATCCACCCGATCAGCGCGGTCTCCTCGCCGGCGACGTACCGCGGCGGCACCGCGACGACCCGCATGGGCACGTGGTCCAGCCCGGCCTTCTCGCGCTCGGCGACGGCACGCGCGACGGCGGCGGCCAAGCCGGAGGCGTGGCGTCCCCGCGGGCGCCGCGCCTCGTCCGCGTCGCCGTCGACGTGCACGCAGACGGTGATCTCGCGCGCACCCACGGCGCCTGCGGCGAGTGCCGCGCCGTCGAGGACCAGATGCGGCGCGACGGTGAGCAGCAGGCGGTCCTTGCCGCTGGCCGGCTCGCCCTCGGCGGCGTTGACCACGACCACGGCGGCCCGCCGTCCGGCGGCGACGCCGCGCATCTTGCGGCCGGTCGGGAACGCCCCGCCGCCGCGTCCGGTGAGCCCGGCCTCCTCCACCGCCTGGATCAGCGCGCCGCCCGCCGCCGGGGGCGGACCGTGCCGCGCCAGGTGGTCGCGGAGCCCGGCGGGCCGGCGCAGCTCCCGGTAGCCGGCGAGCAGCCGTACGGCGTGCGGCGTCGCGGTTCCGGCCGTCATTCGGTGTCCCCCCGATCGTCGTCCCCGTGGCCGTCCTCGTCGCCGCCGGACGGCGGTGTGGCGTGCGTGGGCGGCGCCGGGCTCGTGCCCGGCGTACGGCCGGACGCGGGCGCGCTCGACGCGGCGCCGTGCCCGAGCAGCGACGCCGGCGTGCCCGAACGCCGGGCCCATCCAGGGGCCAGCGGCCCCGACACGGTCCAGGCGCCGACGGCCACGACCATGATCAGCGTGAGGAGCCCGGCCGCCACCCGCGGCCCGAGGTTGTCCGGTCCCCCGGCGGCCAGCCGCCCGGCCACCGCCACCAGCACGACGGCCGCGCACACGCCGGCGAACAGCAGGAACAGCGAGGAGCGGACGTCCGAGCCGGTGCCGAGGGCGTGCACGAACGCGACGAGCCAGCAGCCGTACGCGGCCCAGTGCAGCGCCTTCCAGCGCCGGTAGCCGAGCCTGGTCCGCAGCAGGCTGGTCACCGTCAGCGCGATCAGCACGTCGAACGCGAGGGTGCCCAGGCCGAGCCAGATCGGCCGGTACGCCGAGCCGAACGGGACGATCGCGTCGGCCAGGGTGATCGGCGCGAAGGAGTCGGCGACCGTGGTGAGGATGTGCACCGCGAGGAAGCCGATTCCGGCCAGGGTGAGGTTGCGGTGCAGCCCGGCGATCACGAACCGCGGCACCCGCACGCCGCCGACCCGCAGCGCCGACAGCACTCCCAGCGTCAGCACCACGGTGAGGAACAGCAGCGCGACCTCGCCGGTGGCGCGGGCCGCGTACCACAGCGCGCTCACCGCACCGCCCCGGCCGCCCCGGC
>JBEHYF010000012.1:0-62941 GCA_048498315.1 Actinomycetota bacterium
TCGCGGCCGAAGTTCTTCGGCGTGATCTTCGGGCCGGGCGGGTACTGGCGGCGCTTGTACTCGGCCACGTCGACCAGGCGGATCACCCGCTCCACCAGCTCCGGGTCGTGGCCCGCGGCGACCAGTGCGTCGCGGCCCATGTCCTTTTCGACGTAGTCGTCCAGCAGCGCGTCCAGGATCTCGTACGGCGGCAGCGAGTCGGTGTCGAGCTGGCCGGGCCGCAGCTCCGCGGACGGCGGCTTGTCGATGATGTTCTGCGGGATCGGCGGCGTGTCGGAGGCGCGGACGAACGGATGGCCGCCGCCGGAGGCCTCGTTGCGCCAGCGGGCCAGCGCGAACACGGTCACCTTCGGCACGTCCTTGATCGGGCCGTAGCCGCCGGCCGAGTCGCCGTACAGCGTGGAGTAGCCGGTGGCCAGCTCGCTCTTGTTCCCGGTGGTCAGCACCAGGTGCCCGTGCTGGTTCGACAGGCCCATGAGGATGTTGCCGCGGATGCGGGCCTGGAGGTTCTCGGCGGCCAGCCCGGTCAGCTCGATCTCGGCGTCGTAGGCGTCGACCATGCCGTGGATCGGGACGGTGCGGCTGTGCAGGCCCTGGCGTTTGACCAGGTCGTCGGCGTCGGTGACGGAGTGCTCGCTGGAGTAGCGGCTGGGCATCAGCACCGCGTGCACGTTCTCGGGGCCGATCGCGTCGGCGGCGATCGTGGCGACCAGCGCCGAGTCGATGCCGCCGGACAGGCCGAGGATCACCGAACGGAAGCCGTTCTTGCGGACGTAGTCGCGGGTGCCGAGCACCACCGCGCCGTACACCTCGCCGAGGTCGCCCAGCGGCTCGGCGCATGGCGGCGTCTCCGGCTCGTACGGCGGCACCGGATCGGCCGACAGGAACACCCGCTCGATCGTGATCGTCGTGCCGTCGCGGCCGTCGGCCGGCGTCTCGCCCGGCGTGAACTCCGCCGCCGCGTCGGGCAGCTCCAGGTCGGCGACGAGGAGGTCCTCCACGAACTGCGGGCCGCGCGCCAGCAGCTCTCCCTCGGCCGAGACGATCATCGAGTCGCCGTCGAAGACCAGCTCGTCCTGGCCGCCGACCATGTTCACATACGCCAGCGCGCAGCCCGCCTCGCGGGCCCGGCGCGCGCACAGCGCCAGGCGCACGCCGTCCTTGTTGCGCTCGTACGGGGAGGCGTTCGGCACCACCAGCAGCCCGGCGCCGGCGTCGCGGGCGACGGTGACCGGCCCGCCGTCCTGCCACAGGTCCTCGCAGATGGCGATGGCGACGTCGACGCCGTGCAACCGGACCACCGGCAGTCGGTCGCCACGCATGAAGTAGCGGTACTCGTCGAAGACCCCGTAGTTGGGCAGATGGTGCTTGGCGGTGACGACGACGACGCGGCCCCCGTGCAGCAGGGCCGCCGCGTCGAGCGGCGCGCCCGCGGGCTGCCCGACCCGGTCGACGACGTCGGCCCGCCGGTCGAGGTGGCCGACGACGACGGGCAGGTCGCCCAGCCCCGCGCCGGCGAGCCGCCGCGCGGTCGCCTCCAGCGTCGCGATGGAGGCCTCCACGAACGACGTGCGCAGCGTGAGGTCCTCCACGGGGTAGCCGGTGAGGAACATCTCGGGGAAGACGACGAGGTGCGCGCCGCGCTCGGCGGCGCGCCGGGTCCAGGCCACGACGAGGTCGGCGTTGCCGGACAGGTCGCCCACGGTCGCGTTGGCCTGGGCGAGTGCGATGCGAAGCTGTGCCACGCCTCCGAGACTAGACGGGGGGAGCGCGGACCGTGCGATCACCCGGCGGCGACGGGAGCGTCCGCAGAACGCCAGCGGCGTCAGCGCCACCAGAACCTGCAGCGTCCCGGCGAACCAGAGGGTGGTGTGCGTGCCGAGACGGCCCGCGATGGGGGCCGCTGACGCCCTGAAGTCAGACATCAGGCGGCGAAACGGTCAAGCGGCTTTCAGGGCGCTGCGGCGCTCCGCCGGGCCCGGCGCGAGCGCGCGTACGCCCTGGTGGGACGCTCGCGTGACGGCCGCGCCGCGGCGGCTCGCCCGACCGACGAGTCGATCGATTCCGCTGACGTGACCAACTGTGACTGGTTGACTCGTGTCAGTGAGCGGGAGGGAAAGCCGATCGACCATCGGAGGCATCGTGCGCCGCATCGCCTTACCCCGGCCGTCCGCCGCCGTGACCACCGCCCTCGTCCTGGTCGCCGCCGCCTGCCTGCCGTCCGCGTGCGGCCCTGCCGGCCAGACGGTCCACGGCGTCCACCTGGTCGCCCGGGGCACCCTGACCACGTGCACCCACCTGCCGTACGCGCCGTTCCAGTTCCAGCAGGGCCACGCGGTCGTCGGCTTCGACGTCGACCTGATCGACCTGGTCGCCCGGCGGCTGGGCGTCCGGCAGAAGATCATCGACACGCAGTTCACCGCGATCACCTCCGGCCAGGTGTTCGCCGTCGCCGCCTGCGACCTGGCCGCGGCCGGCATGACCATCAACCCGCAGCGCGCCGCGGTGGTCGACTTCTCCCGGCCGTACTTCGACTCCGGGCAGGTGCTGATGGCCCGTCGCGGCGTGCGGATCACGCCGGACGCGTTCGGGCCGGGCGGCCTGCGCGTCGGTGTCGTCGCGGGCACCACCGCGCAGGAGTACGCCCGTGGCCAGGGATGGCGGCCCAAGGCGTACGAGAACTCGCTGACCGAGCTCGACGCGCTGCGCACCGGTCAGGTCGACGTGCTCGTGCAGGACGATCCGGTCGTCCGCTACTGGCTCACCGACCCCGCCAACGCCGGCTTCGTGCTCGTACCCGGCCTGCGCACCCGCGAGCGGTACGGCTTCGCCGTGCGAAAGGGGCATTCCCGCGCGCTGCTCCGCCTGATCGACCAGGTGATCGAGCAGTCCCGTCGCGACGGCTCCTACCGGCGCATCTACGAGAAGTGGATGGGGCCTATGCCCGCCGGCGCCGCGGGGTGACCTGGCCGGAGAAGGCCGTCCCCGCCGCGCCCGCGCCGCCATGGTGACCGACTGGCGAACGCGCGCACCGAGGTGCCGCGCGGGAGCGGGGGGAGCCGGTCATGCGCAGGGTCTCGTCGGCGGCGTGTGGTGGTCGTGCCGGCGCCGGCCGCCGGCTCGTGGGGCGCGCCGGCCGTCCGGCCGTCCACGCGATCGGGCAGGGCCGCGTGCGGGCCTCGCCGTCGCCATCGTCGCCGTGACGGTGGCCGGCCGCCGCTCGCCGCGGCCCGGCGCCTGCGCACCTCATCGAGCTCGGCCGGTGAACCCGCTCCCGCGAAGCGCCGTGGCCGGGCTGCGCACGATGATGCGCGACGTGGCCGCCCGCGGTACGGCCGCCCACGCCGGCCCGCCGTCCGGGACGGCGGGCCGGACCGGCACCGCGCAATATGATGCGAGGGCCATACCTACGCGTGGTTCATCGGTTACCGGGGGGATCGGGCCGTCGCGGTGTTCGTCGGGCACGGGGGAGACGGGAGGGCCGGTCGCCGCGCCGGTGGGCGTGCGCTTCCTGAGGGTCGTACCTTCGTGACCCATTGAAGTATCTCCAGGTAGAACCTGGTATGACATAGTCTCAAGTGATTATTTGCCTGACTTAATGGAGGAATTGTGTCGTTTTGCCGTCGGCTGGCCGCCGTCACCGCCGGCCTGTGCGCGACCGCTCTCGCCCTGGCCGCCTGCGGCGGCGGAGGAAAGGGGGAGACCGTCCAGGGCGTCACGCTGGTGAAGAAGGGCGCGCTCACCACCTGCACCCACCTGCCGTACCCGCCGTTCCAGTCCGCCCAGGGCGGCAAGGTCGTCGGCTTCGACGTCGACATGATCGACCTGGTCGCCAAGAAGCTCGGCGTGAAGCAGCAGATCATCGACACACCGTTCGAGACGATCAAGACGGGCGCGGCGCTGAACGCCGGTAAGTGCGACGTCGCCGCGGCCGGCATGACGATCACTCCGGACCGCGCCCGCTTCATCGACTTCTCCAAGCCGTACTTCAACGCGACCCAGGCGCTCATGGGCAAGAAGGGGGGCACGTTCTCCTCGCTCGACCAGGTCAAGGCGCGCAAGCTCCGGGTCGGCTCGCAGGCGCAGACGACGGGCGAGGACTACGTGCACGCGCACGGCATCGACTCCAAGTCCTACAAGGACTCCGCGTCCCTGCTCAACGGCCTGCGCAGCGGCCAGGTCGACGTCATCGTCGAGGACTACCCGGTCGTGCAGGGCTGGCTGAAGGACCCGGCCAACGCCCAGTACGGCGTTGCGGCCACGCTCAACACCGGCGAGAAGTACGGCTTCGCGGTGCGTAAGGGCCACAACCCGAAGCTGCTCGCGCTGATCAACCAGACGATCGACCAGACCCGCCAGAACGGGCAGTACAGGCAGATCTACGAGAAGTGGATCGGCCCCATGCCCGCGGGGGCCTGAGCGACACGGCGAAAGACCGCTTATGACCGAACACGTCCAGCCGGCGCCGCGGCGGCTCACCCGCCGGCAGCGGCGGCGGCTCATCCTCGGCGGCGAGTACGGCCTTGTCGTCGTCGCTCTGATCCTGCTGGCCTCGCTGGCCAACTGGTCGTCGCTGAAGACCAACTTCGCCGAGTGGCGCATCGCCCGGCACCTGTTCCCGCAGATCATCACGGTCGCGTTGCGCAACACGGCGATCTTCACGCTCACCGGATTCGTGCTCGGGCTGGCGGCCGGCCTCGTACTGGCGCTGATGCGGCTGTCGTCGGTGCCGCCGTACCGCTGGTTCGCCCTCGGCTACATCGAGGTGTTCCGCGGCCTGCCGGCGCTGCTGATCTTCATCTTCGTCGGCACCGGCATCCCGCTCGCCTTCCCGGGCACCGAATTCCCCGGCGGCGTGTACGGCCAGGCCGCGGTCGCGCTGGGGCTGGTCTCGGCCGCGTACATCGCGGAGACGATGCGGGCCGGCATCGAGGCGGTGCCGCGCGGGCAGATGGAGGCCGCGCGCACCCTCGGCATGTCGCACGGGCGGGCGATGCGCTCGGTCATCATCCCGCAGGCGCTGCGGATCGTGATCCCGCCGCTGACCAACGAGCTGGTCCTGCTCCTCAAGGACTCGTCCCTGGCGCTGTATCTGGGCGTGACGCTGCAGCAACGGGAGCTGACGAAGTTCGCCAACGACGCGGCCAGCCAGCAGGGCAACTCCACGCCGATCATCGTCGCCGCGATCGGCTACCTGATCATCACCATCCCGCTCAGCTACCTGGCGCGCCGGCTGGAGGCCCGCCAGAAGAGAGGACAACGGTGAACGGGCAGACGCCGGACTCCGCCGCGGCCGTACGTGTCGAGGGCCTGCATAAGTCGTTCGGCGACCTGGAGGTGCTGCGCGGCATCGACCTGGAGATCGCCTCCGGTGAGGTCGTGTGCGTGATCGGGCCGTCCGGGTCCGGCAAGTCCACGCTGCTGCGCTGCGTCAACCTGCTGGAGAAGCCGACCGCCGGGCGGGTCGTGGTCGGCGGCGTCGACCTGACCGACCCCGACGTCGACATCGACGCCGCCCGGCGCCGCATCGGCATGGTGTTCCAGCAGTTCAACCTGTTCCCGCACCTGTCCGTGCTCGGCAACGTCACGATCGCCCAGCGCAAGGTGCTGCGGCGCACCGCCGCCGCGGCGGACGAGATCGCCCGGGAGAATCTGGCCCGCGTCGGCCTCGCCGACAAGATCGACGCCTACCCCGCACAGCTTTCCGGGGGCCAGCAGCAGCGGGTCGCCATCGCCCGCGCGCTCGCCATGGGCCCGCAGGTCATGCTGTTCGACGAGCCGACCTCCGCGCTCGACCCCGAGCTGGTCGGCGACGTGCTCGGCGTCATGCGCAGGCTCGCCGTCGAGGGCATGACGATGATGGTCGTCACCCACGAGATGAGCTTCGCCCGCGAGGTCGCCGACCGGGTCGTGTTCATGGACGGCGGCGTGATCGTCGAGCAGGGGCGGCCGGAACGTGTGATCGGCGACCCGGAGCAGGAGCGCACCCGGCGGTTCCTGGCCCGCGTGCTCGACCCCGCCGCGGCCGAGGTCGAGGAGACCTGAGCGCCCGGCCGGGCCCGCACGGCGCGCGGTCCCGCCTGTGGCGCGCACGCCCCGGGCCGTGCGCGGGCGGGAAGGCCCGCGCGTGCGCCGGCGGGGACGTCCGCGCGTACGCCGGCGCACGCGCGCCCGGCACGCACGCTCGCTCGTGCGGCGGCGGGGAGACCCCGCGTGGACGCCGGCGGGCAGCGGGCGCGTACGGCGGTGGGGACACACCCTCGTACGGGTGCCCTGAGCAGGGGGATAACCGGGCGTTCCCGCGTGCCGTGTGGTGTTTGTAACGTGTCGGAAACACGGGCACGGCACACTGAAAGTGCGCCAGTGTCGTCGCATCCGCAGGTGAAGGGGATCGCTCGTGGACCGTCAGCAGGAGTTCGTGCTCCGCACGCTCGAGGAGCGCGACATCCGGTTCATCCGGCTGTGGTTCACCGACGTGCTCGGGTTCCTCAAGTCGGTGGCCGTCGCGCCCGCCGAGCTGGAGCAGGCGTTCGCCGAGGGCATCGGGTTCGACGGCTCGGCGATCGAGGGCTTCGCCCGGGTGTATGAGGCCGACATGCTGGCCAAGCCCGACCCATCGACCTTCCAGGTGCTGCCGTGGCGGGCCGAGGCGCCGGGCACGGCGCGGATGTTCTGCGACATCCTCATGCCCGACGGCACGCCGAGCTTCGCCGACCCGAGGTTCGTGCTCAAGCGCACGCTCGGCCGCGCCGCCGACCTCGGCTTCACCTTCTACACCCACCCCGAGCTGGAGTTCTATCTCCTGAACAGCCGCCCTGACGGCGGCGCGGAGCCCGAGCCGGTCGACGCGGGCGGATACTTCGACCACACGCCGCACCGCGCCGCGCACGACTTCCGGCGCAACGCGATCATGATGCTCGAGTCGATGGGCATCTCGGTGGAGTTCAGCCACCACGAGGGCGGCCCCGGGCAGCAGGAGATCGACCTGCGCTACGCCGACGCGCTCACCACGGCCGACAACATCATGACGTTCCGCCTGGTGATGAAGGAGGTCGCCCTGGAGCAGGGCGTGTACGCCTCCTTCATGCCCAAGCCGTTCACCGAGTACCCGGGCTCGGGCATGCACACCCACATGTCGCTGTTCGAGGGCGACCGCAACGCCTTCTACGAGCCGGGCGCGGAGTACCAGCTGTCCAAGGTCGGGCGGGCGTTCATCGCCGGGCTGCTGCGCCACGCGGCCGAGATCACCGCGGTGACCAACCAGTGGGTCAACTCCTACAAGCGGCTGTGGGGCGGCGTCGGCGCGTCCGCCGGGGCCGGCGGCGAGGCCCCGCCGTACATCTGCTGGGGCCACAACAACCGGTCGGCGCTGGTGCGCGTGCCGATGTACAAGCCGCAGAAGGGGCACTCCACCCGCATCGAGTTCCGCGCGCCCGACACCGCGTGCAACCCCTACCTCGCGTTCGCCGCGATCCTGGGCGCCGGCCTGCGCGGCATCGAGGAGGGGTACGAGCTCCCGCCGGGCGCCGAAGACGACGTGTGGGCGCTGACCGCGGCGGAGCGGCGGGCCATGGGCATCGAGCCGCTTCCGCAGAGCCTCGACGAGGCGATCAGCGCGATGGAGCGCAGCGAGCTGCTGGCCGAGGTGCTCGGCGAGCACGTCTTCGACTTCTTCCTCCGCAACAAGCGCGCGGAGTGGGAGGACTACCGCCGCCAGGTCACCGAGTACGAGCGCCGCCGCTACCTGTCGGTGCTGTAGCGGACGAGACGAGCTCCAGCGCCACGCTGATCCCCGCCTCGCGGCGTTCCTCCTGCGTGAATTCGGAGTCCTCGAACACGAACAGGCTGGCGTGCAGCGTGAACAGGGCCATCACCGACTTGAGCTGGTCGGTCAGCGGGGCCTTCTTGTCGGTGAGCAGCCCGGCGAGCACCTTCAGCCGCTCGCGCAGCCGCTCGCCGACCTCCAGGTCGCGCATGGTGCCCTGGTTCTCCTGGGCGAAGCGCATCAGCATCGCGGCCCGGCCGTAGACCGTCTCGGCGTAGCGGCGGACCAGTTCGCGCCGGGTGTCCAGCGTCGGCGGCTGCTCGCGGCCCCAGGCGATGAGCCGGTCCATCTCGGCGAGGGCGTCCTCGAAGAGGCTGACGATGATGTCCTCTTTGGTCTTGAAGTGGTAGTAAAGTGCCGCCTTTGTGACGTTGAGGCGCTCGG
The DNA here is from genome assembly GCA_048498315.1 of Actinomycetota bacterium. GTDB lineage: Bacteria > Actinomycetota > Actinomycetes > Streptosporangiales > Streptosporangiaceae > Actinoallomurus. The sequence goes on from JBEHYF010000012.1 coordinate 8,210, forward strand.
CGATCTCGCGCAGGGACGTCTTCTCGTAACCCCGGTCGGCGAACAGCTCCAGTGCGACCTCCTGGATCCGCGCCCGGGTGTCGCCGCGGTGCTCGCCCATGATCCACTCCATTCGGAAACTGACTTGACGACCGGCTAGTTTGAGCTTACCGTACGGCAGGTAAGTTAGCTAGCCGGTCGGCAAGTAAGCCGTCGGTCTCAAGGGGGAGACTACCCATGACGGGGACGAATTCGATGGAGACCGCGCCGCCGGGCGAGATCGAGGGGCGGAGCACCCGCTCGCTTTACATATCGATCATCGGGCTCATGCTCGGCATGTTCCTGGCGATGCTCGACAACCTGATCGTCGGCACCGCGCTGCCGACGATCGTCGGCGACCTGGGCGGCCTGAGCCACCTTTCCTGGGTCGTCACCGCCTACGCGCTGGCCACCGCGGCCGCCACCCCGATCTGGGGCAAGCTCGGCGACCTGTACGGCCGCAAGGGCATGTTCATGTCCTCGATCGTCATCTTCCTCGCCGGATCCATGCTGTCCGGGCTCTCCCACAGCATGGGGCAGCTCATCGCCTTCCGCGCGCTCCAGGGCCTGGGCGCCGGCGGCCTGATGGTCGGCGCCTTCGCGATCATCGGTGATCTGGTGCCGCCGCGCGAGCGGGGCCGGTTCCAGGCGATCATCGGCGGCATGATGCCGATCGCGTTCGTCGGCGGCCCGCTCATCGGCGGCTTCCTCACCGACCACCTGAGCTGGCGCTGGACGTTCTACGTCAACGTGCCGCTCGGCGCCGCGGCGCTGCTGGTGACCGGCCTGGGCATGCGCCTGCACACCCCGCACATCAAGGCCCGCATCGACTACGTCGGCGCGGTGCTGCTGACGATCGGCGTGGTCGCCCTCACCCTCGTCGCGAGCTGGGGCGGCACCGAGTACCCCTGGGCCTCCTGGCAGATCATCGGGCTGGCCGTCGTCTCGATGATCGCGCTGGTCGCCTTCGTGTTCGCCGAGACCCGCGTGCCGGAGCCGATCCTGCCGCCGCGGCTGTTCCGCAACCGCAACTTCACCGTCGCCCAGATCCTGAGCTTCCTCGTCGGCGCGGCGATGTTCGGCGCGGTCAACTTCCTGCCGCAGTACATGCAGGACGTGCAGGGCGCCTCCGCGACCACGAGCGGCCTGCTGCTCCTGCCGCTGATGTTCGGCATGCTCGTCGTGATGCTCGCCACCGGCCAGCTGATCATGCGCAACGGGCGGTACAAGCTCTACCCGATCATCGGCGGCGCGGTGATGACGGCCGGCATGCTCGTGCTGCTCCTGCTGAAGGTCGACACGAGCACGATGACGAGCTCGGCGCTCACGCTCGTGCTGGGCCTGGGCATGGGTTTCATCATGCAGAACACCACGCTCATCACCCAGAACAGTGCGGAGCTGCGCGACATGGGCGCGGCCAGCGGGTCGGTCACGCTGTTCCGCACCGTCGGCGGCTCGCTCGGCGTGGCGCTGTTCGGCTCGATCTTCACCAACCGGTTCGTGCACACCATCTCCGGCCGTCTCGGCCCGCAGGTGGGGCACCGGCTCGCGAACGGGGGTGCGCATGCGACGCCGGAGGTGCTGCGGACGCTGCCCGCGCCGATCCGCGAGGCGTTCCAGCTCGGGATCACGGACGGCCTGCACGGCACGCTGATCGGGGGTGCGGCGATCGCGTTCGTCGCGTTCATCGTCGCCTGGTTCGTCCGTGAGGTGCCGCTGCGCAGCTCCGTCGCCCGTGGGCCGAAGGAGCAGTCCGCGGAGACCGTCACCGAACCGGTCGCCTGACCGGCGGACCGGCGGCCGGAGCCGGCGGGCGTCCTCGCCCGCCCGGCCGCCCCGCCGTCCCGGTCGCATGGTCCGGACGTGCGAGCCCGGACCGTGGGAGTCCGGATGTTCGCGTCCGGGCCTGCGCCGGTCCGGGCCACGCCGCCGGGCCAGGGCGCCCGGCGCCCGGTCCGAGCCCGTCCCGGGCCGGTGCCGGAGGCGGTGCCGTCCTGCGAGCCATCGTCGTCGCCGACAATATCCGGCCTTGTTCGGGGCCGGCGCCGGGGATCCGGGCTCGTCCAGGCCGGTCTGCGTCGTCGGATGCGCGTCGCCGGGGCGGCCGGCACGCGGTGCGTCGGCGTCGCTGCGACGGTGCCGGGTCCGGCCGGGTGCATGGGACCCCGCGGGCCGCGCGTGATTACCTTTGTCCGTGAGCGAACGCCGTACGGAGAGCATGACCGGCCGGCTGGCCAGGCTGGGCGTCACCGACGCCGCCGCGGCCGAACGCCGCCTCAAGGGGCACCCGCTCGGAGACGACCTGCTCGGCGCCCTGGGCGCCGCGGCCGACCCGGACCTCGCGCTGGCCGGGTTGCTGCCGCTGCTGGAACACGCCGACGTCGCCGCGGGCCTGGCCGCCGACACGGCCGCCCTCGACCGGCTGGTCGCCGTCCTCGGCGTGAGCGCCGCGTTCGGCCACCACCTGGCCCGCCACCCCGGCGACTGGGAGGTGCTCGCCGGCTCCGGCGCCGTCGAGCGCGCCGACGCCGGCGAGCTGCGCGCCGGCCTCCTGCGCGCCGTCGGCGCCGATCCCGCCGCGCCGGCCCCGCGCGCCACCGCGACCGACCCGGACCTCGCTCTGCGCGTCGCCTACCGCCGCCGACTGCTGCACATCGCCGGGCGCGACCTGACCGGCGTCACCGACGTCGAGGACGTCGCCGCGGAACTGGCCGACCTGGCGGCCGCCGCCCTGGAGGCCGGGCTGGCGATCGCCCGCGCCGGGCTCGGCGAGGCCGCGGACGCCTGCCGGCTCGCCGTGATCGGCATGGGCAAGTGCGGCGGGCGCGAGCTGAACTACGTCAGCGACGTCGACGTCGTCTTCGTCGCCGAACCGGCCCCGGGCCATGACGAGGACACCGCCCTGCGCGCCGCGACGAAGCTGGCCGCGGGCATGATCCGGGCCTGCTCGGCCACCACCGCCGAGGGTGCGCTGTGGGAGGTCGACGCGGCCCTGCGCCCCGAGGGAAGGGCCGGGCCGCTCGTGCGCACGCTCGCCAGCCATCGCGCCTACTACGAGCGCTGGGCCAAGACGTGGGAGTTCCAGGCCCTGCTGAAGGCACGCCCGGTGGCCGGCGATCTCGACCTGGGCGAGGCGTACGTCGCCGCGCTCGCGCCGCTGGTCTGGCGCGCCGCCGAGCGCGAGAACTTCGTGCAGGACGTGCAGGCCATGCGCCGGCGCGTCGAGGAGCACATCGCCCCGGAGGAGGCCCCCCGGCAACTCAAGCTCGGTCCGGGCGGGCTGCGCGACGTGGAGTTCGCGGTGCAGCTGCTCCAGCTCGTGCACGGCCGTACCGACGAGGAGCTGCGCGGGCCGAACACGCTCATCGCGCTGAAGAAGCTGTCGTGGGGCGGGTACGTCGGCCGGGCCGACGCGGCCGCCCTGGCCGGGGCGTACCGCTTCCTGCGGCGCGTCGAGCACCTGATCCAGCTGCACCGTCTGCGCCGTACCCACCTCGTGCCCACCGGCGAGGCCGACCTGCGGCGCCTCGGCCGGGCGCTGGGCTTCCGGGCCGATCCGGTGGGGGAGTTCACCACCGAGTGGCGGCGGCACGCCCGCGAGGTGCGCCGCCTGCACGAGAAGCTGTTCTACCGGCCGCTCCTGGAGGCCGTGGCCCGGCTGCCCGGCGAGGAGGTACGCCTGACCCGGGAGGCGGCGCGGGCCCGCCTCGAAGCCCTCGGCTACGCCGACACCGACGGCGCGCTGCGGCACCTGGAGGCGCTGACGTCCGGCGTCTCCCGGCGTGCCGCCATCCAGCGCACGCTGCTGCCGGTGATGCTCGGCTGGTTCGCCGACGCGCCCGACCCCGACGCCGGGCTGCTCGGCTTCCGGCAGGTCAGCGACGCGCTCGGCACCACTCCCTGGTACCTGCGGCTGCTCCGCGACGACGTCACGGTCGCCGAGCGGATGGCGTTCGTGCTCGGCGCCAGCCGGTACGCCACCGACCTGCTGCTGCGCGCGCCGGAGGCGGTCACGCTGCTGGCCGGGGACGCCGCCCTTCAACCGCGCCCGCGCGAAGCCCTGCGCGGCGAGGCGCTGGCCGCGGTGGGCCGGCACCTGGAGGCCGCCGCCGACCGCCTGCGCCTCGACCCCGCCGCGGACGCGGTCGCCGCGGTACGCGCGCTGCGCCGCCGGGAACTGCTCCGGGTGTCCGTGGCGGACCTGCTCGGCCTGCTCGACGTGCGGGCCACCGGCGAGGCGCTGACCGACATCGCCGTGGTCACGATCGAGGCGGCGCTGCGTGCGGCCACCGGCAAGGTCGAGATGGAACGCCGGTCGCCGCTGCCGACGCGGCTCGCCATCGTCGCCATGGGCCGTTTCGGCGGGTACGAGCTCGGCTACGGCAGCGACGCCGACGTGATGTTCGTGCACGAGCCGCTGCCCGGCGCGGATGAACGCGACGCCGCCGGCGCCGCGCACGCCGTCGCGGAGGAGTTGCGCCGGCTGCTCGCGCTGCCCGCGCCGGACCCGCCCCTGGTGATCGACCCAGGGCTGCGCCCGGAGGGCCGCCAGGGCCCGCTGGTCCGCACCCTCGACTCCTACGCCTCGTATTACCGCCGCTGGTCCTCACCGTGGGAGGGGCAGGCCCTGCTGCGCGCCACCCCGGTCATCGGCGACCCGGAGCTCTGCGCGCGGTTCCAGGCGCTGATCGACCCGGTCCGCTGGCCTGAGGGCGGCATCGACGACCGCGCGCTGCGGGAGATCCGCCGGTTGAAGGCCCGCATGGAGGCCGAACGGCTGCCGCGCGGCGCCGACCGCCGCCTGCACACCAAGCTCGGCCCCGGCGGGCTGTCCGACGTCGAGTGGGTCGCCCAGCTCCTGCAGCTCCAGCACGCGTACACGGTGCCCGGTCTGCGCACCACCCGCACCCTGGCCGCGCTCGACGCCGCCGTCACCGCCGGCCTGCTCGCCGCCGACGATGCCGCCCGGCTCGCGGACGCCTGGCGGCTGGCGACGCGCATCCGCAACATGGTGATGCTGGTCCGCGGGCGGGCCTCCGACCTGCTGCCCTCCGAACACCACCGCGAGCGGTCCGCCGTCGCGCGGGTGCTCGGCTACGCGGGCTCCGGCGAGCTGCTGGACGACTACCAGCGCCGCGCCCGCCACGCCCGCGCCGTCATGGAACGCATCTTCTACGGCACCGCCAACGGCCCTTAACCTGCACAGCATCATTGAACCGTCGGCCAGTCTCCGGCTCACGGCACGGATCGCCCGCGCGTGCGCAGGGCAGAGTCATCCACGCGGCAGCGGGGTGCTCGGCCTGCCTGCACAGGGGTCAGGTTCCGGCGATCAGAGCGCTGTGCACGTGGTCGTCGAGTTCGGCCACGAACCGCTCGTCCCGCCACGGGCGGAGGGCGAGTCGCGCCTCGCGGATGCGCTGGGCGGGCACCCGTCCGCGTGTGCTCGCCGTCAGCTCGACGCACTGATGGAGGAGCTTCACGGCGGCCTCGGGATCGCGCAGGCGGATACGCGTCGTCGCCCTGTCGGTGAGGACGATGCCTCGCTGCACGGCGTCCCGTGGCCGCCGGTGCGTGTTCGCCGAGTCGGCGAAACGGCTCTCCGCCGTGGCGGGATCTCCGGCGTAAAGGTGGCAGAGCCCCTCGAAGCCGTGCAGCCGCCCGATGTCGAAGCCGGCCGGCGCGGGCTCCTCCACGCGGACACTGCCGACTTCGTGCCATGCCGTGTGCAGAGCGGCGAAAGCGCGACGGCCGTCGCCGGCTCGCGAGCCGTCAATCCGCCCTGATCGGCGTAGACATGGGCAAGCAGGAGCTGGTAGCGCTCGCCAGGACGCACCGACCCGTTCTCCCAGCGTGCGATCGTCCGCTGGATGGTGCTCAAGCGGGCCTGACCGACGGCGGGCATGTGAAGACGGCGGGCAGCGTCCCGCAACGCGCGGGCATGGTCCAGTACGGACCAGCCCCGGCGCAATCGCAGGGCGCGCAGGCGCTGAGCCGCCCGTTTCCGCTCCGGTGACGTCATTGCACCAGTACAGCACGCTGAGTCGTCAGACGGGCACGATGAGGCGAGGCTTGCCCTGCTCGGCCGCGTAGTTCACGGTGTACCAGGTCCCGCTCGTCTGGTCCTCTCCGCGCGGAAACGCGATCACGAGCTGACCGCGGTCCACCATCCATCGGTTCCGATAGTGGTAGGCCTCGGCCGAGGGATGGCCCACCTGCCGCAGTTCGACGATCTCACCGAGCCCTCTCCTCGTCCGAGCGTGCGATGGCCTGGCGCGCATCGGACGGCTGATCGGCGACGGTACCGGGTACGGCAACACTGATCGTCGACCGTGTTTCGGTCGCCAGCCAGAGAAGCGCGAGCGAGTCCACGCCGCTCGCACCACCAACGTAAAAGTGCGTCGTCTCCCGCGCGAAAGGTGCGAGGTACTCGCTGAAGACCGCATCGTACTCGTCGGGCGGCCGGTGCCCCGTCGCGCGCGTGCCGGTGATGGTGATCGTTGCTGGCACCATACCTCCCGCCAGATGTCATCGGATGTCATCTGCCGACCGCGGCCCCTCGGGCAGTTCCATCGACTCCATGACAACCCAAGAAGCACGGCGGGCGATCCCCGAGGAGGCCCATGCGCTCGCTGACCGGCTGGCACGAGCCTGCCAGGCGGCGGGCCTGAATGCCACGATGATCGCCCCGACACGGGTCCGGGTCTGCTCGCCGAACGCGGACGCACGCCTGACCGAGGTCATCACAATCAAGCCGGACGACGACGTTCCTCGGGGCCGCGCTCGCCCGCTTCGACCGAATGAGCGCTGAAGAGTTCCGCGCCTTCGTCTCCTCCCCAGCGGCCAGCAGCCGGAAGGAGCCGGAAACGTAATGGATCACCCCACGCGCGTGGGGACGACAGAAGACCGATCAGGGTGCGCGTCAGCTCCACGGGATCACCCCCACGCGCGTGGGGAGGACTGCGTGACGAACTGGTGCGGCTGCTGATCCACCGGATCACCCCCACGTGGGGGTGATCCGTTCACCGGTCATGATCTGACCGGAGCTGAGATGTCCTCCCCACGCGCGTGGGGTGATCGCGACGGGCAGGGCGCGCAGGCGGGATCTTGATCGTGCCGGTTAAGGGGCGGTTAGCGTCCGCATGGCGCCCGCATGGCGTGCGGGGTGATGGGAGAGAATGCGCGCCGTGATCACTCGTCGTGCCGTCGCCGCGCTCGCCCTCATCCTGTCGGTCGCCGCCTGCGCGGGTGTCAGGGCCGAACACCGGACGCCCGCGCACACGGCCGCCGCCCTCGCGCCGGCCGTGGCAGAGAACTCCCGACCTGGCACCGCGGCGTGGCGGGTGAAGAAGGTGGGCGCCGAGCACGCCATCGAAGGGTTCGCCGACCACGTGAGCGTTCTGCCGGGGGAGTCGTTCCGGCTGTTCGTGTCCACGACGGCCAAGGGCTACACCGTGACCGCGTTCCGCATGGGCTGGTACGGCGGCAAGCAGGCGCGTGCCGTGTGGACCTCGCCGCATCAGGCAGGGGAGCGGCAGGCTCCCGCGAAGACCACCGGGAAGACGCACACGGTCACCGCGCCCTGGAGGCCGTCGCTCACCATCGCGACCACCGGGTGGCCGGCGGGCTCGTACCTGCTGCGTCTGGACGCCGACTCGGGCGCCCAGCGGTTCGTGCCGGTCACGGTGCGGTCGCCGAGTACCGCGGGCCGGGTCGTCCTGCTCAACGCCACCACGACGTGGCAGGCGTACAACATGTGGGGCGGCCGTGACCTGTACAAGGGGCCGGGCGGATTCGACGGGCGCTCCCGCGCGGTCAGCTTCGACCGTCCGTACGACGGAAACGGCGCGGTGAAGTTCCTCGCCTTCGAACAGCCCGCGATCGCGGTGGCGGAGCGCACCGGGCTGCCGCTGGCGTACGAGACCGACAACGACCTCGACCAGCACCCGCACCTGCTCGACGGGGCGCGGGCGCTGGTCACGCTGGGTCACGACGAGTACTGGTCGACGGCGATGCGGGACGAGGCGACGCGGGCCCGCGACGCCGGGGTGAACCTCGCCTTCCTCGGCGCCAACGCCGTCAACCGGCACATCCGGTTCCAGCCGACCGCGCTCGGCGCCGACCGGCTCGTCGTCTGCTACAAGAGCGCCGATGAGGACCCGGTCAAGGACCCGGCCGCCAAGACGCAGGACTGGCGGCTGCCGCCGGATCCACGGCCGGAGAGCGCGCTGATCGGCATCGAGTACACCTGCTTCCCGGCCGACGGCGCCTGGACCGTGCGCCGGCCGGAGAACTGGCTGTTCGCCGGCACCGGGGCGGGCAAGGGGGAGCGGTTCCCCGGAATGGTCGGGCCGGAGTCGGACGCGCTGACGAGCGGCGCGCCCACGCCGCGGCCGATCGAGGTGCTGGCGCACTCCACGATCCGGTGCGGCACCTACACGACCACGTCCGACGCCACGTACTACACGGCCAGGAGCGGCGCCGGGGTGTTCGCCACCGGCACCATGCGCTGGGTGTGCGCGATGCGCGGGAAGGCCTGCGGGCACGGGGTCACCGGCAAGGCGGCGGCGTTCGTCACGCGGGTGACCGAGAACATGCTGCGCGGGTTCGCGGCCGGTCCGGCCGGACGGTCCAATCCTGCCCACGACGACGTCGGCGCCGTCAAGCCGGGCAGGGCGAACGACCGGCCCGACGTGAGCTGATCCACGTGGCCGCCGAGGGGCCGGCGAGGTCACTCGGTGGAGAAGACGCGGGCGACCGGGCCGAGGCGGGGAATGACGACGCGCACGCAGCGGGTCGCGGCGTAGCCGGTGCCGAGGGTGACCACGCCGCCGATGGCGTCCAGCACGTAGTGGTTGGCGGTGCCCAGGATGACGAACACGGTCATGAGCGGGTAGCAGACGGCGGCGATCTTGACCCAGCGGGTGCGGACGACGTCCCGGATCGCGAGCGCGCACCACAGCGCCCAGCCGGTGTGCAGGGACGGCATGGCGGCGTACTGGTTCGACATCGAGGCGATCGGCGACGTGCCCGACTCGTACAGGCCGCCGGTGTGGTACGTCAGCACGGTGTCGGTGAAGCCGGGGAGCATGCGCGGCGGGGCCAGGGGGAACAGCCAGAAGCCGACGAGCGCCAGCACGGTCGTCGCGAAGATCAGCCGCCGGTGGAACACGTAGCGGTCCGGGTGCCGCAGGTACAGCCACACCAGGACGCCGATCGTGAGAATGAAATGGAGCGACTCGTAGTAGTAGTTGGCCGCGACGCCCAGCACGCGGTCGATCGCGAACAGGTGGTTGATCGGTAGCTCGATGTTCAGGTGCAGAAGGCGTTCGAACCCGAGCACCTCGTGCCCGCGCGCGATCGCCGCCGAGTGGTTCGGCGGCACGAAGTCGCGTACGAGGGAGTAGGCGCTGTAGCAGACGACGATGAGAAGGATCTCCCGGTACAGCCGGGGACGTCCCGTGGTGCCGTGCGCCGAATGTGCTTGTGTGGTGTCGCCCGTGGCGACTGCCGCGACGGCCGACCCTGACATGATCTCCATGGTGTCAGATCGAATGTGGTGAACGGCCACCAATGGTTGTCTTGTTTGTCACTTTGTGATCCTTCGCCCGGTGGTCGCGGCTCCGGGGCCTGTGCAGGTGACCGCCTGCGACCAGCGCTGTTGTCATGATCGCGATGCCGGCGACGGCGTCGAGCACGTAATGGTTCGCGGTAGAAAAAATCACCAGAATTGTCACAATCGGGTAAAGTGCGGCGATCGCCCGGACGATCGGGCGGCGAACCATCGTAATGACCGCGGACGCGCACCACAGCGCCCACCCCGCATGCATCGACGGCATCGCCGCGAATTGGTTCGTCAGCGATCCCGCCTCCGGCGACGAGTAAAGCCCGAACGTGTGCAGCGCCGTCACCGGGTCGACGAATCCGGAGGTCCCGAGGAACCGCGGCGGCGCGAGCGGGTATACCCAGAACCCGATCAGCGCCACCGCCGTGGCGACCACCAGTGAGGTGCGCAGCCGCGCGAAGTGGGCGGGACGCCGGCGGTAGAGCCATACGAGGACGGCGAGCGTCACGACGAAGTGCGCGGTGGCGTAGAAGACGTTGGCGAGCCTGGCCAGCCAGGGCAGGTCCATCAGCCCACGGTTCAGGCTCAGCTCGGTGTCGATGCCCAGCGCGCGTTCGAGCCGCAGCACCTGGCCGGCGTGCGCGTACGCCGCCGTCTCGTCGTGCGGGATGAGCAGGCGCACGAGCGTGTACGCGACGTAGAAGACGGCGATGAGGGCGATCTCCCGCCATAGCCGGGGCGCCGGGACCGAAGAGGCGTCGGCCCGGGTACCCGCCGCGTCGCCCCCGTGACGCGGCTGGCCGGCGGCAAGCTGGACCATGGCGATAATGCTCGCGCATCCAGCCTTTCTTGTGATCACCTCCAGGAACGGTCTGCGTCTCGGTCCTGGAGACCATGGCCCTAGTTCTCAGGGTGGAGGCATGTACCCCTGTGGCCGGATAGAGACGAGCCGGCCCGATCCGCCGTTGCTGCCGTGCCTGGCAAACCGGGCCGACTCCGCGGACTCCTCGCGGACTCAGAAGCAGATGCGCTGATGAATCGCGAGGTCACCACCGCGTGTGAAGTTCACACGTCGTAGTACAGCTCGAACTCGTGCGGGTGCGGGCGGAGCCGGATCGGGTCGAGCTCGTTCTCGCGCTTGTAGCTGATCCACGTCTCGATGAGGTCCGGCGTGAACACGCCGCCTTCGAGGAGGTAGTCGTGGTCGGCCCCGAGCGCGTCCAGCACGGCCTCCAGCGAACCCGGGACCTGCGGCACGTTGCGCGCCTCCTCCGGCGGCAGCTCGTACAGGTCCTTGTCGACCGGCTCCGGCGGCTCGATCTTGTTCTTGATGCCGTCGAGGCCGGCCATCAGCATGGCCGAGAACGCGAAGTACGGGTTCGCGGACGGGTCCGGCACCCGGAATTCCAGCCGCTTGGCCTTCGGGTTCGAGCCGGTGATCGGGATCCGGACGCAGGCGGAGCGGTTCCGCTGCGAGTAGACCAGGTTCACCGGGGCCTCGAAGCCGGGCACCAGGCGGTGGTAGGAGTTCACGGTCGGGTTGGTGAAGGCCAGCAGCGACGGGGCGTGCTTGAGCAGACCGCCGATGTAGTGGCGGGCCAGGTCCGACAGGCCGGCGTAGCCGACCTCGTCGTAGAACAGCGGCGCGCCGTCCTTCCACAGCGACTGGTGGCAGTGCATGCCGGAGCCGTTGTCGCCGAAGATCGGCTTGGGCATGAAGGTGACCGTCTTCCCCGCCTGCCGTGCGACGTTCTTGACGATGTACTTGTAGAGCATCAGCTTGTCGGCCATCTTCAGCAGCGTGTCGAACCTGATGTCGATCTCCGCCTGTCCGGCCGTGCCGACCTCGTGGTGCTGCATCTCGGTCTCGACGCCGCACGCGATGAGCTGGCGCACCATCTGCGAGCGCAGGTCGGTGAAGTGGTCCATCGGCGGCACCGGGAAGTAGCCGCCCTTGTAGCGCGGCTTGTAGCCGAGGTTGCCGCCCTCTTCCTTGCGGCCGGTGTTCCACGCGCCCTCGACCGAGTCGATGTGGTAGTACGCCTCGTTCTGCCGCGTCTCGAAGCGCACATCGTCGAAGATGTAGAACTCCGCCTCGGGGCCGAAGTACGCCGTGTCGGCGATGCCGGTGCCGCGGAGGTACTCCTGGGCCTTGCGGGCGACGTTGCGCGGGTCACGCGTGTACGGCTCGCCGGTCAGCGGGTCGTGCACGAAGAACGTGAGGTTCAGGGTCTTGTGCCGGCGGAACGGGTCGAGCACAGCGGTCGACGGGTCCGGCAGCAGCAGCATGTCCGACTCGTGGATCTCCTGGAAGCCACGAATGGAAGAGCCATCGAACATCAGGCCATCGGTGAAGACGTGCTCTCCAAAGCTCTCCACCGGGAACGTGAAGTGCTGAGTCGTGCCGGGCAGGTCCGTGAACCTGACATCGACGAACTGCACGCCTTCGTCCCTGATGTACCTCAGGACCTCGTCGGCGCTGTTGAACATCCAACCTCCTTGGGGCGCTCTTTTGCGGGTAGAAACGCTATGCGCCCTCCGTTTCCGTGCCGTGTCCCATGTGTTTCGCGCGTGTTACAGCGGGCCCGAACACGGCGTGCGATGCTTGACGGATAGCGTGGTGGGCATGACTGAACGGCGGCGTTCGATCGGTACCTGGCTCGAAGGCGCCCGCGCTGCGGGCGTCGACCTGGGCACGCCGGGCGAGCGGCTGGGGCTGCCCCGGGAGGGCGCCGGCTCGGTCGCGGGATACGGGCGGCGGCTGGGTGCCCTGCTCGCCGACTGGGCGATCGCGCTGGCCGTGTGCGCGGCGGTGGCGGGTGCCCTGCACTGGAGCGCGACCGGCCGCAGCCTCGCCACGCTGCTCGTTTTCGGCCTGGTGACGTGGGTGTCCACGGCCCTGACCGGCACGACGCCCGGCAAGCGGCTGTGCGGACTTCGGGTGGTGCGCGTGGACGGCCGCCCGGTCGGCCCGTGGTGGGCGTTCGTGCGGACGGCGCTGCTGCTGATGGTCGTGCCCGCGCTGCTGTGGGATCGCGACTACCGCGGGTTGCACGACCGCGCCGCCGACAGCGTCGTCGTCATGCGTTAGTGCGGTGACCACATGGGTTGACCGGGTCCGATGCAGAGCCGGCCGGTCCCGGGGGGCTTACCGAGCTCGTTCCCTCAACAGGAAATTCTTCCTGCTGAGGGAAGGTCCGCGCACGAGACACCGGCCGCCGGCGCGGCCGATACGGTGCCCCGGCCGTCGCCGCCGGCCCGGTGAACGTTCGTGGACACCCCACCAGCGGGCCCGGCCGGGCCCCGCGGGCGGATCCGGGCCGCGATCCCCTACGCCGGGACACGGGCAACGGGACACCCTGGCGGTGACGAGGTCGCGCCGGGGGCCGGGGCCGACGCCAGGGGCGCGGCTCGCCGACGACGGCGGAACCGGCGCGGGGCCGGCGTGTGGACCGGTGTGAGCGGGACGAACGGGCCGGGCCGCGTGGGGGCGATCAGCGCATGCGGGGGCGAGGGCCCTTGGGCATGCGCACGCCCTTGGGGATGGGGCCCTTGGGCATCTGCATCGTCTGCGGCAGCGCGTTCAGGCGGTCGGTGATCTCGCTGACCTGGTCCTTCTTGAGATTGCGCGGCAGCCTGGCCAGGTGGCGCTGCAGCTTGGCGATCGGCACCTGGCCCTCTTCAGAGCCGACCTGCACGTCGTAGATCGGCACCTCGGCCACCGCCCGGCTGATGCGCTTCTTCTCCGCGCCGATCAGCTTGCCGACGCGGGACCGCGGGCCCTCCGATATCAGGATCACGCCGGGGTGGCCCACCACCCGGTGCACGACGTCCATGTTGCGGGTGGCCTGCACCGCGGGCGTGACGACCCAGCGCCCGCGCATGTGCTCCACGATCGAGGCGGCCGCCCCGGGCCGGCCCTCGAGCATCGCGTACTGCGTGCGCTGCGCCATCTGCCCGAAGATGATCATGCCGATGGCGGCGGCGAACAGCACGCCGATGGGGATCATGAACGGCAGCTCGCCCAGGACCACGCCGAGGACCACGAAAACGACCAATGTGGCGGCTGCGGCTCCGAAGACGATCGGCAGCGCCTTCGGGTTGGCCTGGTGGACCAGCGAGGCGACCATGCGGATCTGCTTGATGCGGCCGGGGCGCTCGTCCTCCGCGCCCTCCTGGGGCTTTTTTGCCATGCACGGAAGGATACGAGCCTTCCGCGCGGAGTCGAAAACGTTCCGGGCCCATCCGTTAACAAATTTCTAGATCGCGATGTGGTGCGTAAACCGTTGACACCGCCCTGGCGGCGTCCTAGCGTCCCGGAGCAGGTTGATCGCTGCCCTGGGAGGCGCCATGGCCTGGCCTGGTTCACGTGCCAAAGCACCGAAGGTTCCCCTGCTCGTGTCCATCGGTCTCGCGGCGTCCGCCGCGTCCGTCGTCCCGGCGGCGGGGGCGTCGGCCGCGCCGGCGTCCACGGCCGCCGCGGACCGCACCTACGTCGCCTACCACCAGTGGACGTCGGCCCGCGACTTCGCGACCGGCACCTCCGACGGCGTACGGCCGTACGGCTCCGGCGCCATCACCTTCGCCCGGCCCGCCGGCCGCACCACCTACACCGACCCGTACGGCGCCGGCACCAAGACGTGGGACTACGCCCGCTGGACCTCCCCGACGGTGAAGGTCGGGTTCGGCGCCAGCCAGCTCGTCGCCTCCTGGACCGCCGACACGCCGCACGGCAGCTGGCTGCAGGTCGAGATGCGCGGCCACACCGGCGCCGGCACCGAAACGAAGTGGTACGTCATGGGCCGCTGGGCGGCCGATGACCCGGGGGAGGGCGGCGACATCTACCGCACCTCGGTGCCGAACCAGGGCGATGCCGACGGCACCGTCGACATCGACACCTTCATCGCCAAGAACTCCCTTACCTCCTACCAGCTCCGCGTCACGCTCTACCGCCTGCCCGGCGGCCACGCCCGGCCGGTGCTGCGCTCGGTCGGCGCGATGGCCTCGCTGGTGCCGAACCGCACGACCGTCCCGGTCAGCCCGCTCGGCGGCGCCGAGGGCATCGAGCTGAAGGTGCCGGCCTACTCCCAGGACGTGCACAAGGGCCAGTACCCGCAGTACGACGGCGGCGGCGAGGCCTGGTGCAGCCCGACGTCCACCTCGATGGTCGTCGCCTACTGGAAGCGCGGGCCGTCCAAGCGCGCGATGTCGTGGGTCGACCCCTCCTACGCCGACCCGCAGGTCGACTACGCGGCCCGCAACACCTACGACTACAACTACCAGGGCGCCGGCAACTGGCCGTTCAACCCCGCCTACGCCGGCCGCTTCGGGCTCAACGGGTTCGTCACGCGGCTGCGCTCGGTGGGCGAGCTGGAGCAGTTCATCAAGGCCGGCATCCCGGTCGTGACCTCTCAGTCGTTCAAGGCGTCCGAGCTGCCGGGGGCCGGCTACAGCACCGCCGGGCACCTGTTCGTGGTCGTCGGCTTCACCGAGAACGGCGACCCGATCGTCAACGACCCGGCCTCGCCCACGGACGCCGCCGTGCGCCACGTCTACCCGCGCGCCAACTTCGAGAACGTGTGGCTGCGCAGCTCCTCCAGCGGAGGCATCGCCTACATCATGTACCCGCCCGGGCACCGGCTCCCGCCCAACGTACCCGGCGTCGAGAAGAACTGGTGACGTCAGCGCCACCCGCCCCGGCCTGAAGCGCCGGCGGACGCCCCGGCCGCGTGCCGGGGCGTCCGGCGTGTGCGCGCCGCACGGGCGATCGGAGGTCCCCTGAGAGGTCGCGGCCGGCGGTGTCCCGGGCGGTCCGGGCGGTTCCTTCCGCATCGGCCGAGGAGCGCGCAGACGGCGTGCGCGGCGACCGCGCGGCCGTCCGCGGTGAGCGCGCCGTGCGCGGTGAGCGCGATGTCGGCGAACGGGACGGTCCGGCCGAGCTCGGTGATCCGGGCGGTGACCGGGACGTCGCAGCTCCCGCCGCGCCCGGACGCCGCGACCCGTCCCGCCGGGACGTGCCACCGGGCGTGTGAGGATCGGCCGAAGCGCCGGCCCGCGGTCATCGCCGTGGCGCCGAGCGCCGCGCCTGACCCGGGCCTTCACCGCCGTGTTGCGCAAGGTGCGCGCATGATGGAACGATCTCCCGAGAGCCGCGGGTCGGCCGCCGGTTCCGCGCTCACCCGGCCCGCCGATGCGGTGTCGGCGGAAGGTTGAGATCGATCTTTTCTCTCGTTCTCACCAAACGTAGCTATCGATCTCTCTAAGGTGACGTGGGTGTCCCGTGCGGAGTTTGCATAACGGAGGTCAGGCGTGCGAGTGGCCATGACGTACCTCAGGCTTCCGGAGGTCGAGGGCGGAGCGGATCCGGGAGCCGTCGCCCGGGAGGTCTTCGGGTCCGCCGATTGGCGGGACAAGCACCCCGTACTCGGCATCGACGGTGCCTGGCAGGGCGTGCACTACCTGCTCACCGGCGACCCGTGGGACGGCCCGCACCCGGCGGCCGACGTCGTCTGCGGCGGCCGGTTGCTCACCGAGGACGGCGCCGAGGAACTCGGCGTCGACGTCATCTACCTGACCGCGCAGCGGGTCAAGCTGGCCGCCGACCATCTCGCGGGCACGGCGTTCGACCGGATCGCCGGTCGCTACGACGCGGTGCGCATGGCCGAGCTCGGCGTGCAGGGCGCCGACGAGTGGGTCGACCGCCCGGTCGAAGACGTCCGCGACGGCGAGCTGCGGCCCGCCTACGAACGGCTCGCCCGCTTCTTCGAGGCCGCCTCCGCCGAAGGCCAGGCGATCTACAAGGCCATGGGCTGACCCGGTGCGGCACGGCGGCCCGCCGGAGCCGGTCCCGGCGT
This sequence comes from Actinomycetota bacterium, assembly GCA_048498315.1. Lineage (GTDB taxonomy): Bacteria > Actinomycetota > Actinomycetes > Streptosporangiales > Streptosporangiaceae > Actinoallomurus. The sequence continues at coordinate 24,644 of JBEHYF010000012.1, forward strand.
ACCCGGGTACGCCGGAGGCGGACACGAACGCGGGCATTATGCCGGGCCGGCGGCACCCGCCACAGCGCGGGGACGGTCGTTCCGCGGCGGGCGCCTACCGCTCCACCGCGCCGAGCATCGCGTCGAGCGTGCGGTGCGCGGTGCTCCCGGCGCCCAGCGCCTCGGCGAGGCGCCGCTCCGACAGGCCGAGCACCTCGGCCACGGTCACCTGCCGGCCCAGCTCGGTCGTGAGCGAGGTCACGCCCGCGTCGCGGATGCCGCACGGGACGATCCGGTCGAACCACGACATGTCGCAGTCGCAGTTGATCTCAAATCCGTGCATCGTGACTCCCCGCGAGACCCGGATGCCGATCGCGCCGACCTTGCGATCGGGCACGCCGGGCACCCACACGCCGCTGCGGCCCTCGACCCGCTTGGTCGCCAGCCCGAGGTCGGCGCAGGCGTTGATCAGCGCCTCCTCGATCGTGCGGACGTAGGCGACCACGTCGACCGGCTCGCGCAGCTTGACGATCGGGTACCCGACGAGCTGCCCCGGCCCGTGCCAGGTGATCTTGCCGCCGCGGTCGACGTCGATCACCGGCGCCCCGGGGTCGCCGATCGGCCGGTCTAGCGGCTCGGTGCGCTTGCCCGCCGTGTAGACCGGCGGGTGCTCCAGCAGCAGGCACACGTCGGGGATCTCGTCGGCCACCCGCCGGTCGTGCAGGCGCCGCTGCAGCTCCCACGCACGCTGGTACGGGACGGCGTGCTCGCCGAATCCGGCGTGGATGAACACGAGATCGCCGGTGCTCACCGGGCCGGCCGCAGGCCGGTCGCGCACCGCTGTCAGGGTCGCCTCGTCGCGCTCGCTCACGGACGTCAGCGTACGCCCTCTAGAAGGCCGCCAGCAGCCGAGGCTCGACGCGGGTCTCCTTGACCCCGCCCGCGCCGTCCGCGGCGACGTGGTACGCGCCACGGCCCTCCACGTACGTCACCGCCTGGACGAACTCGGTTCCGACGTAGTGCAGCGCCACCGCCTCGTCGGCGGCGTACCCGTTGGGGAGCGTGCCGTCGGCGACGAGGCGCTGCATTAGCGGCCGCCGCTGCTCCTCGCTGTCGTAGTGCACCCCGCACGAGTAGGGCAGCAGGCCCAGCCCGTCGGTGAGCGGCCGCAGCTCGGGGCCGAAGGAGTCGGTGTTGCCGCCGACGTGCCAGCACAGCGCGCCCGCGCTCTGACCGCACAGCACGACGCCCGCCCGCCACGCCGCCGCGAACGCCTCGTCGAGACCGTGCAGGCGCCACAGGGCCAGCAGGTTGGCCACGCTGCCGCCGGAGACGTACACGAAGTCCTGGGCGAGCAGGTGCGCCGCCGGATCCTCGTGGTTGGGCATCGGGAACAGCGCCAGGTGGCTCACCTCGGCGTCGATCCGGCTGAAGGCCGCGTAGAAGCGCGCGATGATCTCCGCGCCGTCGCCCATCGCCGTCGTGACGAAGCACACGCGCGGCCGGTCCTGCCCGGTGAGGTCCAGGGCGTACCGCACCAGCGGGCTCGGGGCCAGCCCGCGGCGGTCCGTCGGCAGGAAGCCTCCCCCGCCGATCGCCACGATGTGTGGTTCACCGTCAGTGCTCATGCCCAGTACTCCTCTTCCGCCCGTTCGCCGCGACCGTCCGGCCGCGGCCACCGCCACCGTACGGTCTCCGGTCGCGCCACGGCCACCGGTACCGGGCCGCGATGGGGTGGCGGCTCGCCTTCCGTCCGCTGTGACCGTCCGCCGGCGGGCGCCGTACGCTCTCGGCCACGCTACGGCAACCGGTGCCGGACCGTGCCGGGGTGCCGGGATTCCTTGCGAGTTCGTGGACCGGATCACACGCTCGGTTCACCGCGGGCGCCCGGCGTGCCGGAACGACCCCAGGGAGCGGGGTCAGCGCAGGATGTCGGCGAGGGCGGAGGCCAGGTCCGGATGACGGAACCGGAAGCCGGCCTTGACCAGCCGGGTCGGCAGCACCCGATTGCTGATCAGCGCCGCCTCGTCGGCGAATCCGCCCAGCGCGAGCCGCAGCGCGGCTGCGGGCACGACCAGCAGCGCCGGCCGGTGCAGGGCCTGGCCCAGCGTCTGCGTGTAGACCGTGTTGGTCACCGGCTCGGGCGCGGTCAGGTCGACCGGGCCGTCCAGGTCGCCGTCGATCAGGAACAGCAGCGCCGCGACCTGGTCGGCGATCGAGATCCAGCTCATCCACTGCCGCCCGGTGCCGAGCCGCCCGCCCATCCCGGCGCGGAACAGCGGCAGTGTCTTGCCCAGCAGGCCGCCCTCGCGGGCCAGCACGAGGCCAGTACGGGGATGCACGACGCGGATGCCCGCCTCGGCGGCCGGGCGCGCCGCCGCCTCCCAGTCGCGGCAGACCTCCGCCAGGAACCCGGTGCCGCCCGGCGCTCCCTCGTCCACCGCGTCGTCCCCGGTGTCGCCGTAGAAACCGGTGGCCGACGCCGACACGAGCACCGACGGCGGCCTGCGCATGCCCGCCAGCGCGCGGGCCAGCGTGCGGGTGCCCTCGACCCGGCTGTCGCGGATCTGCCGCCGGTGACAGGACGTCCAGCGGCGTTCGCCGATGCCCGCCCCGGCGAGGTGCACGACGGCGTCGACGCCCTCCAGCGCCGCTGTGTCGACCTCCCCGAAGGGATCCCAGCGGACCTCGTCGCCGGCGGTGGGGCGGCGGCGTACGAGACGGACAACGGTGCGGCCCTCGTCGCGCAGAGCGCGGACGAGGGCCGCACCGATGAGACCGGTCGAACCGGTGACGGCGATCTGCACGATCGAACTCTAGTGAGGAGCCGGCCGCGCAGCGTGCCGCGGCACGGTACTACAGGCCGAGCTCCGCCTCGAAGTTGCCCTCTTCGAGGCGATTCTTCACCGTGGTCAGGAAGCGGGCGGCGTCCGCGCCGTCCACCAGGCGGTGGTCGTAGGTCAGCGCGAGGTACACGATCGAGCGCACCGCGATGACCTCGCCGAGCTGCGGGTCCTCGATGACCGCAGGGCGCTTGACGACCGTGCCGGTGCCGAGCATGCCGACCTGCGGCTGGTTCAGGATCGGCGTGTCGAACAGCGCGCCGCGGCTACCCGTGTTGGTGATCGTGAACGTGCCGCCGGTCACCTCGTCCGGGCTGACCCGGTTGGTGCGGGTGCGCTCGGCCAGGTCGGCGATCCGCTGGGCCAGGCCGGCGAGGTTGAGCTGCCCGGCGTTGTGGATCACCGGCACCATGAGGCCCTTCTCCGCGTCGACCGCGATGCCGAGGTTCTCGACGTCGTGGTAGGTGACCTCGTTGGTCTCGGAGTTGATCACCGCGTTGAGCTTCGGGTGCACCTTGAGCGCCTCGACCGTGGCCAGCGCGAAGAACGGCAGGAAGCTGAGCTTCACGCCCTCGCGCGCCAGGAAGTCGGCCTTGGCCCGCTCGCGCAGCCGGGCGAGCTTCGTGACGTCGGCCTCGACGACCGTGGTGAGCTGAGCGGAGACGTGCAGCGACTCCAGCATGTGCCGGGCGATCGACTGGCGGGTCCGCGACATCTTCTCGGTCGTGCCGCGCAGGCGGGAGATCTCCGGCGGGACCGCCGCCGACGACGCCGCCGCGGGAGCCACCTGTGCGGACGCGGTCGGGGCGGCAGGGGCCGCCGGGGCCGCGGGCGCTGCCGGGGCCTGCGGAGCCGCGGCGGGGGCCTGCGGAGCCGCGGCGGGGCCCGGAGCCTGCGCGGCCCGTGCCGCCTGCTGGGCGCGGGCGGCCTCCAGCACGTCCTGCTTGCGGATCCGCCCGCCGACGCCGGTGCCCTTGACGCTGGCCAGGTCGACGCCGTGCTCGGCGGCGAGCTTGCGCACCAGCGGCGTGACGTACGGGCTCTCGCCGGCCTGCTCGGCGGCCGGCGTGGGCGCCGGGGCCGCCGGCTGCTGCGGCACCGGGGCCGGCGGCCACGCCGGCGTGGGCGGCTGCTGCTGCTCGGGCTGCGGGGCCGGCTGCTGGGCCGCGGGCTGCTGCGGCGCGGCGGGCGCCGGTGGCTCGGGCTCGGGAGCGGCGGCCGGGGCCGGCTGCTCGGCGGCGGGCTGCGCCTGCTCCTGCGGTACGGCGGCGGCCTCGCCCTCCTCGGCGATGACGGCGAGCTCGGCGCCGACCTCGACCGTCTCGTCTTCGGCGACGGTGATGCTGCTCAGGACCCCCGACGCGGGTGAGGGGATCTCGGTGTCGACCTTGTCGGTCGACACCTCCAGAAGCGGCTCGTCGGCCTCGACGTGCTCACCCTCCTTCTTGAGCCAACGGGTGACGGTGCCCTCGGTCACGCTCTCGCCGAGCTGGGGCATTGTTACGGAGACCGGCATGGTTCTCAGCGACTCCTCAATACAGATGTTCGGGCGGCGTCAGCCGTGGACGTGCAGCGGCTTGCCGGCGAGCGCGAGGTGAGCCTCGCCGACCGCCTCGGACTGGGTGGGGTGCGGATGGATGAGCTGGGCGACCTCCGACGGCAGGGCCTCCCAGTTGTAGATCAACTGGCCTTCGGCGATGAGCTCGCCGACACGGCTGCCGACGATGTGGACGCCCAGCACCGGGCCGTCCTTGCGCGCGATGACCTTGACCTCGCCCTGCGTCGCCAGGATCTTGCTCCGCGGGTTGCCGGCCAGATCGTAGGTGAACTCGATCGTCTCGATGCCCCGCTCCCGGGCCGTCGCCGAGGTGATGCCCACTGAGGCGACCTCCGGCTCGGAGTAGGTGATGCGCGGCACGCCGTCGTAGTCGATCGGTGCGGGATCGAGCCCGCCGAGCCGCTCGGCCACGAGGATGCCCTCGGCGAAGCCGACGTGCGCGAGCTGGAGCGTCGGGACCAGGTCGCCGACCGCGGAGATCGTCGGGACGTTCGTGCGGCAGTACTCGTCCACCTTGACGAAGCCGCGCTCGGTCTCGACGCCGGCCTCCTCGAAGCCCAGGCCCTCCGACACCGGCCCGCGGCCGACGGCGACCAGCATGATGTCGGCGTCGAGGGTCTTGCCGCCCTCCAGCGTCACGATGACGCCGGAGTCGGTGTGCTTGACGCTCTCGAAGCGGGCGCCGAGCTCGTACCTGATGCCGCGGCGGCGGAACGCGCGCTCCAGCCGCTTGGAGCTGGACTCCTCTTCCAGCGGCAGCAGGTGCGGCAGCGCCTCGACGATCGTGACCTCTGCACCGAAGGACCGCCAGATGCTGGCGAACTCCACGCCGATCACGCCGCCGCCGAGGACGACCACCGACCGCGGGATGCGGTCGAGGACCAGGGCGTGGTCGCTGGAGATGACGCGCTCGCCGTCGATCTCCAGGCCCGGCAGCGACCGCGGGTACGAGCCGGTGGCCAGCACGATGTGGCGGCCCTCGTACGTCGTGTCGCCGACGCGCACCTGCGTCGGACCGGCCAGTCGGCCCTCGCCCTCGACGATCTCGATGCCCCGCGACTTGATCAGGCCGGTCAGGCCCTTCACCGTGGTGCTGACGACCTTGTCCTTGTAGGCGTGCACACCGGGCAGGTCGATGCCGTCGAACCGGGCCTTGATCCCGAACTCCGCCGCCTCGCGCGTCTGGTCCGCCACCTCGGCGGCGTGCAGCAGCGCCTTGGTCGGGATGCAGCCGCGGTTGAGACACGTGCCGCCCAGCTTGTCCTTCTCGATGAGCAGAACGCTCATGCCCAGCTCACTCGCGCGCAGGGCGCACGCGTATCCGCCGCTGCCGCCACCTAGGACGACGATGTCGTAGGGGCTATTCGACACAGGACGCTCCTTCGATGCCTTCTCCCGCGCCTCCGGCCTGGCGCGACCGCCTTCCGAGACGCAATCTTTCCACTTGTGGCCGCCCGGCCCGCACGCCGCCCGCCGGTCGGCTCCGCCGGCCGGCCGGAACCGGGCCGGAGTGCCCGGCCGCGTGTTCCGCCGGGCGGGTGCCCGCGCGAGACGTTCACGCCACCGTCACGCGCGCCCACGTGCGCTCGGCCGGCCCGGCCGGTGCGCCGGCGTGCTGTGCGCAGCCCCGGCCTGGCCGGCTCACAGCACGCCGGCGGCGGTGTCGTCCGCCACCTGTACCAGCGTCCGGACGGCGGCGCCGGTGCCGCCCTTCGGCGTGTAACCGTACGGCTCGCCCTTGTTGAACGAGGGGCCGGCGATGTCGAGGTGCGCCCAGTGCACCCCCTCGGGCACGAACTCCTTCAGGAACAGGCCCGCCACCAGCATGCCACCCCAGCGCTCTCCGGTGATGTTGGCGATGTCGGCGACGGCCGAGTCGAGCCCCTTGCGCAGCTCCTCGGGCAGTGGCATGGGCCAGGCGGCCTCGCCGGCGCGGCCCGCGGCGGCCACGACCTTCGCGCACGTCTCCTCGTCGCTGCCCATGACGCCGGTCGTGCGGGTGCCGAGGGCGACGAGCTGCGCGCCGGTCAGCGTGGCGACGTCGACGATGAGGTCGGGGTCGTCCTCGCCGGCGCGGACCAGCGCGTCGGCGAGGACGAGGCGGCCCTCCGCGTCGGTGTTGAGCACCTCGACCGTCGTGCCGCCGTAGATCTTGATCACGTCGGACGGGCGCTGGGCCGTCCCGCTCGGCATGTTCTCGGCGATGGCCATGTATCCGACGGCGTTGACCTTCAGCTCCAGCGCCGCGATCGCCTTGATCGCGCCGAGCACGGCGGCGGCCCCGCCCATGTCGGACTTCATCCAGTCCATGCCCTCGGACGGCTTCAGGGACAGCCCGCCGGAGTCGAAGGTGATGCCCTTGCCGACGAACGCGACGGTCTTGGCGGCCTCCGGGTGCCGGTAGGCGAGGCGGACGAGCCGCGGCGGGTTGGCCGAGCCCTGGCCGACGCCGATGAGGCCGCCGTATCCTCCCTCGCGCAGAGCGGCCTCCTCGAGCACCTCGATCTCCAGGCCGCCGGCCTCGGCGACCTGCCGGGCGATTTCGGCGAGCGCCGCGGGGTACAGGTCGGACGGCGGCGTGTTGACCAGGTCGCGCACCAGCGCGACGGACTCGGCCACCACGGTGGCGCGGTGCAGCGCGGCGTCGGCGCCGGTCTTCGTCTCGGTCACGACGGTCAGCTCGGCGACCGGCGGCTTGTGCCCGTCGCCGGTGCGGTACTTCAGATACGCGTAGTTGCCCAGGAGCGCGCCGGTGGCGACGGCGGCCACCTCGCCGGCGGTGGCGGCCGGCAGCAGCAGTGCGACGGAACGGCAGCCCGCGAGGGAACGGACGGCGGCGCCGGCGGCGCGGCGCAGCGACTCCTCGTCGTAGGACCGGCCGAGGCCGGCGGCGACCACGAGCGGGGCGGCGAGAGCGCCGAACGTCGGCATCTTGGTGACCTCATCGCGCTCGCCCTTGGCGCCGAGCCGGGTCAGCACGTCGACGAGCCTGCCGTCGAGCGCCCGGTCGATCCCCTCGGCGCCGGGGGCCGGCCCGATGCCGGAGTCGTCGGCCACGATGCCGACCACCACGGCGTCGACGTCGAGAGATGCGGTTTCTGCACTGGCAAGCCTGATGTTCGTCACGCGGCTTGATGCTAGTCCCGTCGCGAGGTCGATGAGCACGAGTACGCTCGCGCCCCGCGGTCACCCTCGGCCGCCACAGCCTTCCTCGCCTCCGGCCGGACCTCGGGGAACGGCGTCGCGGCGCATGGCCGGTGGCGGGGGAGCGCCCCGGCCTCGCGGGCCGGCGGCAACCGCCGGGCCGGGACCGGCGTCCGGCGGAGCGGGGTGGGTCCCGCGGATCGGGGGCGGGCCCGGGCCGCCTGCGGGCGGCTCGGTGCGGTGCTCCTCACAGGGGGAGGCGTCGAGCGTCGCCGGGACGTCCACGACCGGGTCGTCCGTCCAGCGGAGCATGACGTGGCCGTCGGCCAGCAGCGCGAAGCCCAGGGCGACCGCGGCGTTCGCCCCGGCGAGAGAGGCCAGCCGGTCGGCGACGACCGCGCCCGGAGCGCCGGAAGGGGAACGACGGAGCGGCGGAACGGCGAACACCGGAGCGCGCGGGTGACCGATCGGCAGAACGGCCGGATGGGCGGGGTGGCCGAGCTGCGTCAGGCGCCGGACAGGGCGAGCACGATCAGGGCGGCGGCGACCGACGTCTCGACGAGCGCGCCGAGCACGTCGCCGGTGAGGCCGCCGAGCCGCCGCGCGGCGTGCCGCAGCAGCGCGGCGGCGACGCCCAGGCCGGCCGCCACGGCCAGCAGGGCGAAGACGGCACCGCGCGGGCCGCCGGTGAGCAGGCCGGCGGCCGCCGCGCCGGCGGCCACGGCGGCCGTGGCGCTGAGCGCCGCGCCGGGCCGCACGGTGCCGGCGACGAGCGCGCCGAGCCCGTCCGGGCGCGCCGCGGGCACCGCGACCCGGCAGGCCCAGGTGAGCGTGAGGCGCCCGGTGACCGCGGCGATCGTCACGGCGGCGGCCCGGTGCGGCGCCTGCGCCAGCGCGGCGACCTGGATGAAAAGGGTGAGCACCAGCGTGACCACCCCGAACGGCCCGACGTCGGACCGCTTCATGATCGACAGGGCCTCGCCGGCGGGCCGCCCGCTGCCCAGGCCGTCGGCCAGGTCGGCCAGGCCGTCCAGGTGCAGGCCGCGGGTGAGCAGCGCCATCGTCGCGACCGCCAGTACCGCGGCCAGCAGGCCGGCGGCGCCCGCGAGCCCCGCGACGACGGTCACGGCCGCGGCGCCCAGGCCGACGGCGAGCCCGGCCACCGGGGCCAGCGCCATCGCCGTGCCCGCGGTCTCGCGGTCGGCGCGGTCGCACCGCACCGGCAGCACGGTGAGCAGCGACAGGGTGAGCCGGAGCCCGGCCCCGGCCGGGGGTGCGGGAGTCTCGTGTCTCATGGCAGCTCCATCACGCGCCCGGCGACGACGAGGGCGGTCTCCTCCGACTCGGCGGCCAGGCGCTGGTTGAGCCGGCCGAGCATGTCGCGGAAGGCGCGTCCGGCGGGCGTCTCCGGCACGACCGACAGACCGACCTCGTCGCTGACCGCGACGACGTACGCCCGCGTGGCGCGCCAGGCGTCGACCAGCTCGTTGATCCGGGGTGTGACGGCGCGCGGGTACTCCCAGGCGCCGAGTGCGTCGAAGACCGCGGTCAGCCAGGTGCCCATGCCGTCGATGATCAGTGCGCCGGTCGCGGTGCGCAGCAGGCCCGCCAGATCGATCGTCTCGATGGTCTCCCACCAGTGCGGCCGGCGCTGCCGGTGCGCGGCGATGCGGGCCCGCCACTCGGGATCGTCGCCGTGCATGATACCGGTCGCGACGTAGGTCACCTCGGGGCGCGCCAGCACGCGCAGCTCCGCCTCGCGCGACTTGCCGGACCGCGCGCCGCCCAGCACCAGCGTGCGCCACGGGCCGGGCGTGGGGCGGGTCCACAGCGAGAGGCGGCGGTCCAGCTCGGCGGGGGAGGAGATACGGTGATCGACCTGGACGGCCTCGACGCGCGTCGCGTCGGTGACCACGCCCTCGCGGCGCAACCGGCCGAGCTGCGCCGGGTCGCCCACCAGGTCGAGCAGCACGGCGTCGTAGGGCACCGTCTCGGCCGGCCACGGCCGGCCGCCGGGCCGGGAGGCGACGAGAACCCGGTGCCCGCGGGGGGTGCGGACGTCGTAGCCGCCGGGCACCTCGCGCCGGCGGCACCGGTCGAGGGGCACACCGTCGAGGATGACGCGGGTGGCCTCCATGTGCCGCCCGCTCGCCCGCATCCGCCCGCAGGAGGCGCACCGGCAGCCCGGCTCGGGCCAGCCGCGCGGCCCGGCCGTGCCGAGCAGGTGCACATCGACGTTCACGACGCGCTCATTCACCGGGAGCCGGGCCGGTCGCCGCGGCCGTGGCGTCGCCGGACGCCGGATCGCCGAACTCGGCCGGTGACTCGCCGAACTCGGCCGGGACGTCGAACGCCGCCCGGCGGGACGCCCGGCGCAGCGCCAGCAGGACCGGACGCCCGGTGACCGCGACCAGCACGGCCGTGAGGACCGCCCGCGGCACGTCGAAGCCGAGCGACGTGGCGAGGCTGAACGCCACGAACCGCCCGAGGTTCTCCACCGGGCCGGCGCCAGGGTGATAAGCGATCGAACTCGACATTCCGCTCACGAAGGGCCACAACCCAAGATTCTGCAACCACCCGTACGCGAACGCCGCCATCGCGCCGTACCCGGCCAGCATCGCGATCTCGGTACGGCCCCGGGCGCGCGGCAGGCAACCCGCGCCGAACCCCACCCAGGCGGCGCCCAGCATCTGGTACGGCAGCCACGGCCCGACGCCCGCCGTCAGCAGCGCGCTGACGAACATCGCCACCGCGCCCAGCAGGAAGCCGAACCCGCGCCCGAGCGCCCGGCCGCCGTGCACCAGCACGAAGAACATCGGCTCGAAGCCGGCCACGTTCGTGCCGAGCGGCCGCAGCGCCGCGCCGACCGCGGCCAGCACGCCCAGCAGCGCGATCGCCTTGGCGTCGATGCCGCCCTCGGCCACCTCCGCCAGCGCCACCGCCAGCAGCAGCGGCAGGAACGCCGCGAACATCCACGGCGCGTACGCCGACTGGCCGGCCCGCGCGCCCGGCGCGGCGAACAGCGGCCAGCACAGGGCGGCCAGCCCCGCCAGCGACACGAGCGCCAGCGCCGCCGCCGATCGGGGCCGCAGCCGTACCGGGTTCACCCGCCGCACGCCAGCGCCTCCTCCACCTGCTCGACGGTGAGGAACGGCAGCGGCGCGAGGATCTTGCCGACCTGCGGCGCGAAGGCGGGCGAGGAGACGACCACCGCTCGGGTCGGGCCGTCGGCGACGATCTCGCCCTCGGCGAGCACCACGGTGCGGGTCGCGACCTCGGCGACCAACTCGACGTCGTGGGTGGCGAGCACGACCCCGTGCCCCTCGTCGGCCAGCCGCCGCAGGATCGCGACCAGGCGCGCCTTGGCGGCGTAGTCCAGACCGCGCGTCGGCTCGTCCAGCAGCACCAGCGGCGGGCGCCCGGTCAGGATCACGGCCAGCGCCAGCGCCAGCCGCTGCCCCTCCGACAGGTCGCGCGGATGCCGGGCCGGGTCGACGCCGGGCGCGAGCCGCTCCAACAGGCCCCGGCAGGTGCCCGGGGCCGCGGCCATGTCGCGGTCGGCGGCGCGGCACTCGGCGGCGACCGTCTCGGCGTACAGCAGGTCGGCCGCCTCCTGCGGCACCAGGCCCGCCCGCCGCACCATCTCCCGCGGCCGCGCCCCGTACGGCGCGGAGCCCTGCACGTCGACCCGGCCGCCGGACGGGTGTACGAGGCCGACCAGCGCGCCCAGCAGCGAGGACTTTCCGGCCCCGTTGCGGCCCATGAGGGCGACCACCTCGCCGGCCGCCACGCTCAGGTCGACGCCGCGCAGCGCGGAGACGGCCCCGTAACTCACGCGGAGGCCGCGCACGGACGCCAGCGTCCGCTTGTCTCCGCTCGCCGGGCCGGCGGCCTCCCCGCCCGGCGGCCCGGCGCTGTCGCCGGGGCGGTCGCGGGTGTCCTCCAGGCGCCGGCGCAGGCCGCCGGCGGCGCGCCGGGCATCCCGGACGGACAGGGGAAGCGGGGACCAGCCGGCCAGTCGGCCCAGCCGCACCACCGGCGGCGCCACCGGCGAGCCGGCCATGACCGCCGCGACCGGCCCGCGCACCGGCGGCCTCCCGTCGCCGGGCAGCAGCACGACCGTGTCGGCCAGGTGCACGACCCGTTCGAGCCGGTGCTCGGCCAGCACGACGGTCAGCCCGAGGTCGTGCACGAGCCGCTGCACGGTCGCCAGGACGTCCTCGGCGCCGACCGGGTCGAGCGCGGACGTCGGCTCGTCCAGCACGAGGACGCGCGGGTGCATGGTCAGCACCGAGCCGATCGCCACCCGCTGCGCCTGCCCGCCGGACAGCGTGGCGAGCGGGCGGTCGCGCAGCCCGGCCAGGCCGAGCAGGTCCAGCGTCTCCTCGACCCGGCGGCGCATGACGTCCGGGGCGAGCCCCAGCGACTCCATCCCGTACGCCAGCTCCTCCTCGACCACGTCGGTGACGAACCCGGCGCGCGGGTCCTGCCCGACGTAGCCGACGACGTCCGCCAGCTCGCGCGGCGGATGGTCGCGGGTGTCGCGGCCGGCCACGGTCACCCGCCCGGTCAGCACGCCCCCGGTGAAGTGCGGCACCAGGCCGTTGACGGCGCGCAGCAGCGTGGACTTGCCGGTGCCGGTGCCGCCCGCGACCAGGCACAGCTCGCCCTCCTCGATCCGCAGGTCCACGCCGGACAGGACGGGCCGCTCGCCATAGCGGAACCCCACGCGCTCGAAACGGATCACGGCCGGCCTCCCGCGACGAGCGCCGGCGCCAGCGCCAGCAGCAGCCCGACGGCCGGAAGCGGCGGCAGGCCGGGCATCGTCCCCGGCGCCGGGTTCAGGCCCGCCTCCCCGGCCAGGCCGGCCCCGGCCGCCGCCGCGGCGGCCAGCGCGCCGGACACGGTGACCGCCCACTCGGGCAGCGCCCACGGGTCCGGCCGGTACCGCGTCCGCGGCGAGCGGCGGCCGCCCAGCCACATCCCGGCCACCGCGCAGGCCGTCCCGGCCGCCAGCAGCGGCAGCCCCATCACCGCCGGCGCCTGCGCGTCCAGCAGCCCGTACAGGCCGGCGCACACGGCCAGCAGGCCGCCGAGGATGAGCGCGGCCGTGGCCCGCCGCACCGCCGGGCGCACCGCGGCCACGCGGCCGTACCCGCGTGCGTCCATCGCGGCGGCCAGCTGCACCGAGCGGTCCAGCGCGCCGTCGAGCACCGGCATCGCCAGCCCGCGCAGGCCGCGCAGCCCCCGGTCGGGCCGGCCGCGCAGGCGGTGCGCGGCCCGCACCCGGCGCACGTGGGCCACCGCCTGCGGCGCGAACGTCAGCGCCACGACCACTGCGACGCCGACCTCGTACAGCGCGCCGGGCACCGACTTCAGCAGCCGGGCCGGCGCCGCGAGCGCGTTCGCCGCGCCGACGCACACGAGCACGGTGGCGAGCCGCAGCGCGTCGTACCCGGCGACGGCCAGCCCCTCGGCGGTCACCGGGCCGCCGGCCCGCACGCCCGCCAGCCACGACGGCAGCGTCACCGACGGCAGTGTGACCAGGGTCGTGCCGGGCGCCTGCGCCGCGAACACGGCGCCGAACGCCAGCCGGATCACCACCACCACGAGGCCGATGCGCAGGAAGACCCCGTACGCGCGGGCCCACGGGGCGTCGGTGCGGCAGGCCGCGACGACGACGCCGGTGACCGCCAGCGCGAGCAGGAGAAGCAGCGGATCGGTCGTGCGGGTGGCCGCCGTGGCCGTCCCGAGCGCCCACAGCCACCAGGCGCCCGGGTGCAGCCGCCGGGCCGCGCCCGGACGCGTACGGTTCGGATCACCCATCCGCTCACCCGCGCGAGCGGCGCCGGGCCGCGATGAGCGCCCCGGCGGCGGCGACCACGACGACGATCGCGACACCGGCGCCCAGGCCGGCCGAGCCGCCGCCGGACCTCTTCTTCGCAGCGGACGCGGCCGGGGAGCCGGCCGGCGTCGCCGCGGGTGCGCCGGCGGCCGACCCGCAGGTGCCGAAGCCGTCGATGGCGCAGATCAGGCCGCTCTTGTCCGCCCGTGGCCGGGCCGCCGCCGCCAGCACGTCCGAGCCGGTGGCGTTCTGGGCGACCGTCGCGCAGAACCGCTTCGCGGCGGGCGGCCGCTGGCCCTTCGGCGCGTCCGCCGGGTCGCCGTAGTCGATGACGACAGCGACCCGCTTGCGGCCCGCCGGGGCGGCGCCGGAGCCGCAGATCTCGCCGAACGCGGGCCGGTCGCGGGGCGGCACGCCGGTGTTCCCGGCGGCCTTGGCGAACCGCCAGCCCTCGACCGCGCCGTTCGCGGGGTGCGCCTGCGCGGGGCCGGTGGCGGCGAAGGTCCACTTGCCGCCCTGCGCGTGCCAATAGCCCCAGAAGGCCAGGCCGTCCGCGCGGGCGGCGGCCGGGTGGGCGGAGGCGAGGGCGGCGGCGAGCAGGCCGGCAGCGAGGGTACGCATGGGGCGCCTTTCTGGAGGAACGCGGTCCCGGCGGGAGCGGGCGCACCGGGAGCCGCACGCGCCCGGACTCCTTCCGCAGACCACGACGGAACGATGGAGCCGCGCGCGCCGTGCGGGCGTCCCGGCTCGCCGCATGGCAGGGGATCCCTGTGCGGCCCACGGTTGCGGGTCAGCGCCGGACTCCGACCGGCTTCCCCCGCGACGGCGCGTGTGCTGCTGCCGACGAGTTGACCACGGCACGCTCGGCGACGTCAAAACGCGCGGCCCCGGTACGCTGGCGAATCGCCGGACCGAGCGACCACCGAGGAGAGCGATGCCCTGGAGCTGGCGGTACGAGAAGGCCGACGGGACGCCCGCCGACGCCCCCGGCTTCGGCGATGAGACCTGGGCCACCCAGGCCGACGCGGAGTCCTGGGTGGGGGAGAACTGGCGGAACCTGCTGGAGGCCGGCGTCGACCAGGTGACCCTTCTCGAAGACGGGCGCAAGGAGTACGGCCCCATGAGCCTGCACCCCGAAGAAGGCTGACCGCCGGCCGCCACGACCTCCGGCGCCGTGCCGGACGCCCGCGGGCCGGCCATGGCCCGCCGGGCGCCCGGCCGGTCGTACGGCCGGTCGTACGACCCGCGGGCCCGGCCCGTTACGGGCGGCGCGGCGGGCTGACGGTCTTGGCCGGGTCGCGCTCGACGACGGGGCCCAGAACGTCGTCGATCCGCTTCATCAGCTCGGCGTCCAGCTTCACGCCCGCCGCCTTCACGTTGTCGCGCACCTGCTCCGGGCGCGAGGCCCCGATGATGGCGGACGAGACGTTCGGGTTCTGCAGCACCCAGGCGACGGCGAGCTGCGCCATCGACAGGCCGGCCTCCTCGGCGATCGGCACGAGCCGCTGCACGCGGTCGAGGACGTCATCGCGGAGCCAGCGGCCGATGAAGTTCGCGCCGCCCTTCTCGTCGGTCGCCCGCGAGCCCGCGGGCGGTGCGGCGCCCGGCCTGTACTTGCCGGTCAGCACCCCCTGCGCGACCGGCGACCACACGATCTGGCCGATGCCCTCCTTCTCCGACAACGGCACGATCTCCGGCTCGATGACCCGCCACAGCATGTTGTACTGCGGCTGGTTGGACACGATGCGGTCGAGCCCCATCTCATCGGCGATTTCCAGGGCGCGGGCGATCTCTTCGGCCCGCCACTCCGAGACGCCGATGTAGAGCACCTTGCCCTGGCGGACCAGGTCGTCGAACGCCTTCAGGGTCTCCCCGAGCGGCGTCTCGTGGTCGAACCGGTGCGCCTGGTAAAGGTCGACGTAGTCGGTCTGCAGCCGGCGCAACGAGCCGTGGATCGACTCCATGATGTGCTTGCGCGACAGGCCGCGGTCGTTCGGGCCGGTGCCGGTCGGCCAGTAGACCTTCGTGAAGATCTCCAGCGACTCGCGGCGCTGCCCCTTCAGCGCCCGGCCCAGCACCTCCTCGGCGCGGGTGCCCGCGTAGACGTCCGCCGTGTCGAAGGTCGTGATGCCCTCGTCGAGCGCCGCGTGGACACACGCGCGGGCGGCGTCCTCCTCGACCTGGGAACCGTGGGTGATCCAGTTGCCGTAGGAGATCTCACTGACCATGAGGCCGCTGCGGCCCAGATGACGGAATTCCATGCTCCGAACCCTAGTGCGGGGGTCCTAGTGCGGGGCCGTCCGTCCGGTCGCGGTCACACCTGGTTCTTCTGGCCGGGCTTGAGACGCGGCTGGGGCATGCGCAGCCGGCGGATCTGCATCGACCGGGTCGCGGCGTAGAAGCCGATGCCGCGCAGGTCCTCATCGGGGAACCGCTCCCGGGCGACCTTCTTCACCCGGGTGCCGAGGAGGATCGACTCGCCGATGATCAACACCAGCATGACCGGCCAGCCGAAGACGTAGAGGTAGGACTTCACGGCGAGCGGCGCGACCATGGCCAGCACGAGGATCAGCAGCGTGAGGTACATGAAGTACTCGCCGAACGTGCGCCGCGCGTCGACGTAGTCGCGGACGAACCGGCGCACCGGCCCGCGGTCGCGCTTGGGTAGGTAGCGGTCGTCGCCGCGGGCCATGCCCTCTCTGGCGCGCTGCCGCTCGCGCGCCTGCCGCTCGCGGGTCTGGCGGTAGGCCTCCCTGCGGGTGCGCGGTGCCGTGATCGGCCGGCGCTTGCGCTTCTCGGCGTCGCGGCGTTTGGGGGTGGGCCGGCCCTTCCCGCCGGGCTTGACGACCTGGGGGGCAGGGGGCTCTTCGGTCGCGGCATCGGTACGGCGTCGGAACACGCAGATCAGCCTACCGGCGCCGGGGGAGAACATAATGACTGTCTTGCGCGTTAACGCGTAGGGTGGTCAGCGACCCCTGGCAGCGTTGCATAGGCACCAGCAGAAGGGACCGGCCACGCGCGATGAGCGTGATGAAGCGTATGTCGATGATCTTCAAGTCCAAGGCCAACAAGGCACTGGACCGCATGGAGGATCCTCGCGAGACCCTCGACTACTCGTACCAGCGGCAGCTTGAGATGCTGCAGAAGGTCCGGCGCGGGGTGGCCGACGTCGCCACGTCGCGTAAGCGCGTCGAGCTGCAGCTGAACCAGCTCGAGCAGGAGCAGAACAAGCTGACCGAGCAGGGTCGCAAGGCGCTCCAGGTGGGGCGCGAGGACCTCGCGCGCGAGGCGCTGACCCGCCGCGCGGCCGTGGAGAGCCAGCTGAACGAGCTGCGCGCGCAATACCATCAGCTGCAGGGCGAGGAGGAGAAGCTCACGCTCGCCAGCCGGCGCCTGCAGGCCAAGGTCGACGCGTTCCGCACCCGCAAGGAGACGATCAAGGCCACCTACACGGCCGCCGAGGCGCAGACGCGGATCAACGAGGCGTTCTCTGGCATCTCCGAGGAGATGGGCGATGTCGGGCTGGCGATCCAGCGGGCCGAGGAGAAGACCGAGAGCATGAAGGCGCGGGCGGGCGCGATCGACGAGCTGCTCGCCTCCGGCGCGCTGGAGGACTTCTCCGGTCCCCGTGACGACATCCAGGCCGAGCTCGACCGCGTGGGCAGCACCACCGGCGTCGACCTGGAGCTGGAGCGCATGAAGGCGGAGCTGGGCATGGGAGAGGCGCCGAAGCAGATCGACGCGCCGGGTGCGCAGCAGCCGCAGCAGGCACCCCAGCATCAGGCGCAACCCGCCCCGCGCCCGCAGCAGCCGGGGGAGGGCCAGTGATCGTCCGCCTCATGGGAGAGGGGCAGCTCAACGTCGCCGAAGACGACCTGCCGACCCTCAACAACCTCGACGAGCAGCTCGAACGCGCGATCGACAGCGGTGACGAGGCGAAGTTCCGCGAGGCGCTGCACGCCCTGCTCGATCGCGTCCGGACCGTCGGCAAGCCGCTGCCGCCGGAGGACCTGGCGCCGTCGGACCTGATCCTCCCGCCGGCCGACGCGACGATGGACGAGGTCCGGGCGATGCTGGGCGACGAAGGGCTGATCCCCGACTGATCCGGCACTCGGCACAAACCGGGCCCGTTCGGCGTTGATATGAGCAAGATACCGGACGGGGTAGGAGGGGAACACGATGGAGCGCTCGCGCTTCGCACCCGACCGTGGGCTCACATCGCGCATGTTGGTGACGATGTTCCTGCTGGGGCTGCTGTACGTCGTCTTCGTCGGGTTCTTCTTCGTGTTCGTGCCACGGCTGTGGGTGGTGGTCCTGGTCATCGCCGTGGCCCTCCTGCTCGCCCAGTACTTCTTCTCCGACCGGCTCGCGCTGTTCGCCATGCACGGGCGGATCGTCTCGCCGGCCGAGGCGCCGGAACTGCACGGCGTCGTCGACCGCATCTGCGCGATGTCCGATATGCCGAAGCCGCGGGTGGCGGTCGCCGACACCGACGTGCCGAACGCCTTCGCCACCGGCCGCAACCAGGACAACGCGGTCGTCTGCGTCACCACCGGCCTGCTGCGCCGGCTCGACCCGGTGGAGCTGGAGGGTGTGCTCGCGCACGAGCTGTCGCACGTCGCCCACAAAGACGTCGCGGTCATGACGATCGCCTCGTTCCTCGGCATCCTGGCCGGCCTGATGACCCGGTTCGGCCTCGAATGGGGGCTGTGGGGCGGCTTCAACAGCCGCGACCGCAACAACAACGACCAGAGCAGCGCGATGGTGCTGCTGATCGTCATCGGGGTGAGCGCGGCCGTGTACGCGATCAGCTTCCTGCTGACCCGTGCGCTGTCGCGGTACCGCGAGCTGTCCGCCGACCGCTCCGCGGCGCTGCTCACCGGGCGGCCCTCGGCCCTGGCCTCGGCGCTGACGAAGGTGACCGGCGAGATGGCCCGCATCCCGACCCATGACCTGCGGGCCGCCGAGCCGTTCAACGCCTTCTACTTCGCGCCGGCGCTGACGAAGGGGGTCAGCATCGCCACGCTGTTCTCCACGCACCCGTCGCTGGAGCAGCGCCTGGCGCAGCTGTCCAAGATCTCCGCTCAGCTGAGCCGGGGCGTCTGACATGGGATTCCTCGACGCGCTGCTGGGCCGGTCCAAGCCCAAGAAGCCCGACCTCGACCGGCTGTTCGCGCTGCCCTCGGCCGCGATCACGCTGGAGGCCGCCGCCGGCCTGCTGCCCACGGGGGTCGGCGCGGTCTGCTTCCGCGCGGCGGAGGGCGCGGCGTTCGCCCAGATCGAGCAGGACGTCCGCGAGCTGCTCGACGCCGATGAGGGCCCGAAGGTCGAACTGACCATGGACACCTACGGCTACACCTGGCTCATCGCCCGGCACGAGCCGGCCGACCTGGAGGGCCTGGTCACCGACATCCACGCGGTCAACTCGGCGCTGGAGGTGAACGGCTTCGGCCCGCAGCTCCTGTGCTCGGTCGTCGCCTTCCGCACGCCCGACGACCGCCGCTTCGGGCTCGTCTACCTCTACAAGCGGGGCACCTTCTACCCGTTCGCCCCGCTGCCCGGCGAGCGCCGCGACAACGCCCTCGAACTCCAGGTCCGCGGCGCCGTCGGCGCCGACCTCCCGATCGAGTCCGACCTGTCCCGCTGGTTCCCCGTCTGGGGCGCCCCCGGCCTGTGAGGCCGTGGGGTCCGCGCACGCGGCGAGCCGTGACCGGTGCGACCGGTGAGGCGGCCGGAGCGCGACGCCGGGAGCGCCCACCGGCCCGGGCGGCCACGGTCGCCGAGCAGGGGCCGGCGCCATCGCGTGCGTTGAGTTCTGATCGGCCGCGATCGGCGCTGTAGAGCCGGACCGCGTCGCACGCCTCGTCATGACCGCCGGCGCGGGTCGGGACAGTGACGCACGGTGCGAGCGAGGGCCGGGGCGTGTCCGCGCGGACCGGCGGCCCGGTTGGGGGCGGGCGTGCCCGGGGCCGCGTGCCCGCGCGCACGCGGCCCCGATGGCCCGGCCTAGGGCAGGGCGAGCATCTGGTCGAGTGCGGCGCGGGCGTAACGCGCGGTCTCGTCGTCGACCGTGATCTGGTTGACGACCTCGCCGGCCACCAGCGACTCCAGCGACCAGACCAGGTGCGGCAGGTCGATGCGGTTCATGGTCGAGCAGAAGCACACGGTCTTGTCGAGGAAGACGATCGTCTTGTCCTGGTGCCGGTCGGCGAGCCGCTTGACGAGGTTCAGCTCGGTGCCGACGGCCCACGCCGACCCGGCGGGGGCCTCGGCGAGCGTGCTGATGATGTACTCGGTCGAGCCGACCAGGTCGGCCTCCTTCACGACCTCGTGGCGGCACTCGGGATGCACGAGCACGTTGACGCCCGGGATGCGGCGGCGCACGTCGTCCACGGACTCCTTGCTGAACCGGCCGTGCACCGAGCAGTGGCCGCGCCAGAGGATCACCGTGGCGTCGCGCAGCTCGGCGGTGCTCAGGCCCCCGTCCGGCCGGTGCGGGTTGTAGACGGCACAGTCGTCCAGGTCCATGCCCATCTGCAGGACGGCGGTGTTGCGGCCGAGGTGCTGGTCGGGCAGGAACAGTACCTTCGAGCCCTTCGAGAAGGCCCATTCGAGGGCGCGCCGGGCGTTGGAGGAGGTGCAGACCGTGCCATCGTGCCGGCCGACGAACGCCTTGATGTCCGCCGAGGAGTTCATGTAGGTGACCGGCACCACCTCGTCGGCGATTCCGGCGTCTTCCAGCACCTCCCAGCACTCCTCGACCTGGTCGTAGGTGGCCATGTCGGCCATGGAGCAGCCGGCGGCCAGGTCCGGGAGCACCACGCGCTGGCCGGAAGAGGTCAGGATGTCGGCGGACTCGGCCATGAAGTGCACGCCGCAGAAGACGATGTAGGGCGCCTGCGGGCGGGCTGCCGCCTCCTGGGCGAGCTTGAAGGAATCGCCGGTGACGTCGGCGAACTGGATGACCTCGTCCCGCTGGTAGTGGTGGCCGAGCACGAAGAGCCGGTCGCCGAGGGTCGCCTTGGCCGCATGGGCGCGCTCCACCAGCGCCGGGTCGGACGCGGGCGGCAGGTCGCCGGGACAGGAGACGCCGCGTTCGCTGTCCGGGTCGGCTCCCCGCCCGAGGAGCAGCAGGGGGCTGCCGATGTCGATGCTCACTGAGGTGCTCCCTCCGGATGCCACTTATCGTCTAACTGACGACATCGTACCCACTCGCCGCCTTCCGCCGCCGGGCCGCCCCGGACGGGGCCCGAGGGCCGAGGCGGGGCCGTCGTCCGTGCGCAGGCGGCCGGTCGCCGGTATTCGACCGGTGAAAGGGGGGCATATGTAACGATGGAGTCGGCCCCGGTATTAGGGAATGGGGTCCGGCAGCAGGTACGTTGTCGAAGGGGCAAGCGAACAACACGACGGCCGCCACGGAGCGACCGAGCCAATCGGGAGTCAGCAGATGACGGTTTCAGCCGAGACCGGTGCGCAGCAGGGCGTCGTTCTCACCGACGCCGCGGCGGAGAAGGCCAAGAGCCTGCTGGAGCAGCAGGGTGAAGAGGGCCTGGCGCTGCGTGTCCAGGTTCAGCCGGGTGGGTGCTCGGGCCTTATCTACCAGCTGTACTTCGACGACCGTGAGGTCGACGGCGACCTCGTCCAGGACTTCAACGGGCTCAGCGTCCGCGTCGACCGGATGAGCCTGCCGTACCTCTCCGGCGCGACGATCGACTTCGTCGACACGATCGAGAAGCAGGGCTTCACGATCGACAACCCGAACGCCAGCGGCTCCTGCGCCTGCGGCGACTCGTTCCACTGATCGACGAGCGCTCCGCGTGACCATGTGATGCCCGTGGCCGGATGAGTCCGGACACGGGCATCATGCGTGTCCGCGGCGGATGAGGCAGTACTCTTGGCGGGTTTGATCCGCCCGCCCTTCGAGACGGTCCCGCGGTGACGACGGGACCGCCGGACCGACGAGGAGATCCACGTCGTGCGCATCGCCGTTGCCGGCTCCATCGCCACCGACCATCTGATGACCTTCCCCGGTCGCTTCGCCGACCAGCTCATCCCCGACCAGCTGCACACGGTGTCCCTGTCGTTCCTCGTCGACGCGCTGGAGATCCGGCGCGGCGGCGTGGCGGCGAACATCTGCTACGGCATGGGTGTCCTCGGGCAGCGGCCCATCCTTGTCGGCGCGGTGGGCGACGACTTCGCCGATTACCGCTCCTGGCTCGACCGGCACGGCGTCGACACCTCCTCGGTGCACGTCTCGCAGCTCCACCACACGGCGCGGTTCCTCTGCACCACCGACCAGGACCACAACCAGATCGCCTCCTTCTACGCCGGCGCGATGAGCGAGGCGCGGGAGATCGAGCTGGAGCCGATCGTCGAGCGCGTGGGCGGCCTCGACCTGGTGCTGATCGGCGCCGACGACCCGGCGGCCATGCTCCGCCACACCGAGGAGTGCCGGGCCCGCGGCATCCCGTTCGCCGCCGACCCGTCGCAGCAGCTCGCCCGCATGAACGAGGTCCGCGAGCTGATCGACGGTGCCGCGTACCTGTTCACCAACGAGTACGAGGCGTCGCTGTGCGAGCAGAAGACCGGCTGGTCAGAGGAGGAGATTCTGGCCCGCGTCGGCGTGCGGGTCACCACGCTCGGCCCCAAGGGCGTGCGGGTCGACCGCGCCGGCGAGCCGAGCCTGTACGTCGACGCGGTTCCCGACGTCCACAAGGTGGAGCCGACCGGTGTCGGTGACGCGTTCCGCGCCGGCTTCCTCACCGCCCTGTCGTGGGGCCTGTCGCTGGAGCGGGCCGCGCAGACCGGCAACCTCCTCGCCGCGTACGCGCTGGAGGTCGCGGGGCCGCAGGAGTACAGCCTGCACCGCGACCGCTTCATAGAACGGTTCGCCCGCACCTACGGCAAGGACGGCGCCGACGAGGTCGCCGATCACCTCTGACCCGCCCGTACGGCCCGTCCCGTACGGCCGACCCCGCCGTAAAACGGCGTGATAGATACCCAGGTTCGCCCGCTCACCCGGCCCGATCGGGCCGGGTGAGCGGGCGCGCGCCATGTGGACCGAGGGCGCGGGGAGCGCGAGCGGGCGCACGTCGGCATCCGCCCACCGCGAGAGCGGGAGTTCGCGCGGTCCGAGGTGTTCCGCGGTTCGAGGAGGTCGCGCGGTTCAGTACGTGCGGCGGACGTGGAAGGCCCAGCCGCGCGGCAGCGTCTCCTCGCGGACGAAGTCCTGGGACTTCATGCGGCACCAGGCGGGCACGTCGGTGCGCGCGGCGACGTCGTCGGCCTGCACGGCGATGATCTGGCCGACGGGAACCTCGCCGATGCGCTCGGCGAGCATGATGATCGGGATCGGGCACTTGCGGCCGAGCGCGTCGATGGTGAGTACCGGGGCAGGCCCGGCGCTCGCCGCAGGCGGTGCCGCCTCCTGGGAGGTCTCCCGGCCGACCCGGCGACGCCTCAGCCCCATGACACGAACTCCTCACTGCCGGTGCGCTCTGCACGGCCGCCGGCCGGCCCCGGCGGCCGGCGGCCACGGGAATCCCGTGGACGCCGCCTCACTCATCGGGTCGCCCCCGTCGCATGCCGGAGACGGGCCACGGCCTCGGGCAGAATCGCGAGAAAACGGTCGACATCGGCCGCGCTCGTCCCGCGCGGAAGCGACACCCGGACGTTTCCATGGGTGATCACTCCCATTGCCTCCAGTACGTGGCTGGGACGCAGCGTATCCGCCGTACACGAGCTGCCGGAAGAGACCGCGAAACCCATCCTGTCCAGTTCGGTGAGAAGTGCCTCACCCTCGACGTAAAGGCAGGAGAAAGTGACCAGGTGGGGGAGGCGGCGGACCGGATCGCCGATCACCTCGACGTCGTCGACGAGTGCCGGTACCCGTTCCCGGATCTGGTCGACCAGCGCCGACAGGCGGGGCGCGTCGCCGGCCATCTCGGCCCGGTAGGCCTCCAGCGCCGCCGCGGCGGCGACCGCGCCGGGCACGTTCTCAAAGCCCGGGACGCGGTGTCCCTCGCGCTCGTCCTCGGGCAGCGGCGAGCGCCACCGGGTGTTCTTGCGGATCACCAGCACTCCGACGCCGGGCGGCCCGCTCCACTTGTGCGCGCTGGCGGCGAGCAGGGACCAGCCGCCGGGGATCTCGGCCCGCCCGGCCGACTGGGCGGCGTCGACGAGCAGCGGGACGCGGGCCGCGCGGCACGCCCGGGCGACCTCCTCGACCGGCTGGAGGGTGCCGACCTCGTGGTTGGCCGACTGCAGGCAGGCCAGCGCGGTGTCGGGCCGCAGCGCCGCCGCGAACTCCTCCGGGTCGACGCGGCCGGTGCGGTCGACGCCGACCGTGGTGACCCGGCCGCCGTCGCGCTCGTGCCACTCGGCGGTGTGCAGCACGCTGGAGTGCTCGACGGCGCTGACGACCAGATGCCGGCCGACGCGGCGGCGGGCGCGCAGGGCGCCCAGCATGCCCAGGTGGATCGCCTGGGTTCCGGAGGAGGTGAAGAACGTCTCGTCCGGGCGGGCACCGAGGACCGCCGCGATCTTCGCCCGCGCCTGGTCGAGGAGGAGCCGGGCGCGCCGCGCGTCGCCGTACAGGCGCCGCGGGTCGGCCCATCCCCGCTCCAGCGCGGCGAACAGGGCCTCGCGCGCCGCCGGGTGCAAAGCCTCGCCGGACGCAGCGTCGAAATAGGCCACGGAGACGACATTAACCGGGGGGCCCACACGGGTGTGCGCGACCCTCGCGCTAATGTTTGGTCGTCCAGCGTGAACATCGACTTGATCGCCCGGAGATTCGGGCTTCATCGTGGGAAGGCGATCCGTGAGTCCGACCCGCCGTAGGAAGCGGCTAACGCCCGCGCGCCGGCGCATGCTGCAGGGCGCGATGGCGCTCTCGATGCTGGCGTTCGCCACGACGGCGTGCTCCACAGCCGATGCCAAGCGACTCGGCCTGCCGGTGCCCGTCACCGAGCAGGGCAAGCGCGTCCTGACCCTCTGGCAGGGTTCGTGGATCGCGGCGTTCGCCGTCGGCGCGCTCGTGTGGGGCTTGATCATCTGGGCGGTGATCTTCCACCGCAAGCGCTCTGACGAGCTGCCGCCGCAGGTGAGGTACAACCTGCCGATCGAGATGCTCTACACCGTCGTGCCGTTCATCATCATCGCGGTGCTCTTCTACTTCACCGCGCGCGACGAGAGCTACATCACGAAGGTCAGCAACGACACCGAGAACGGCCAGGCCGTCGCCGTCACCGTCACGGCCTTCCAGTGGAGCTGGCAGTTCGACTACCCCCAGTACCACACCAAGCCGATCGTCGGCGTGCCCGTCGCGCCGGACGACCCGAACAAGGTGACGTTCGAGATCCCGGTCGGCCAGAAAGTACACTTCCACCTGGTCTCCAAGGACGTGATCCACTCGTTCTGGGTCCCCTCGTTCATCTTCAAGCGGGACATCATCCCCGGAGCCAAGTCGGGGCAGGACTTCGAGATCACCGCCACCAAGACCGGCACCTACCAGGGCCGCTGCGCTGAGCTCTGCGGCGTCGACCACAGCCGGATGCTGTTCCAGGTGAAGATCGTCTCGCCAGCCGAATTCAAGCAGTTCATCTCCAGCCACGGCGGGAGCATTCAGTGACCACCACCATCACTCCCCCGACCCCCGCGGCACCCGCGTACCGGCCGCAGCGGTCCAAGGGGCGCATCATCGTGTCGTGGATGTCGTCCACGGACCACAAGGTGATCGGGTACATGTACCTGATCACGTCGTTCGTGTTCTTCGGCGTGGGCGGCATCATGGCCCTGATCATGCGCGCCGAGCTGGCCCGGCCGGGCCTGCAGTTCCTCAGCGACGAGCAGTTCAACCAGCTGTTCACCATGCACGGCACGATCATGCTGCTGCTCTTCGCGACGCCGCTGTTCATCGGCTTCGGCAACGTCATCATGCCGCTGCAGATCGGCTCGCCCGATGTGGCCTTCCCGCGCCTGAACATGCTGAGCTACTACCTGTTCCTGTTCGGCGGCCTGATCACGCTGAGCGGGTTCCTCACCCCGGGCGGCGCGGCCAGCTTCGGGTGGTATGCATACGTGCCGCTGTCGGACGCCGTCCGATCGCCCGAGATCGGCGGCGACCTGTGGATCATGGGCCTGGCCATGGGCGGCCTGGGCACCATTCTCGGCGGCGTCAACTTCATCACCACGATCTTCTGCATGCGCGCGCCGGGCATGACGATGTTCCGGATGCCGATCTTCACGTGGAACGTCCTCCTCACCTCCATGCTGGTGCTGATGGTGTTCCCGGTGCTGGCCGCCGCGCTGCTGGGCCTCGAGGCCGACCGCAGGCTGGGCGCGCACGTGTTCGACGCGGCCAACGGCGGGGCGGTGCTGTGGCAGCATCTGTTCTGGTTCTTCGGCCACCCCGAGGTCTACATCGTCGCGCTGCCGTTCTTCGGCATCATCACCGAGGTCCTTCCCGTGTTCAGCCGCAAGCCGGTCTTCGGCTACATGGGCCTGGTCGGCGCGACCATCGCGATCGCGGGCCTGTCGATGACCGTGTGGGCGCACCACATGTTCCCGACCGGCCAGGTGCTGCTGCCGTTCTTCTCGTTCATGACCTTCACCATCGCCGTCCCGACCGGCGTGAAGTTCTTCAACTGGGTCGGCACGATCTGGCGCGGGCACCTGTCGTTCGAGACGCCGATGCTGTGGGCGATCGGCTTCCTGGTGACGTTCCTGTTCGGCGGGCTGACCGGCGTCATCCTCGCCTCGCCGCCGCTGGACTTCCAGCTGAATGACTCCTACTTCGTCGTGGCGCACTTCCACTACGTGCTGTTCGGCACGGTGGTGTTCGCGATGTTCGCCGGCTTCTACTTCTGGTGGCCGAAGATGACCGGGAAGATGCTCAACGAGTTCTGGGGCAAGGTCCACTTCTGGCTGCTGTTCATCGGCTTCCACACGACGTTCCTCGTGCAGCACTGGCTGGGTGCCGAGGGCATGCAGCGGCGTGTGGCCGACTACTCCAAGCAGTTCGCCGGCCTGAACCTCGTCTCCTCGATCGGCGCGCTCATCCTCGGCATCTCGATCCTGCCGTTCCTGTGGAACGTCTACATCACGGCGCGGCACGGCAAGAAGGTCAACGTGGACGACCCGTGGGGCTATGGCGCCTCCCTCGAATGGGCGACGTCCTGCCCGCCGCCGCGGCACAACTTCACCTCGATCCCGCGGATCCGGTCCGAGCGCCCGGCGTTCGACCTGCACTACCCGCGCGCCGACCAGGCCGCGGTGACCGCCGGCGCCGCGAAGGAGGGCTGACCGACCGTGAAGATCGAAGGATTCCTGTTCGTCTTCAGCGCGCTGTTCTTCGTCGTCATCGACATCATCTACTGGCTGTGGTCGCACGACCCGACGGGGACGACGGCGCTGGCGCTGACCGTCGGGCTGGCCGGCCTCATCGGCTTCTATCTGCTGTTCACCGGCCGCCGGGTCGACCCGCGGCCGGAGGACAACAAGGAGGCCGAGATCGCCGACGGCGCCGGCGAGCTGGGCTTCTTCAGCCCGCACAGCTGGTGGCCGCTGTTCACGGCGCTCGCCGCGGCGACCGCCACGCTCGGCGTGGTGTTCGGCTGGTGGCTGCTGCTCATCGGCGGCCTGGCCGTCGTCCTGGCGGCCATCGGGTTCGTCTTCGAGTACTACCGCGGTCACTTCTCACACTGACGCCCGTACGTCCCGAGAGGATCGGCGCCGCGCATGCGGCGCCGATCCTCGTCGCATGCGCGGCGTCAGACGGGTCAGGCGGCCAGGCGGCGTGTCAGCTCGATCCAGCGGCCGAGCAGGGCCGCGGCGGCACCGGAGTCGATGGCCTCCCCGGCCCGCGCGTAGGCGGCCGCCAGCGCGCCGGTCAGCGCGTCGGCGGGCGGGACGCCCTCGGCGGCGACGAGCGCCGCAGCCGCGTTGAGCGCCACGATGTCGCGTACGGGTCCGTGCTCGCCGCCCAGCACCGCGTGGGCCACCCGGGCGTTGTGGGCGGCGTCGGCGCCGCGCAGGTCGTCGGGTGTGGCGCGGGGGATGCCGAGCTCGGCGGGGTCGAAGGAGGTCTCCGTCGCGGTGCCGTCGCGCACCACCCAGACCGCCGATGTCGACGTGGTGGTCAGCTCGTCCAGCCCGTCGTCGCCGCGGAACACCAGCGACGAGCAGCCGCGTTCGGCGAACACGCCGGCGATGACCCCCGCCATGCGCGGGTGGTACACCCCGACCGCCTGCGCCGACGGCCGCGCCGGGTTGGTCAGCGGCCCGAGGAAGTTGAAGACCGTCGGGATGCCCAGGTCGCTGCGGGTGCGGGCGGTGTGCCGCAGCGCGCGATGGTAGAGCGGCGCGAAGCAGAACGCGATGCCGAGCTCCTCGGCCACCCGCGCCGTCGACTCCGGCGGCAGGTTGATCACGACGCCGAGCTCCTCGAGAAGGTCGGCCGCGCCGCAGGAGGAGCTCGCCGCGCGGTTGCCGTGCTTGACCATGCGGGCGCCGGCCGCCGCCGCCACGATCGCCCCCATCGTGGAGACGTTGACGGTGTGCGCCCGGTCGCCGCCGGTGCCGACGAGGTCGGTCGCCGGTCCGGGCACCCGGATCGGCGTGGCGTGTGCGAGCATGCCCGCCGCCAGCCCGGTGACCTCGGCGACCGTCTCGCCCTTGGCCCGCAGCGCCACCGCGAATCCGGCGATCTGGGCGTCGCTGGCCTGGCCCGACATGATCTCGTTCATCGCCCAGGCGGTCTCGTCCGCCGACAGCGACTCGCCGTCGAGCAGCGCGTTCAGCAGCGTGGGCCACGTCGTGCGCGGGTCCATCGGATCGTGCCCCTTTCCGGGGTGCGGCCGGCGTCCGGGGAGCGGACGCCTACTGGACGGACAGGCGGGCGGCCGCGCCGTTCGCGCTCGCCAGGCGGCGGCGCATCAGGTCGGCGACGCCCTCGGCCAGCGCGATGGGGTCGATCGGCTGGCGGGCGACGGCGTCGGCGCGGGACCAGGTGGCGAGCCAGCCGTCGTCGCGTCGCGCGATCAGAACCATGATCGGCGGGCAGTGGTAGATCTCGTCCTTGGCCTGACGGCAGATACCCATCCCCCCGGCGGGCTGGGCCTCGCCGTCGAGGATCGCGACGCCGATGTCGCCCTTGTCGAGATGGACGAACACCGCCGGCTCCGTCGCGACCTCGACGACCTCGACCCGGGGGAGGCCGGGCGCCGGGCGGCGGCCGATCGCCGTCCGCACCTGGGCGCGGGTGTCGGCGTCGTCGCTGTAGACGAGGACCTTCATGGTCTCTTCGGTGCTCATCGGTTCATCCATGGGGTGACGTGGTCGCGGTACGAGCCGATGCTACCGGCCGCCGCCTGCGGGCGTCCGCACCGGCCGTTCGCGGGCCACATCCGGGACGCAGGCGGGCCGACATCCGGGACGCGTGCGGGCCGCGTGCCGATCGTGCGCGGCGGCGTGCCGGGCACGGACGGCATGCGGGTGAAGGCCGGGAAAAGGCCGTGACGGAGGCCGCCACGCCCCCGCGCCGACGGCGCACCGCGCCCTTAGGGGGGGTCCTGCGTCACCACCGCGACAGGTGCCGCAATAATGCTCCCCGTGGCAACAGCAACCGCGACAGAAACGGCGCCCCGCGCCCGCGCCAACCGGCCCAACCTCGTCAGCGTGGGCACCATCGTCTGGCTGTCGTCCGAGCTCATGTTCTTCGCGGCGCTGTTCGCGATGTACTTCACCATCCGGTCGGTGAGCAAGGGCGAAGGCATCACGTGGCCGCACGCTCACTTGGACGTCCCGTACGCGGCGGGGAACACCTTCATTCTGCTGATGTCCAGCGTGACCTGCCAGATGGGCGTGTTCGCCGCGGAACGCGGGCAGGTCGGGCGCCTCGGCAGCGTCTTCAACATGAGGCGCTGGGGCCTGCGTGAGTGGTACGTGCTGTCCCTGGTGATGGGCGCGATCTTCGTGGCCGGCCAGTGCAACGAGTACGCCACGCTGGTCGGAGAGGGCACCACGATCTCCTCCAGCGCGTACGGCTCGGTGTTCTACCTCACCACGGGCTTCCACGCCCTGCACGTGACCGGTGGCCTCTTCGCGTTCCTGTTCATGCTGGGACGCACGTACGCCGCGAAGCGCTGGACCCATGAGCAGGCGACGAGCGCCATCGTCGTGTCCTACTACTGGCACTTCGTCGATGCGGTCTGGGTCGGGTTGTTCTTCACCATCTACATCCTCGACAAGCTGTAGAACGAGGGATCATCCGTGAAATGGATCACCGCATGGCGACGACGCCCCTGGGCGGGCTACGCCGTCGTGCTGGCCGCGCTAGCGATCATCGGTGTGGCCTACGCCGGTATCGCGCCGCGCACCGACCGTGCCCAGGCGGCCGACGCCCAGCCGTCCGCTCAGGACATCGCCCAGGGCAAGCAGCTGTTCAACCAGGCCTGCTCGAGCTGCCACGGCACCAACGCCGAGGGCACGAAGACGGCGCCGAGCCTGATCGGCGTCGGCGCGGCCGCGGTCGACTTCCAGGTCAGCACCGGCCGAATGCCGGCCATGAACCCTGGCGCGCAGATTCCGCGCAAGAAGCCGGCGTTCAACGAGCAGCAGGTGCACCAGATCGCCGCCTACATCGCCTCGCTGGGCGGTGGCCCGCCCATCCCGTCGGACGACCAGGTCGACCCGCAGTCGGGTGACGCCGCACTCGGTGGCAAGCTGTTCCGAGCCAACTGCGCCCAGTGCCACAACTTCGCCGGGTCCGGCGGCGCGCTGACCGGCGGCAAGTACGCTCCTCCGCTCAAGGAGGCCACGCCCCGGCAGATCTACGAGGCCATGATGACCGGCCCGCAGGCGATGCCGGTCTTCAACGACACGACGCTGACCCCCGCCCAGAAGCGGGCCATCATCGCCTACGTCACCCAGACGCGCGCCGAGCCGAACCCCGGCGGCAACGGGCTGGGCCGCATCGGCCCGGTCGCCGAGGGCCTGGTCGGCTGGCTCGTGGGTCTCGGTGCGATCGTTCTCGCGGCGATGTGGCTCACCGCCAAGAAGCCCAAGAAGAAGCACAATGTCTGACACCAACGACACCAACGGCGTGCCGCCGGAAGAGGAGCGCGCGCCCCGGCGCGTGATCGGAACGCCGCCCCAGGTGCGGGCGCAGAGACTGGTCGCCGAGCCGGAGCAGCGCGCGGAGAGCGAGGAGCTCGATCCGGTCAAGGCGCGGAAGGCCGAGCGCGCCGCGGCGTTCTTCTTCACGCTGACGTTCCTGGCCGGGGTCGCGTTCATCATCTGCTACGGCTGGTGGCCTGGGCACGTCGGCAACGACGACGTCGTCCGGGCGATGCACTCCAACTACGCCCTGGGCAGCGCGTTGACGGTCGCGTTCCTCGGCCTCGCCGTGGGCATGACCATCTGGGTCCGCCAGCTCATGACCACCAAGGAGATCATCCAGGAGCGGCACGAGCTGGCCTCGCCGGCGGAGGACCGTCAGACCTTCAACGAGTACTTCAACCAGGGCACCGAGGAGAGCGGCATCACCAAGCGGCCGCTCCTGCGGCGCACGCTGCTGCTGGCGGCCGCGCCGCTCGGGCTGCTGCCGCTGGTGATGCTGCGCGACCTCGGCCCGCTGCCGCGGACCAAGTTGCGCCACACGGCGTGGAAGCCCGGCACCCGGCTCGTCGTCGACGGGACCGGCCAGCCGCTGAAGGCGTCGGAGTTCAACTCGCCGGGCGGCATCATCACGGTGATCCCGGAGGGCACCGAGGACGACCTCGACGCGCTCGCCAAGGCGACGGTCGTGCTGATCAACCTCCCGGAAGACCAGATGAAGATCCCCAAGGGCCGGGAGAACTGGCACGTCGGGGGCATCGTCGCGTACTCCAAGATCTGCACGCACGTCGGCTGCCCGGCCGCGCTGTACGAGCAGACGACCCACCACATCCTCTGCCCGTGCCATCAGTCGACGTTCGACGCGCTCGACGCCGCCAAGGTCATCTTCGGGCCGGCCGCGCGGCCGCTGCCGCAGCTGCCGATCGGCGTCGACTCGGAGGGCTACCTGATCGCGACCAGCGACTTCCACGAGCCGGTCGGGCCGAGCTTCTGGGAACGCGGGAGGCCGAACCCGACATGATCAGGAAGAACCGGATCCCGCGTGACCGGTGCGAGCAGCGCACTCCGCCTCTCCCGAACGATGGCGCGCCGCGTCCGCCGAAGATGCTCGCCGGCGATCGGCGCGGCGCACGAGGAGCGATGAGCGACCAATGACCACGGCAACACCTCCGAAAGCGGTCGACGGGGCCATCGGCTTCCTCGACGAGCGTTTCGGCACCGCGGGCTTCCTCCGCGGCAAGATGAAGAAGGTCTTCCCCGACCACTGGTCGTTCATGCTGGGGGAGATCGCTCTCTACACCTTCATCATCCTGCTGCTGAGCGGCACGTTCCTGACGCTCTGGTTCAAGCCGAGCATGCACGAGGTGGTCTACAACGGCCACTACACCAAGCTCGTCGGCGTGCGGATGAGCGAGGCGTACAGCTCGACGCTGCACATCAGCTTCGACGTGCGCGGCGGGCTGCTCATGCGGCAGATACACCACTGGGCCGCGGTGCTGTTCCTGGCGTCGATCATGACGCACATGCTCCGGGTGTTCTTCACCGGCGCCTACCGCAAGCCACGTGAGATCAACTGGCTGATCGGGCTGGGCATCTTCACCCTCGCCATCTTCGAGGGCCTGTTCGGCTACTCGCTGCCGGACGACCTGCTGTCGGGCACCGGCCTGCGCATCACGCAGGGCGTCATGCAGTCGATCCCGATCGTGGGCACGTACCTGTTCTACTTCGCGTTCGGCGGCGACTTCCCGGGCCAGGACTTCATCCCGCGCCTGTACACGGTGCACATCCTGCTGATCCCGGGCATCCTGCTGGCGCTGGTCACCGCCCACTTCATGATCCTGTGGCATCAGGGCCACACCCAGTTCCCGGGTAAGAACCGCGAGCAGAAGAACGTCATCGGCAAGCCGTTCTACCCCGTGTTCATGATCAAGGCCGGTGCCTTCTTCATGTTCACGTTCGCGGTCTGCGCGTTCCTCGGCACGTTCGCCCAGATCAACCCGATCTGGCTGTTCGGGCCGTACACGCCCGACTCGATCACGGCGGGCTCGCAGCCGGACTTCTACATGGGCTTCCTCGAGGGCGCGCTGCGGATCATGCCCAACTGGGAGACCAACCTGTGGGGTCACACGATCCCGTGGAACGTCGCGGTGCCCGCCCTGGTGCCGCTGGGTCTGATCATGACCGGCGCGGCCCTCTGGCCGTTCGTCGAGCAGTGGGCCACCGGCGACCGGCGGATCCACCACATCGCCGACCGGCCGCGCAACGCCCCGTTCCGCACCTCGGTCGGCATGGCGGCCGTGGCCTTCTACGGTCTCCTGTGGCTGGGCGGCGGCAACGACGTTCTGGCCGACCGGTTCCACGTCTCGCTGTACGCCACCACGAGGTTCTTCCGCGTCGCGATCTTCGTCGGCCCCGTGCTGGCCTTCATCGTGACCAAGCGGATCTGCCTCGGCCTCCAGCGCAAGGACGCCGACAAGCTGCACCACGGCGTGGAGTCGGGCGTCATCAAGCGGCTCCCGAGCGGTGAGTTCACCGAGGCGCACGAGCCGGTGACGGACGAGGAGAAGGCGGTCCTCCTGGCCCGGGAGGAGCTTCCGCGCCTGGAGCTGGAGAGCGAGGACGAGAACGGCGTCCCGGCGCCGTCCGCGCGCGGCCCGCTGGGCCGGGCGCGCCGGAGCCTGGGCCGCGCCTTCACCGCCGACCACGTTCCGCTCCACGTCGACGGCCACGGGGCCGGCCACGACGACATCGGCGCGTACAGTGAGCCCAGCGGAATCGAGTCCGGCGACGCCGGAGGCAGCACGCCGGTCGGCACCCGCTGACCACACCGGCGGCGTCACGCGAAAGCGGACCGGCCCGCCACCGTGCGGTGGCGGGCCGGTCCGCTTTCCGGACGCCGTGGGCACGGACGGTCCCCGGTCGGCACACTCCGCGAGCGGGCGAAGACGCGCGGGCCGGGCGCCGAGCCGCGGGCGGCTCCGGTCCGAACGGCCGGACGGCCTGGGGCTCAGTCCGCGCCGGGGAGCCCCAGCGCGAACGCCGCCTCCAGGTCGTGCTGGGAGTAGGTGCGGAAGGCGATGTGCGTCTCGGTGTGCGTGACGCCGTCGACCTTGTTCAGCGCGCCGGGGATCACGTCCGCGATCTGCTCGTACTGGCGGACGCGCACCAGCGCCACCAGGTCGAACTCGCCGGTCACCGAGTAGACCTCGCTGACCCCGTCGAGCCCGGCGATGGTCTCGGCGACCTCGGGGATGCGCGCGACGTCGGCCTTGATGAGGACGATGGCGGTGATCACGGGATGCCTCCTGGTGGGTTGCTCGCGGCGCCGGTGGCCCGCCAGAAAAGCCTAGTGGAGGGGCCTGTGCCGGGTTCGCCGGGTCATTGCCAGGTCAGCGCCGCCGACTTGCGCGCGAACGTGCCGCGGCGGACCAGCAGCCCCACGATCACCCCGGCCACGAATCCGTAAATGTGCGCGACATACGCCGTCTGGCTCTGCGTGTCGCCCAGGCTGATCCACTGGAAGACGAAGAACTGCGCCAGCAGTGCCCAGGACGGCAGCCGGAACGGGAAGATCGACAAGATCAGCGCGATCGTCCGCGACCGGGGGTACAGCACCAGGTGCGAGCCGAGGACGCCCGAGATCGCGCCGGACGCGCCGACCAGCGGGACGTCGGAGCTCGGGTAGGTGGCGGCGAAGCCGTACACCGCGATGACCCCCGCCAGCAGGTAGAACAGCAGGAAGCGCACCCGGCCCAGGCGGTCTTCGGTCGCCGCGCCGAAGATGAACAGGTACACCATGTTGCCGAGGATGTGCGCGACGCCGCCGTGCAGGAACATCGACGTCACCGCCGACAGCCACGGGCGCTTATGGTACGGCTTCGGGTGGCACACCAGCGCCACCTCCGGCGGGGGCGGAGCGGCCCGCCCGGTGCTCAGCTCGTGCGGGATGGCGCCGTACTCGCGCGTGTAGATCTCCTGTGCGCACCGGGCCTGCAGCGGGGTCTGGCCGCGGTGCCCGATCGAGGCGACCGGCGACAGCAGGAAGACGACGAGGTTCACCGCGATGAGGAGATACGTCGCCAGGGGCGCGCGCCGCGTCGGCTGGTTGTCGTACAGCGGCAGCGCCACTCGTGCTCCTATCGCATCGGCCGTCCGGCGCGGTCAACCATACGGGAATCAGCGGCCCTTGCGGCACCGTCGATCCACGCCCGGACGCTCTCGGCGCCGTATGCCGGACAGCTCCACGTGCCGTCGACCTCGACGAGGCGCACGCCGGGGGAGTCGAGCCAGCGCAGCACGCATTCCATCTCCTCCGCCGACGCGCGCGGCGCCGCCCCGGCGCCCGGGCGCACGGTCTCGGCCGTGGCCACGAGCGCGCGGACGTACGGGGCCGGATGGGCGTTCGGCGGCACGGTGCCGGCCGCGGCCAGCCGGCCGTAGCGCACGACGTGCAGCTCCCAGCCGCCGTCGAAGGCCGGCCGGGCGGCGACGAGCTGCGCGATGCGGGCGAGCGCCGACAGCCGCTGGCAGCGCGCCGCGCCGCGCACGAACGCGGCGAGCCGGTCGCGCTGTGCGGCGGCCTCCTCGTAACGCAGCTCGGCCGCGAGCCGGTCGATGCGCGCCCGCGCCGCGGCCACGACCGGGCGCACGTCGCCTTCGAGCACGGTGCGGGCGAACGCCGCGTGGCGGGCGTACTCGTCGGGACGCTGCCGGCCCTCGCACGGCGCGCCACAGCGGCCGATCTCGCCGAGCACGCAGGTGGCTGCCCGGCCACGTTCGATGAGCCGGACGGTGAGCCGCTGCGTGCACTGCCGCAGCGGGACCGCGTCGTGCACGGCGGCCCGGGCGTCTTCGGCCGAGCGCACGCCGCCGAACGGCCCGAGGTAGGTGCCGCCGTCGCCGCGGACCTCGCGGACGATCGACAGCCGCGGGAACGGCTCGTCGGTGAGTTTCAGCCACACCGCACGCTCCGGATGCCGGGAACGGCGGTTGTATCGCGGCTTGTGCTCGGCGATCAGTCGTAGCTCCCGCACCTCGGCCTCCAGCGCGCTCGCGCACACGATCGTGCGCACCCGCTCGGCGATGCCGATCATCTCGCGCACGTAGCGGCGCGTCTCGGAGGCGGTGAAGTAGGAGCGGACCCGGCTCCGCAGCCGGCCGCTCTTGCCGACGTACAGCACCTCGCCGCGCGCGTCTTCGAAGAGGTAGACCCCGGGCGCGTCCGGCACGCCGTCGGCCAGGTGGCGCTTGCGGCGCTGCTCCGGCGTCGGCGCGCGGCTGAAGCTCGTCAGCTCCTCCAGCGTGTCGACGCCGAACGCGCCCGCGCGCTCTAGCAGCCCGTGCAGGACGTCGACGGTCGCCCGCGCGTCGGCCAGCGCGCGGTGACACGGCTCGGTGGCGGTGCGGAAGAACCGGGCCAGCGTGGCGAGCTTGCAGTCGGGGACCTCGTCACGGGTGAGGAGGCGCCGGGCCAGGTCTGCGGTGTCGACCACGACCGCCGTCGGCCAGGGGCGCTCCTGCACGGCGCAGGCGGCCTTCAGGAAGCCGATGTCGAACGGCGCGTTGTGCGCCACCAGCACGGCACCACGGGCGAACTCCAGGAACGACGGCAGCGCCTCGCCGATGCGCGGCGCGGCGACCACCATCTGCTGGGTGATGCCGGTCAGCACGGTGATGAACGGCGGGATCGGCACCCCCGGGTCGACGAGCGTGGCGAACTCGCCGAGGACCTCGCCGCCGCGCACCTTCACCGCGCCGATCTCGGTGATGGCGGAGTCGCGGACCGAACCGCCGGTGGTCTCCAGGTCGACGACGACGAACGTCACGCACGCCAGCGGGGTACCGAGGTCGTCGAAGGTGCCCTGCACGGCGGAGACGTCGGAGGTCATGGCAGGCACCGTACGCCCGGTGACCGACAGTCCCGGCGGGGACCGGCCGGCCGCCGGGCCGGGCCGATCCCGTGTTCTCGCGGGAGATCCGGGCCGCGCCACGGTGGCACGCCACCGGGAGGCCCGCGGTAATGCGCAGGGGCCGGGCCAGCGCGGCGGGGGAGCGCGGCGGGGGAGCGGCGTGAAGGCGCGGCCGGAGCGCGGGGGGCCGCCGCTGCGCGCCCCGGCCCATGGCGGACACCGCGGCCGCTGCGGGCCGGGTCGATCGGAAGCCCCACGAGGCCCCACTAGCTAGGCGCCGGTGACGGTCCTCGGACGCCTGCCGGACATCGATCGGTATTCGTCGGGGGATTGCGTGCCGCACCCCGTGGGGCGTCTACGCTGGGCAACGGTGGCGACACGGAGCCTCCCGGCCTTCCCGGTGCCGCCCGCCACCCGATCCGACCGGTAAGGAGCAGATCATCGACACCGCCGCGGGCGAACACCTCGGCCAGCCGCTTCCCGAGGCGGTCCGGCAGCGTGTCGTTGAGGCCGCGGCAGAGGTCATCGGCTCGCTGCGGGCCGACGAGCTGCCGACGTCGCTGCGGCGCGTCGCGCGGTTCGAACCCCGTCGCCGGGCGCGGCTTGCCGCCACTCCGATCGCGATGCAGCTCGAAAGCGACGACGCATTCCGCGGACGCGTCGCCGACGCGGTGCGTGAGGCCGAGCCCGAGCTCGCCGCCGCGCTCGCCGCCGGCGCCGTGCCGCCGGCGGCCGACCCGGTGAACGTCGCCGCCCTCGCGTACCTGCTGCGCCCGCCCGGTTGGACCGAGCAGGTGGAGGCGGCCCGCCACGACCTCGAACGCTCCGCGATCGTCGCGGAAGAGGCCGAGATCGCGCGCCAGGTCGCCGAGCTTCGCCAGCAGATCGCCGCCGCGAAGGCGACCCGCGCCGAAGAGATCGACAAGCTCCGGTCGGAGCTGCGCGGCCTGCGCGCCGACAACGCCGAGCTGCGCAAGCGCCTGCACGAGGCCCGCGGCAAGGCGAAACGGGAGCAGGCGCGGGCCGAGGAGCTCGACCGGCTCCTGGCCGAGGAGCGCGCGGCGTCGGCCTCCGCGGCCGCGGCGGCCGACGCGGAGCTGCGCCGCCTGCGGGCGCGGCTGTCCCAGGCCGAGGCGGCGGCCGAGAACGCGCGGCGGGCGGCCCGCGAAGGCCGCAGCGTCGACGAGGCCAGGCTGCGCGTGCTCCTCGACGCCCTCACCGACGCCACCAAGGGCCTGCGCGAGGAGATCGGGCTGCCCCCGGGCATCACCCGGCCGGCCGACAGCGTCGGCGCCGTCGCGCCGGGCCCGCCCGGGCACCGCACGCTGCCCGGCCGGGCGCTGGCCGACAGTGACCCTGCCCTGCTCGACCAGCTGCTCGCCCTGCCCCAGGTGCACCTGATCGTGGACGGCTACAACGTCACCAAGACCGGGTACGGCGAGCTGCCGCTCGCCGACCAGCGCGCCCGGCTGGTCTCCGGGCTGGGCGTCCTGTACGCGCAGACCAAGGCGGAGGTCACGGCCGTGTTCGACGGAGCCGAGCTGGACGCCCCGGTAGCGGTGCAGGCGCCGCGGGGCGTTCGGGTGCTGTTCAGCCCGCCCGGGCAGACCGCCGACGAGCTGATCGGCCGGCTCGTGCGGGCCGAGCCCAGCGGGCGCGCGGTCGTCGTCATCTCCTCCGACCAGGAGGTCTGCGACTCCGCGCGGCGCGCCGGCGCCCGGCCGGCGCCCGCGTCGCTGCTTCTCCGCCGCCTCAGCCGCGGCTGAGGCGCGCACCCCGTACGCCGGACGGCCGGGAAGGCGTCCCGCGCCGCCCGTCGGGTCGCCGACGCCGCTCGTGCGGCCCGCGCCGACCCGCCGGCTCACGCGGACCACGCCTTTCCGGGACCCGCGGCGTTCCGAGACC
>JBEHYF010000013.1:0-62663 GCA_048498315.1 Actinomycetota bacterium
TGCTTGGTGTCCCAGGAAACACCGACTTGTAGAGGGCTCGCAACTCCCCAGGCCAGTAGGCCTTTTCCACGGCGAGCTCCCGCCGCCGGACGGCCTTCGCCGGCGCGCCGCGCAGACTAGAGCCCCGCCGGCGCAGGAGGCTTCCGGACCTCGAGCGCGGCGGGGCTGGGCGGTACGTGTACGAGCCTTCTACCGGAGTGCGCCGTTCGGAACCGTGCGCGTGGCATATCCGCCTGGCGCGTGAATCGCACCCCGTGTGATCTGACGTTCCCTCAGTGGCCGAATACCCGCCCCGCCGGAGGTCTTCCGGATCCTCGGCGGGACGGGGGCATACGGTGCCGCGGCCGCCATGATCCCAAGATCATTAAATGCGTCACGGCTGACGCTGACATACCAACACGCAGCGTCCAACTTTGTCGAGTGCCCCGCGACGTACCTGACTGGATCATCAACCGACGTCGTGAGCTGGGCGTTCGCATCCGGGACCTGCGCATCCACGCCAACCACACGCAGGAGTCACTCGCCCAGGCCGCCGACCTCGACCGGCGCACCCTGCAGCGCATCGAGGCCGGCCAGAGCGACCCGCGCTTCGGTGACCTCCTCCGGATCGCCGCCGCCCTCGAGCAGCGCCTGTCCATCTTCGGAGACTGAAAAGGCCCCGCCCGTCCGGCCCTGGGGAGGCAGACGAGCGGGACCAGTTCAAGACCGCTCAGCGTCAGTGCTGCGCGCCGTGCGGCTTACGCGGCGGAGGACTGCCCGGCGGATCAGGCCCCGGAACCGGGGGCGTGCTGTCTACCCTCATCGTGTTCCCCTTCTCTCTCAGGATCGGGAACCGGGCACCTCAGCCGCGGGCCTTTCCAGGGGTGACGGCGGCTGAGGTGCCATCGGCTTCGTCGCTCAGGAGATCCGGCTGCGGGCTCCGATACCCGGCCGCGGGCTGGCACGAGGGGCAGACGTCCACGCCGGGCAGCAGCGGGATCATCTGCTGCTCGCGGTGCACCCGGCAGTACCTGCGGCCCCGGGCCTGGTCGACGCGGTGCTCGTCCTCCTCCAGCTGCTTGCGGGTCGGGACGGGCAGTCGGTTGCTGGCAGCCATGGGCACTCCTAGTGGTTGTCGTCCGGAGGCGGCGTCGGCGGGTCCTGGGGCGGCGGCGGCACGGGCGGCCACGTCATGGCCGCCGCACCCGCTGCAAGAGTGCGCTGCATCGTTCCTCCCTTCCGGGGATCGGGCCGGCTTCGGTCAAAGCCGGTCGCAGGCTTGACGTGCCGTGCAGGCCCGCCCCGGGCTGGACCTGTCGGGTGGGGGCTCGGGGCGGGCCGTTCTCGGACCCGCCCCGCCGGTGTCTTCCGGGACACCGACGGGACGGGCATCTGCGGGGCGACCCTGACCCGGAGCGGTCGCCTGGGGGTGCATCAGCTCGGGGTCCTCGCCAGCACCAGGGCGAGGACGGGAAACGTCACGGCGGCCACGTAGGCGAGCAGCCCGGCCACGGCTCTCACGAGCGCATCGCCTTGACGATCAGGACACGGGCCAGAGCCGTCACCGCGACCGGGTCGGGGCCGACCTGGTCGACGTGCGCGCGGTGCGCCCAGATCTCCCAGCCGGGTCCGGCCTCGCTCATCTCGTGCCCGAGGTAGACGGCATCGTCCGGGTCGGGGATCGGCTCGCCGCAGGCATGGCAGACTCGCTCGGCGCTCATCCGCGCGCGTCCTCGCTGAGGTCCTCGTAGTGCATGCACAGGGCCTTCAGCGACCGGGCCAGCCGCCGCCCGTGGGCGACGCGGGATCCGAGGTCCGCGCGGGGCGTGATGCTCAGCTTGCCGCGGGCCTCGCCGACGCAGGCCAGCGCGCAGTAGTGGGCAGTGCTGGACGGCCGCGAGCCCACCGCGCGCTCGACCTCGGGGATGAGGACCT
The DNA here is from genome assembly GCA_048498315.1 of Actinomycetota bacterium. Lineage (GTDB taxonomy): Bacteria > Actinomycetota > Actinomycetes > Streptosporangiales > Streptosporangiaceae > Actinoallomurus. Next base: position 1,915 of record JBEHYF010000013.1, read on the forward strand.
CGAGGTGGCCGCGCAGCGCGCCCGTGAGGGCGTCGAGCTCGTCCATGGCGGGCGGGAGGACGTCCGGGCCGTCGTCGGGGCCGAGCAACTGCTGCACGGTCTCGCGCATCGTGGCGATGTCCGGCGGCGGCGTTTCGCGCTCTGCCGCGCTCGGCGGGTGCGTGGTATTTGTTGCCATGTCGGCGCTCCTCAGCAGCGTTGGCCACGCCCGGGGCCGTGTCAGCGGTCGCCGGGCTTCGTGATGCCTGGAGCCACGCACAGTGCGCCCCTGTTCACGGGGTGCCAGCGCGGCACACGAAAGAGACTGGACCGGTGGACCGGTCCAGTCAAGCTATTCGTGTGCCTCGTTACCTCATCGGGTAGCGCTCGGTCTCCTCGAAGACGTGGGAAGCCGTGACGCCCACCTCGCACACCAGGGGCCGTCGCTCCTGGTCGTACGCCACATGGACCACAACCGCGACCGCTACCGGCTGCTCGACGCCGAGCAGCTCGGCCTCATCGGAGGTAGCCAGGCGCACCGTCTTGACGTCGACACCCTCGAAGGGCGAACGACCGGTTTGCCGCCGCACGTAGTGCGTCGTCCCCTCGGCGATCGGGCCGGTCATCGACAGCCGCGGCGCGGCGTCCGCGATGCCCGGAGGGAACCAGGCGGTCACCAGCGTCGCCGGTGTCCCGTCATCCAGCAGGACCAGCCGAACCCGGCGCAGCGCGGTCTCACCGGCCTTCAGGCCGAGCAGGTCGCCGACCTCCTGCTCAGGCACCACCCGGTCAGGTGTGCCCAGCCGCCTGAAGGGCGCGGCGCCGGACACGCGCGGGGCGTCCGCGCGCCGGCCGCCTGCCGGGCGCGCGATCGGGGTCTCGACGACGGTGAACCCGGCGCCCTGGCGTGCCACGACCAGGCCATCGTTGCGCAGCACGTCGTAGGCCTTGACGACCGTCGCCCTGGACACGTGCCACTGCTCGGCAAGGTCGCGACCGGACGGCAGCAGTTCACCAGGGCCGAACTCGCCGTTGGCGATCCGCGTACGCAGGTCGTCTGCGATCTGCTCGTACTTCAGCAGGGGCATGGGCATGGTTCCGATCACTGGACTGGTCCACCGGTGAGCCCCCAGAATGCCTCGCATGACGAGTCCTGAGCTAGCGCCGGAGATCGTGAAGTTCTACTCCGAGACCATCGACGAGGGCGACCGGCTGTCGACAACGGCCGACGGCCGCCTGGAGATGGTACGCACCCAAGAACTGCTGCGACGCCACCTCCCGCCGGCGCCCGCACGGATCCTCGACGTCGGCGGAGGACCCGGCGCCCACGCCCGGTGGCTCACCGCCGACGGCTACAGCGTGCACGTCGTCGACCCGATCCCCCGGCACATCGATCAGGCCAAGCAGACCGGCGCAACCGCCGAGCTCGGCGACGCGCGCCGGCTCACTGCCGCCGACGCCTCCTTCGACGTGGTCCTGCTCCTGGGGCCGCTGTACCACCTGCTCGAGCGCACCGACCGGGAGCAGGCCCTGGCGGAGGCCTACCGTGTCCTCAAGCCGGGCGGCGTCCTGGCCGCCGCAGGCATCAACCGCTACTCCAGCCTGTTCGAGCACGCCGCCTTCGCCCACCTGCACAAGGAGGCGCTGCAGCGCAGCATCGAAGGCATCCTGGCCTCGCAGATCCACGACGGGAAGAAGGCCTTCACCGCCGCCTACTTCCACAGCGGCCAGCAGCTGCGCGACGAGGTGGCCGCGGCCGGCTTCGACGACGCCGATGTCCTCGGCATCGAAGGCCCGGCCTGGTCCATGCTCGCGGCCGCCGAGCGGAACACGGGCAGCGACTTCTCCGGCACGCCCCTCTTCGAGTCCGCGCTGACCGCGGCCCGCATGGCCGAACCGTATCCGGAGCTCCTCGCGGCGAGCTCGCACCTTCTCGCGACCGGCCGCCGGCCCGCGTGAGACGGCCCGCTCAGGTAAGACGGATCCCCCGCGCCGTACGGCGCTCGCGGGCGATGTAGCCGAGGGCCTCGATGCGGCCGAGATGCCAGTGCACGGAGGCTGTGCTGCGCATGCCCAGCTCGTCGCCGAGCTCCTTCACCGTCGGCGCTTCACCGCGGTCGGTGATGGACTCGCGGATGATGCGCAGGATGCGCTCCTGGGTGCAGGTGAGGTAGTCCACCCTGTGATTGGCCATATCCGGATTAGAGCGCGTGTTCGAATTTGTACGCAAGTGACCAATGGACGTGTCTGCTCCGGGCATGCCGAAAGACCCCCGCCGCGGATGGCGGCGGGGGTCTGTAGACGTCTGTCGGGATCAGTAGAGGGCCGTCGCGGATCAGTGGAGGAACAGGGCGATGATCGCGGCCACCACAGCAGCCACGGCCGTCAGGGCGCCGATCTGCGTGAGCGGCCAGCGGCCCTGCTTCAGGGCCTCGACCTCCGCCTTCAGCGTCCTCAGTTCGTCGTCGCGGAGCTTCTGGAGTTCGGTTTCCATGTCGGTGCGGAGCTGGCGGACGTCGGCGTCGGTGCGCGAGGTGCGCTCGACGAGGATGCCGAGGGTGCCCTTGATTGCCTCCAGACCCGTGTTGATCTCCCCTCGTAGCTGAGCAAGCTCAACAGCGACGTTCGTCGTCGGGTCCGGGGCCGCCGTCATGCCGAATCCTTCGGCTCCTTGTTCGGCACGCGCCAGGTGGCCACGAGCGCGGCGAGCGCCGTCGCACCAATGGCAACACCCTCAGCGCCGGTGATCTTCCCGTCCTCTGCCGCGGTGCCCAGCGTGCCGGCCGCGGCCACCACTGCCGCGACGACGGCCTTCCAGTACTTCGACAGCTGCATGGGTCAGCCCTCCTGCGTCTTCGGGCCGGTCACGTCGACGTCGACGTGCACCACGGCTTCCGCGATGGCGCTCTGCACGGCCGCGACCACGGCCGCCGTGTCCACGCCGGAGCCGACCATCCCGGCGAGGGTCTGGATCGTCGCCGCCATGGCGTTGACGGTCTTCTGCGTGGCCCGAATGCGCTGCGTCTGGTCCTCGACGTGCGTCGCCAGGGTCCAGTACTTGTTGGTGGGGTAGTCGGCTGCGTCGGCCGGCGCCTTGAAGACGTCGTCCGTCGTGGCCAGCGTCTTGACGTCCGCCTTGGTCAGCGGCATGTCGTCCTCCTTGCTGCCGGCCGCCCACGCGGCGAGCGCGGCACGGCTGGTGAAGTTGCCGAGGTCGCGGTCCGTGCCTCGGATGCCGTACTGGTGGAACAGCCATGGCGCCTTGATCGACGGGTGGCCTGCGGAGTGGTTGGGGTCGGCGATCCACAGTCCGTCGCCCGCGTACGACGTCTTGTCGACGTTCTTCCACCGCTCCAGGTCGCAGTAGAGGAGCACGCGATGGTCCGGGCGCAGCGCCTTGACGGCCTTGATGAAGGCGTCCTTGTCGGCGTTCGAGGCGGTGCCCGTGCTGGTGGGCTCCCAGTCGCAGGCGAGGACGTCGCCCGGCTGGCTCGCGCACTTCTCGACGAAGTACTGCGCTTGCGCCTGGACGTTGCCGGGGTGCAGGAAGCCGTAGAAGCCGACGACGAGGCCCGCGGCGCGCCCGTGCGCGGCCTGCTCTTCCTGCTTCGGGTTGACGTACGACGTGCCCTCGGTCGCCTTGATGAAAACGAAGTCGAGGCCGTCGGTGTCGAATGTTGCCGTCTGGTACGAGGCGACGTCGATGCCCTGAACGCTCACCTGGTCACCTCCCGGGCTTGTTCAGGCCGAGGACCTCGCGGGCGACCGCCTCCGCAGCGACCTCCCACGCGGTCTGGATGGTGGCGCCGAGCTTGTCCCACATGGGCATGGGCTCGCCGCGGTGGTTCTTGCCGCCGGTCGCGCCGCCGTACGCGGCGTACGCCGCCTTGGCGAGCTCGGTCGGGTCGTGGCGGGCCATCACGCGCGCTCGCGGCGGGCGAGGGAGCGGCCGGTGAGGGCGTTGTAGTCGCCGTGCAGGGCCTCGGTGTCGAGGCCTGCGCGGTCGCGGCCGGTCTTCGGGTCGACGAAGTCGCCCGGGTTGAACACGACCCAGGCTTCGTCGCCGTAGACGTCCCACCAGCGCCAGGTCAGCCGCTGGACGCGCCCCCAGGTGACGGCGTCCAGGCCGTGCTCGTCGTAGGCGCCGAGGGTGATGCAGTGGCCGCCGAGGTTCGGGGAGCGGCGGACGACGTCCCAGACCTCGTCGCCGTTGAACTGGTCCTGGGCGGCCTGGGTGATGGTGACGCCGACGTAGATCTGGCCGAACAGGGCGATCGCCTGCCTGATCTCGTCGTGGTCGTCGATGTTCACGCGGGCGTAGGCGAGGTTCTTCTCGCCGAGGAAGCCGTGCCGGTGCCAGTAGGCGAGCACGTCCTGGCAGACGGCGCCCCGGTCGGTGCTCTCGTCGCCGAGCCGGTAGCCGAAGTGGCCGTAGTACTTCAGGCAGTCGGCCGTCGAGATGTCGAGGCGTGTGCCCTGGTTGACGTAGGCGTCGCCGATCCGCTTGTGCGCGATGCCGGCGATGGTGCAGTCGCCGACGATGTCGTTTCCGAGCATGCCCCAGGCGCCGGCCGGGACCGGTGTGAGCCAGTCCGCGGACGGTGGCGGCGCGGGCAGCTCGGAGGTGATGAGGCGCGACAGCCTGAGGTGCGGCTGCCCGGGATCGTCGGGCAGTCGGCCGCCGCGGAACGTGATGGGCATGTGGGCCTCCTACAGGACGACGAGGGTGTCGGGGGTCTTGCGGATGATCTGCTCGCCGGGCAGGTCGCCGACGGCCTGGGTCTCGATGAGGACCCAGCAGGTGTAGGTGCCGGCGGTGAGCGCCAGGTCGGCGCCGACCTCCGGGCCGATGAGGGCGACGACGTCGACGACACCGGCCTGGGCGAGCGGGTCGGTGGGGTTGGTGACGCCGTCGATGAGCTGGGCGGGCGTGAAGTCGGCGACGGCCGGGACGGTGTCCGGGTCGGTGGCGTAGTGCACGCCGACCGAGGTGACCTGGGTGGGGCCGCCGCGGGTGAAGGTGAGCGCGTGGCTCACGTACTCGGTGGCCGTGTGGTAGATCTCGGCAGCCATGCTCAGGCGTTCCTCTCGACGACGGGGCCCGCCGCACCCGGGCTGAGGACGGGGGCGCCGGCGCCGAGGCTGGCGACGCGCGGGGGTCCGGCGGACACGGTGACGTCCTCGGCGCTCGACTCGAACGAGCCCGCGGCGTCGAAGCTGATCCCGCCGAAGACGCCGGCCAGGGTGGTGCGGCTGACGAGGCGTCCGGCCGCGGACAGCCGGGCCGGCCCGAGGTCTCCGGAGACCTGGCCGGGCGAGGACAGGGATGCCTCGAGGTCGGTAGCGATGCCGCCGTACTGCCCGGCGAGGCTGCCCGAGATGGTGGTGGATGCGACGCCGACGCTCTGGACGCGCATGTCGCCGCCGCCGGAGCCGGAGAAGAACCCGTTGATGAAGTGGACCTGCACGCTGGACAGGTCCCAGGCGGGCAGGGCCTGCACGCCGGTGGTGAACGGGTTGACCCAGGTCACACCGTCGGGGCTTGTCTCGAAGAACATCTGGCTGCTGGTCGTCCTGATGCGCATGAACCGGCAGCTGGTGTCGTCGAAACCGGCGAACTCGCTGGTGGCGCCGAGGAAGTAGCCCAGACCCCCGGACCAGCGGCCGTAATCGACCTTCTCGCCGGTGGTGCCGTCACCGATGGAGCAGTACTGCTCCGATCCGCTCGCCCCCGCCGAGGGGAACGTCCACTCCCACTGGAAGGCGTCCTCGGTGAAGTCCCGCGAGGGCGGCGTGAAGCCGAGGAAGTTGGAGTAGGTGCCGCTAGGCGGGACGGTGGCGTAGCCGTCGCCCGAGACCTGGGTGACGCCCGCACTGTCGTTCCACAGGCCGGTGTTGGGGCCATCCCCGTCGAACGCGTCGTAGATCGTGGAGAGCTTCGGCACGGCGCGTCACCCGGAGGCGGGCATGGTCATCGTGCCGTCGCTGATCTCGACGTCCAGCCCTGTGCTGACCGTGACCGTGTTGACGAGGAGGTCTGCGCCGGAGACGCCTACGCTTCCGTCGAACACGGCCACGCCGTCGGAGTCGAGGACGCGGAACCAGGTGGCAGTGCCCGAGGCGACCGCGGTCACGGTCAGCGGCGTACCGGCCAGCGTGGCGACACCGGCCGCGGCCGCCCCGAATGCGGCATCGTGCAGGGTGAGCTCGGCGAGCAGGGTGCCGGTGGCCGTCGAATCGGGCCCGGCCGGCTGCGTGCCGGAGCGGATCTGCAGCGTGCCCGCCGCCGCGCCGCCGTCGACGAGGGCGGCGACCGCGTCGGCGGCCGCGCTCCGTGCCGCCGCGGAGATGAAGACCGTCATGATGTGCCCCTTCAGGCCTGGTAGGTGCGGACGATGACCACGCCGGGGCCGCCCGTGCCGCCGTTGATGGCGGCGCCGCCGGTCGGGCCGTTGGATGCCCCGGACGCTCCGCCGCCGTACTTGCCGCCGGAGAAGCCGGCCGACGAGCCGGCCGCCACACCGGTGGGCCGGGCGCCGGAGTTGAAGAAGGAGCCGCCGCCGTTGTTGCACTTGATCGGGTAGCCGCCGGTGACGACGCCGGCGCCGCCGCCTCCGCCGGGCACCCGGAAGGTGCCGCCGGTGCCGCCGGTGCCGCCGTCCGCGCCGCCGAGCGAGTTGTCGCCTGTGCGCTGGCTGTTGTCGCCGGTGCCGCCGCCGCCACCGACGGCGGTGATGAGGCTGCCGAACGACGACGTTCCCCCGGTGCCTCCGTTGCCGCCGCCGGCTGCGCCGGGGCTGCCGCCCGCTCCGACGGTGACGGCCACGGTCGCCGACAGCGCGGCGGCTGCGAACGTGCCGCGCGCGTACTCGCCGCCCCCTCCTCCGGAGCCGCAGCTGCCGGAGCCGGATCCGGAGGTTCCTGCCGCGCCGCCTGCGCCTCCCCCGCCGCCCTGTACCTGCACCTCGACCCACAGCGCCCCGTCGGGCTTCTCCCAGGTGCCGGACGATTCGAAGACCTGCTCGTCTACGGAGCCGGGGATGACGCCGTCCGCGCTGGAGGCGAGGGCCGCGAACCATTCCCACAGCCGGACGTTGTCGCCCGACTCCGGGTATTCGATTCCCTTGCTGGTCTGCTGGCTCACGAGCTGCGCCTCCAGGAGATGGTCAGAGTCCACGCGGCGGACCAGGAGGCCTTGCCGGCGAGGCGGATGTACGGGTTGTCCGAGCTGACGCTGATGGCGAGGCCGCCGCGGCTGCCGTCGACCATGGCCTGCGCCCAGCTGTTGGGGATCGCGAACGAGGAGGTGGACGCGTTCACGGCGAGGGCCGGACCGGACGCTGTCTCGTTCAGCGTCGGGAAGCCGCCCGGCCGGGTGGACTGGGTGACGAGCCGCAGCGTCGGCGTGCGCGCGGCGAAGTCACCGGCGCTGAGCCTGCGCAGCTTCAGCGTGGCCCTGGTGACCGTGGCGCCCGAGATGCTGTGCGGCTTGCTGCCGTAGAAGGCGAAGCCGCTGTTGCGGCCGGAGCTGGAGCCGAAGTACCGGCCCTGGAAGGTGTCCGCGTTCGTCGACGAGCCGATGTCGGTGCGCCACTTGCCGTCGCGCCACGTCGACGTCGTGATGGGCGAGCAGACCAGGGTGCCGGTGGTCACGGTGGGCTTGGGGTCCGGCGGGATGTCTCCCGTGTCCGGCGCGATCACGCTGTCGTCCTGGGCCGGCGGGGTGGGGTCGACGGCGGGAGCGCCCGGGACGACGGCGTGCACGTAGTACACGGAGCCGACGCGGGAGATCAGCAGCTTGTTGCCCAGGGCCACGGTGAGGCCGGCGGCGACGCGCGCGGTGATGCGGATTCCGGACACGTCCGCCAGGACGGCGTCGCCGCCGGCGGCGGCGCTCGCGGCGATGGCGACGATGCTGCCGAGCTTGGAGGTGGTGACCCGCAGACCGCCCGCCTTGCTCACGAGAACGGCACCCGGATCGTGGTGGTCATCTGGCCCGGCGAGTACGGCAGCGTGTACGCCTCGACGGTGCAGGCCACGCCGTCGAGGTCGTCGCTGGTGGCGGTGATGGTGTCGCCGAACTGGATGCCGGGGTGCGGCACCATCGTGACCTCCAGTTTCCGGTCGGCGGAGCGCCGTTTCTGGATGAGGGTGGCGGCCGCGTTCTTGCGGCACTGGTCGACCGTGGTCAGCAGGTCCGACTGGTTGAAGTAGGGAACGGGAAGCGGGTTGAAGGGGCCGCCGAACCGGAAGGGTGAGCTGAGGTCGTAGGCGGTGCCGATGATCTGGTTGCCGTCGGCGTCCTCGCCCTGGCTGACGACGACGTTGAAGGCGCCGTCCCGGGTCGTGCTGCCCTGCCAGCGCATGACGGTGCCGCCCTGGCCGTCGGTCAGGGCGAGGACCGGGGTGCCGACGTCGACGACGGGTTCGACGAGCAGGTAGCCGTCGACCGTGACCCTCGATTCGGCGGCCCACGCGTCGAGGACGTCGTTGAGGGCCTGCATCCGGTCGGAGTCCCACTGCATGCCGGCCGTGACCGGCCGGTCCACGAGGGTCCCGTCGAAGACGACCGTGAGGGCGGGCTCGACCAGGGCGCGCGTCGTGGACGCCAGCGTGTCCGTCGCCTTCGGCTGGAAGGGGCTGACGAACTTGGCCTCATCGATGAGGGTGAGCAGGCCGTGGCAGGTGACGGACACGGTGTCGCCGTCCGCTGAACTGTCGGTGATCAGGAACCAGCCGCGGTCGATCCACTCGAAGTCGCCGTTGCCGAGGTCGACGCCGTAGGAGATCCGCAGTTGCTGCCCGTACGCGGCGAGCGGATGGTCCGGGTCGGATCCGGGATCCCAGTTGAAGCCGCGGTCGCGGCGCGGGATGTTCAGCGTCACCGTCTCCGGCACGTTCACGGAGCGGTCGGCTTCCTCGCTGCCGTCGGACACGGGGATGTTGTCGGCGAGGAGTTCACCGGAGCGCCACGATTCGGCGCGGACGACCATGGTGAAGCTGCGCTGGACGACGGCGAGGGCCTGGTCCGACATCTCGAGCATGTCAGCCGCCGAAGTCGTAGAGGGCGACGTCCAGGAGGGTGCCGCCGGCGAAGAAGTCGGCGAGGTCCTGGAGCGTGGTGAAGTTGTCGGCGAGGTCGGCGAGGGTGAAGCCCGCGGCCTCGAGGGAGTCCGGCCACGCCTCGGACTCGGCGACGTTCAGGTCCCATTCGGTGTGCTCGGTCTGCCAGTCGGGCTTTTCGTCGTCGTCGATGAGCGCCATGTAGCCGTCGACGCGGCTGTTGGTGACCTGCTTGCGGATCAGCAGTACGCCCTCGGTCAGCCCGTTCAGGACTTGGTCGAGGGCGTCGCGGTCGGCGTTCGTGTCGACGGACACGGTGATCGTGGACTGGGCTTTGGAGCGGGGCCGGCCGACGGTGACGTAGCGGCCGCCGACGTTCATGGTGGTCGCGTCCCGGGTGCGCTTGAAGTCGGGCCAGTCCTCGATGAAGGCGATGGAGCCGACGCCGCGGACGGCATCGGAGATGACATCGGAGTCGACGGTGGACGTGATCGGCCCGGAGAAGATGAGGGACTCGTCGCCGAGGCTGTCGACGAGCCGTGCCGCGTAGGCGACTTCGACACCGAACGGCTGCTCGCCGTCGACGCGTACGAGGGCGTCCTCGCCGGTGACGTCCACGGCGGAGGAGGCGCGCAGCTCGACGAGGCCGGCTGCGTCGGTCTCCCGGTAGAGGGTCGCGGAGACGACGTCACCGGCGAGCATCTCGGTGACGGAGACGATATTGCGGGGCGGGAACACTGTTTGCGGCGTCGCGGTGATGACGCCCTTGGGGACGTCCTCCCGCAGCCTGAGCACGCCGCCGACGCCGGTGGCCGCCGCGGTCAGTGTGGCCGTCACCGTCGGTGTCGCCGCAGCTGTTCCGGAGGTGACCGACGATTCCGCCATCGTCAGCCTGGCCCCGTCACCGGAGGTGATGGCGTCGCCTAGGTGCGAGGTGGCCGTGTTGAACGTGATACCCGACGCGGCCGCGGCCCGCGCACTGGTGGACGCCGTCTGCGTGTTCCATCCGTAGCCCAGCAGGCAGAAGTCACCCGGCCGGAAGGTCACCGTGCTGGAGCAGGCGGCCGAGAACCCGGTACCGGAGGACGTGTCCTCGCCGAAGGAGGCAGACCACAGCCAGCCCACCCCGGTGCTGCGGGACAGGACGGAGATACGCCCGCCGATGGCCGACCCTGTCGCCGACGGGATGCTCACCGTCGGCTGTGCGTCCGAGCCGCCCAGTTCGCGCACGAACCATGTCAGCCTGCGAGCCCCGGTGTTCAGCCCGAACGTGCCGCCCCCGCCGGAGAACGTGCCGACGCGTGTCCAGCCGTTCGGCGTCGACGGCGTCGCCTCGTCCGGGTGAGCGGAGACGACCTGGAGGACGCCGAGCTGTCCGGCCACCACACCCGCCGGGTAGGCAGGCGTGATGGTGTCGGTGCCCTGCGCGAGGGATCCGGAGGCGATGTAGGAAATGCCCACTACCGGTTCCCCACCTTCTGGTCGTGCGCGAACTTGGCGAGGGCCGTCTTGACCACGGGCCTGGCCTCGGCGCGGACGAGGTCCCTCAGCGCGGGGTCGTCGAAGTGGACGTGGACTTCGGTTCCGGTGCCGGCCATGGCGCGCGCGAACCGTTCGAACATGGCGTCGGCCGTCTTGGGGCCGCTGGCCGACCCGTACGCGGTGTCGGCGAGGCGGCGGGCCGCGGCGGCGACGTGCGGGCGGTGCTGGTCCATGCCCTGCACCATGCCGAGGGCGATCTGCTTACCGATCTCGTCGCGGAACACCTGCGACGGGCTCTTGATCTTCAGCTTCTTCTTGACGCCCTTGACCAGCGAAGCGGCCAGCTTCGCCATGGCCTTGTCGAGGTCCTTCTCCTGGCTGGTCAGCCCGGTCAGGAATCCCTTCGCGGCCTGGGCGCCGCTGTCGTACATGGTGTCGGCCATCGTCTTGCCGAAGGACGTGGCGAGGCTGTTGCCGGACTTGGTCAGCGCGTTCAGCTTCTGGATGTCGGCGTTGGTGACACCGGACCCGCCCAGCAGCGTCGCGAGCTGACTGCCCGGCCCGGACGCCGCCAGCTGCGCGAGGAGGTCCTTCGACGCGCCCCGGGACTTGAGCTGCTTGGTCAGCGACGCGAACCCGGAGGCGGTCTTCTGCTGCGATGAGATCTGCGAGATCAGCGAGCCGATCGACGTCGCCGACGTGCCGCTGAAGGACAAGAAGTCCTTGATGTTCGACGCCTGATCGCTGGCGTAGCTGTTGGCGGCCGAGATCTGCGAGGCGATCGAGGCGCGCTTCGTCGACAGCGACGCCAGCTGCCCGCCCTGCTTCTGGACGGTCTTGGCGGTGCCGGAGTAGCCGGCGTTGAGCAGCTTCGTCGCCAGCGACTTGACCGCCGAGGTGATCGCCGACGATGTGCCCGTGGCGAGGCTCTTTTGCAGGCCGGTCGCGATCGAGTTGGAGATGGACGTCTTCGCGCTGCGCTTGGCGTTGCTGAGCGCGATCTCCGCGGCCTTCAGTTCCTTCTCGGCGGCCTGGAGCTTCTTCTCCGCGGCGGCCTCGCCCTTCCTGCGCCGCCGGGCGCGGGAGACGGCGTCCTTGGCGTCCTGCACCCGGCGCTTGTCGCGGCTGACCCGGTCCGCGGCATTGGAGATGGTGCCGGAGGCGTAGCCGGGCAGGCGGATGCCGTGAGTGCGGGCGAACGCCATCGAGTCGTCGTGGTTGAGGACGTCCTCGCCGCCAGAGAAGTTGACGAGCTCGGCGCCCTTCTCGCCCACCCAGGCGAGGCCCTTGGCGGCGCCGCGGGTGCCCTTGGCGTACCAGTGCGGGGAGCGGGACAGCCACGCCGAGTAGGCGTTGAGCGGATTGCCGTAGCGGGAGGCGATGTAGGACAGGCCCCACTTGATCTGGGTGGCTGCGCTGGTGCGCCAGTTCGATCCGGCGGAGGCCATCTTGCTCGCGGGCAGCGACTGCGGGATGCCGTACGCGCCGCTGCTCTTGTTGAGTGCGCGCTCGTTCCAGCCGGACTCGCCGTTCCACAAGTTCCTCAGGGCGGCCCACTGCGGGCCGGACCAGCCGCGGGCCGCGGCGAGGACCTGCCCGATCTTCTGGTTCGCGGAGGAGCCGCCCCCGCCGCCGCCCAGGCCGAGCAGGCCGAGGAAGTCCCCGCCGAGGCCGCCGAGCGCCTTGAGGGCCTTCGACGGCAGGTCGGTGAGGGAGACCAGGCCCTTCTTCGCGATCGCGCCGAGCGCCTTGGGAAGGCTGCCGAAAACTTTCTTGGCGATGGCCGTGGGCGAGGTCTTCGCCATGCCCTTCATCAGGCCGGACACGAGGTGACCGCCGATCCCGGCGAACACCGTCGAGGGCGAGCGGATACCGAAGAAGCGTTTGACGGCTCCGACGATCGGATCGATCAGGTACTTCTTGAGCCAGGAGCCGATGCCCTTGACGCCGCTGACGATTCCGCTCTTCAGGCCCGACAGCAGGTGGCCGCCCGCGCTCTTCAGCCACGACCCGGCCGTCTTGAACACGCCGATGACGGGCCGGTTGACGTGGCTGGTGACCCACGAGCCGATGCTCTTCGCGATCGACACGATGCCGTTCTTGAACCCGGACACCAGCGACTTACCGCGCGTGACCAGCCACGACGCGGACGACACGAACCGTTCCGTGACCGGCAGGATGACGTGCGAGGTGATCCAGCCGCCGATCGCCTTCGCCCCGTTGACGACGCCGTTCTTCAGGCCGGACACGACGGACTTGCCCTTGCCCAGCAGCCACGACCCGGCCGTCTTGAAGGCGTTGATGACGGGCTGGTTGACGTGCGTGCTCACCCAGGAGCCGATCGCCTTCGCCCCGTTGACGACACCGTTCTTCAGGCCGGACACGACGGACTTGCCCTTGCCCAGCAGCCAGCTGCCCGCGTCCGCGAAGGGCCTGAGGATGGCCTTGCCGACGTTGATGGCCTTCTCGGTGATGAACGAGACGCCGCTCTCGATGCCGGACCCGATCGCCTTCGGGATCAGCTTGGCGGTGGTGGCGAGACTGCGGGCCGGCTTGAACACGAACCGCTCGGCGAGGTCGGCGATGAACCCGCCGGCCTCCGGCAGCGCCTTCGTGAAGCCGTCCTTGATGCCGCGCCCGACCGGCCCGAAGACCTTCCCCAGGCCCTTCTCGATGTAGCCGCCGAGCTTGCCGATGCCGTCCAGCAGCGGCTTGAAGATCTTCAGGAAGGGGATGTGCTCGAAGATCTTCCCGAGGCCGCTGGCGAGCCGTCCGATGGGGATCACGCTGATGACCGCGATGATCGTGTCCAGCCAGTGCTTCTTCCAGAAGTCCAGGCTGAACAGCGGCTCGAACAAATTCGTGATGAAGCCGATGGCGAGCGGGATGGCGGAGGCACCGAACGCCTTGCCGACCTGCACGAAGTCAATTTTCCCGATGACGCCGGCGAGTTTCTTCGTCAGGTCCGCGGTGTGCTTGCCGACCCAGCCGATCGCCGTGACGAGGCCCTTGCCGAGGCCCGCGCCGAGCTTGCCCCAGTCGACGCCCTCGATGCCCCCGGAGACGGCCTTGCGGACGGTCTCACCGAGCTGCTGCGCCGCGGACTTGGGCGGGGCCGTCTTCGGCTTGATGAGCGGCGCGGCCAGCCCGGACCCACCGTGCGGCTGGGGCGCGAGCGGCTTGCCCTGCACGCCGGTCGTCGGCGCGACCTGCCCGACACCGAAGTGCGGCGCGGCGGCCAGCGCCTTCCCGGGCCCCTTCGTCGACGACGTCTGGAACGAGCCGAGGTGCGGGGCTCCCGTCCCCGGGCCGAGGACCGTGGTGGGGAACTTGTCGATCGGGTTCTTCGGCTTCTTCGTCTTCGCGCCGGTCAGACCGGAGATGAAGCCGCCGATGCCGGTGCTGCCGGTCAGCCCGGACAGGAAGCTGCCGATGGTCGACTGGACGCCGCTGACGGCCGACTTGATGCGGTCGACGGGGATCAGCGACGCCATCGCCCGGCCGAACTTCAGCGCGCCCGGGATGGCGGTGTCGTTGAGGAATCCGACGAAGCCGGTGATCGGCGGCAGGATCGCCGTGCCGAAGCGCACGGACAGCGACTCCAGGCCGGTGACGAGCCGCTTCCACTCGGCCTCCGCGGTCTGCCGCTGCATCTTGACCGCGTCGTCGAACTTGCCGGTCGAGTTGTTGACCTGGTCCTGCTTCTTCTTCAGCACATCCAGGTTGTTGATCATCAGGAGGATGCCGCTGGAGGAGCGGCCGCCGCCGAACGCGCGGGACAGCAACTGCGACTGCTCCGACGCGGACATGCCCGACGCGTCGAGGTGGTCCTTCAGCAGCTGGATCGCGCCGATCAGACCGTTCGGGCCGCGCATCGCGTTCGCGAGGTCCAGGCCGGTCAGGCCGATCTTCTTCAGCTGCTTCTCCGCCGCACCCGACGGCGCGCCCAGCAGCGAGAACGACATGCGCAGCCGGGTCGCGGCCGACGCCGAGTCGATGCCTTCGTCCGTCATCAGCGCGAGCGCCGCACCGACCTGCTGCAGGCTCAGCCCGAACGTCTTCGCGGACGGCAGGATGCCGGTGCCGATCGCGGCGTTGAACTGCTCCATGCTCATGTTGCCGGCGCCGATGATGGCGTTCACCGTGCTGACGGCCTGGTGGAAGCTGGTGGCGCCCTTGATGCCGGTCCGCCACGCGCCCGCCAGCGCGTTGGTGGTCTGCTCGAGGTCGGCGCCACCGACCGCGGCCAGGTCGGACGCCTCCCGCAGGGCCTTCATCGCCTGCGCGTTGTCCATGCCGACGGACTTCAGGTGGTACAGGGAGTCGGCGAGCTTCTGCGGCCCCTGCTGGACCTTCCCGCCCAGCTTCAGCACCTGGTCCGAGAGGACCTTGACGTCCTTGGCGGAGCCGCCGGCCTGGGTGGAGATGCGGGTCATCTCCGTCTGGAAGCTGGTGGCGCTCTTCGCGGAGACCGCGGCGAATCCCACGAACGCCGCCGTGCCGAGCTTCAGGCCCTTGCTGATGGCCGCGCCGACCGCCGCGCCCTTCTTCCCCATGCCGTCGGCCGCAGCGCCGACCTTGCCGAACGTCTTCGACGCGTTGTCCCGTGCGACCAGGTCGTACAGGACGCGCGTGGCCATGGTGGACATGCCGCGGCACCTCCCCCTCGAGGGGTCAGGACGCGGCAGAGCCGGTCAGACGGTCAGGTGATCTTCTTGGCGACGCGGTCCATGGCCCTGTTGACGTTCACGCGGGTGCGCGTACCGAGGGGCCGGACCGTCTTGTAGAAGTAGGGCGACGGGTCCTGCTTGACCCACACCTCTTTGTTGCCGTACACGGGGTGCCGCCACGGCTTCTTCAGGCCCTCCATGTACGCCTGGAGGGCCTTCTCGTGGGTGGGCATCTTGCGGCCGTCGACGCGGATACGGACACCGGCCTGCTTGCCGGTGAGCTTCACCTCGAGCTTCACGGCCTTCGACATGCGGCCGCGCAGCCCGTCCGCCGAGTAGCCGCGGCTGGAAGGGATCTGCCGGATCGCCGCCCGCACCGCCGGCACCATCGGCTTCGCCGCGGACCGCAGCTCGCTGCCGAACTCCTTCTTCAGCTGCTTGTTGTCCATCTTCCGCAGCTCGGCACCGATCCGCTTGAGGTCCTTGCCGGTGCGCATCTCGAAGCCCGCAACCATACGCACCCCCTTGATCGAGTTGACCGGATTTGGGGCCGGTGGGACCATCCCGCCAACTGTGTGTGCTTCAGGGGGGATTGAGATGAGCAGCGACACGAAAGCGGAAGACTCGCACTGCGGGCACTGCGAGCAGCACGTCAAGCCCGTCGAGAAGCGAGGCTGGTCCTCGTTCCTCGCCTGGGTGGCCCTGCTCGAGTTCGGCGCCGTCATCGCCGCGGTGGTGGCCGCCATCCACGCCTACAACCCGGACGCCGGCGGGATCGGCCGGCTCATCCTGTGGCCGGCCGCCGTGCACCCGGCGTGGCTGAGCATCCTCGCCGCCATCGCCGCGTTCATCACGGCAGCCGCCCTGTCCGGGTCAGCCGGCCGCCGCGCCACCGCGGCGGCGACGTGCCCGCTGTGCGGTGGGCGCCTGGCCGCCGCCGAACCCGCCGCGAGCGCCTAGTCGACCGGAGGCGGCGGGTCCTTGGCGAGCTCGTCGCACACCTCGGCGAGCACGTCGAACTCGTCGAGTGTCAGGCCTCCGATGGTGGCGGGGGTGTACTTGAAGTTGTAGGCGAAGGATCCGAGGTAGCGCCAGTAGCGGGCGTCGGGGTCGTCCCATCCCCGCCAGACGCGGGCGTAGGGTCCGCGGCCGGCGCCGCCTCCGCTCCCCCGCCGGCAGCCGCCTCATCCGGGTCCGGCTCGGGCTCGACGAAGTCCAGCTGGATGTCGGCATAGTCGAGCGTGTCGAGGTCCGAGAACCGCAGCGTCTCCCCGGCCCGCTTCTTCGACATGAAGATGAGGGCGGCGATGGCGTCCGGGTCGCTCTCGTCGAGGGCAGCGAGCCACCTGGGGGGCGTGAAGCCCGTGTAGGTCTTCAACTCGCGGGCTTCGGCGACCAGGAGCCGGTCGCTGTCCCACTCGTACTCGGTGCCTTCGACGGTCACCTTGATTACGGCCACAGTGCGGATACCCCTACAGAGTCGTGTCGGAGGAGACGATGCGGACCTGGATGACGGGGTTGGTCTCGTCGCTGTAGGCCTCGAAGTCCGTCGACATGGAGACGATGTCGGGGCCGCCCACGTTCGGCGCTGCAGCCTTCAGCTTCACCGCCGGGAGGATGACCTCCAGGGTCTCTAGGTTGCCGCCCTCGATGTCGTCACCGGTGAGGGTGAGGACCAGCGGCAGCGTGTCGTTGGCCGTGAAGTGGTCGTACAGCTCCGTCTTGTTGAACTCGGCGGTAAGGCTGCCGGTGACGGTCGGGGTGTCGTTCTCCAGCTGCTCCGACTTCAGGCCGGCGTTGCCGATGCCGAACCGGTCGGTGGCCATCGGCGCGGCCCCGGACACGCTGACCTCGGTGACGACCGTCGCGACGGCGACGCCGCCGCTGACGCTGGTCTTCCCGGTGGCCGTGGCGACGGTGCCGCCCAGCGTGAGCGTGGCGTTGGCGAAGCTGAACACCTTCGACCCGGACGGGTACGAGGCCGCGGCCAGCGCCGTCGCGGTCGCTTCGCTGCGGCCGTCGAACGTCACCTTCAGCGTGGGGATGGCGTTGTCGGAGACGGACAGCTCCCACGAGCCGACCTTGCACCCGGCGTACGTGAACGGCCGCACGGTGCCTGTCGACGGCTCCGGCCGGCCCACCTGCACGGTGAGGCCCTTGCCGCGGAAGTCGCCGGGGACGTGGATCTGCTCGTATGCCGTGGTGGTGTCGATCTGCGTCGCCGACGCGGACGAGGCCAGGCAGTGCTTCCACAGCACGCCCATGCCCTTCGTGGCGTGTTCCAGGGTGACGTCACCGGACACCGACTGGCGGGAGATGGACACGCGGCTGGCGCGCTTGTACTTCGTGCCGACGCGCAGGCCGGTCGGCTCGAGGAACGTGGGGTCCAGCTTCAGGGACTCGTCGTTGAACTCGAAGGTCTTGTTCGGGGTGACCGCAGTCCCCCAGGTGACCTCCTCGCCGACCATCAGCTGTGCGTCGAGACCGCTGCCAGTCGTCATCAGACTTCGCCACCCTTCTCCTCAACGGCCCCCTCGGCGGCCTTCACGGGCTTGCGGGACGTCTTCGCGGGCGTGTCCTCGACACCCCACTGAGACTTCGGGAATGCGCGGCGGGCGTCGCCCTCACCGCAGATCCACGCGTCGTCGGTCTCCTCGAGCGGTCCGGCGACGGTGATGACCTGCCCCTGTTCGACGGGCAGGCTGTTGGGGCTGGACGGGGGCGCGTACAGGTGCACGGCCTCCCCGAGGTTGCGCAGGCGTACGGCGCCCATCGGCTCTCTCCTTGGCTCAGGGTCAGATGCGTGTCGAGCAGGTCAAAGTGAACGGCAGACGGCCTTGAATGCCGGTCGCGGTCTGCTCGGTGTGGAAGGTGTGTTCCGCCACCGAGCACACGGTCGGCGTGCCCAGACCGAGCGCCGGGTCCGCGCGGACGACGGCCTCGACCTCGGCGAAGATGGCGAAGGTCCGGTCTCGGCACGGCTTGACCTTCGTCGAGCCCTGCCGCACGAGGACCGCTCCGGTCAGGATGATGTCCTCGTTCTTCGCCTTCGCGCCCAGGCCCGCCCACTGCTGGGTGGTCTGGCTGGTCGTGAAGTCGCCCTCGGGGTCTCCGTCGTAGCCGACGAACACCCACTCGCTCTTCGCGGAATCGGAGACGAGGGGCCCGTCGACGACCTGCACACCAGCAAGGCCGTCGGCCGCCTGGAGGCGCTCGAGGAAGCTGTCGATGAGCGCCGGAACACGCGAGGACCTCGTCATCAGGCGATCCCGGGAAGCTGGGTGCCGAGCAGCTCGGCGGCCCGGTTCGGGATCAGGTAGCCGGCGGGCATCATGAACTCGCCTCCGCCGCCCGGGACCGCGCCCATGCGGCCGCGCTGCGTCTCCCACAGGTGCTGAAGGATGATCAGCGCGGCGAGCCGTTCGTTGGCGGCCGCCACCGCGGGCCCGGCCACGTAGGTGAAGGTGACGAGACCGGTGAACGGGGCGCCGGACAGGACGGTGACGCTGCCGGAGGCGCCGTTCAGGTGCATCACTGCGGGGTCGACGGACCAGCTGGTCGAGCCGTCCACGGCGGCGATGCTCGTCAGCGAGGCGACCGGCACCGACCGCAGCAGGACCTGTGTCGTGCCGGACGCGAGGTCGAACTCGTCGACGAAGGTGCGCTGCTCGACGATCCGGCCGAGCTCCCGCTCGATCGGCACGTGCAGCGCGTCGATGTACAGCTGGAGCTCGAGGTCGTCGTCCGTGTCGGAGACGTCGATGTTGAGCTGCTTCTTCGCGTCCGTCAGGTTCACGATCGCCACGCGGGCCGCCTCTCAGATCGCATACCAGCCCCATGTCGTGCCGTCGTAGGCCGCCTCGACGGTGAGGGCTTCACCGTTGGCGAGCGTCGTGCTGGTGGCGCTGGTCCCGTCGCCGAGGTGGATCGGCTGCGAGCTCGTCGTGGCGACGGTGAGCGTGTTCACGCCCACGTTGCGGAGCGTGTACTGCACCGGGTTGACGTCGGCGTCCGGCAGCGTGCCGGTGATGCCCGCCGAGGTGGTGTCGCACAGCAGGGTCCGGTCGATGGGCCGCGCCGTGAAGTCCGCGCTCACGCGGCGGATCGCCCGCGGCGACTGCCCGTCGATGACCTCGATGCCGGTCGGGTGGGCGGTGCTGACTCCGGCCGGGGTGAACAGGCCGGTCAGCCGCAGCAGCCCGACGGCGGCCATCAGCGCGCCGACCGAGTTGCCGTCGATGTTCGGGGTGCTGGACTCGGTCGACAACTCGATGTCGACGATCGGGCCGACGCCGCCTGACCCGGCGCCCACGATGTACACCTCGTGCGTGCACGACTCAACGGACGCCGACAGCACCCGCATCGAATGCGCCGCACCGTTGGATCCGGCGTACGTGCCCACCAGGCACAGGGCCGCCCAGCAGTACAGGACCATGATCCGGGTGACGAGCGTGTGCTCGCTGAAGAAGATCCCGTAGGTGAAGCCGCCCTGGATCGACAGGTTGTCCACAATGGACAGGTCGTTGTTGCCGGGCGCCGGCATGAGGATGCCGATGGACAGGCCTGTCGCGAACACTCCCGGCGACGTGTAGTCGGTCGCGCTGGGGACCACGCCCAGCGAGGACACGCTGACGTTGCGGACGTGGGCGTTCGCGCAGCCGAAGAAGTTCGCCGCGCCCCAGGTGATGCCGAAGCGGCAGTGCGGAACGAGGAAGGCCATGTCCTCGAGGACCGGCATGATGTTGCTGAAGCGGCCGCTCGCGCCGTACGCAAGCCCGTTGCTGCTGCCCTCGTTGGGGCCGCTGATGATGCCCGGGTTGCCGTTCGCGTTCAGGTCGCTGGTCTGCGCCGACGTCGAGGCGTAGAACCCGAAGCTGATCCAGCACGATCCGGCGATCTGCGGAACGAGCTGCTCCCAGTGCCGTACGCCTGCCCCGGACCCGGCGCCCTTGAAGTGCGGGATCTTCTTCACGCCGGTCGTGGCGTAGACGTCGAGGGGGACTTGCCCGTTGCCGCTCTTGCTGGTGTCCAGCGGCCCGTCGATGACGTACCCGCCGGGCGGGGTGAACACCTGCGCGTAGGCGTGGCCGGCGGCGAGGTAGTCCTCGGCGGCCTGCGTGGCGGCCCGTACGGCGTCGTAGTTGTTCGTGCCGAACACGACCACGGCATCGGTGATGCTGGTCGGCGGCGTGTCCGTCAGCCCCATCGCGCTGCTGCTGCTGAAGCTCGCGAAGGTCGTGGCGAACGCGGTCACACCGTCCGCACCGGCCCCCTGGATCAGGACCGACTTGCCGACGAGGCCGCTGTGGAACGGAGCGGAGGTGGCGCAGGTCAGGGTAGCCACGCCGCCGGTCACCGCGCCGTCGCTGACGACGACCGCGTCCCCGACCGCCCCGTACGCCGGGTCCGTGATGTCGAAGACCCATTCGGGGCTGCTGCCGGACGCGGCCGCCCACTCCGCGGCAGTGGTGCCGGTGGCGGTCAGGACCTGTCCGGCCGCCGGCGTACCCGACACCGTGACCCCGTTGACCTCACCGAACCGCGGGTCGTCGCCGGCCGCGACCGTGTCCTCGTCGGTGCCGACGTCGAGCAGCGCCGCCCCGCCGAGCTCCAGGTGCTCGCGCGCCGCGGCCTTGTCGGGCACGTCGGCCAGGTTCTGCGCCTTGGCGAGGAACGTCGACGCGGGGGCGACGACCGTGAACTCACCGGTGTCCGGGTCGGGCACGAGGACCTCGGCGAGGGACACCGACGTGTCGTTCTTCGACAGGGTGATGTAGCGGACCCAGCCGGGTGCGTTGCTGAACTGGCCGCGCACCTTGTACGCCCAGCCCGTCGGCGACATGCCTGTGATGTCGTTCGGGGCCAGGATGATCGAGTACTCGCCGTCCTCCAAGACGGCTTCGGCGGAGCCGCCGAGTACGACGTCCTGCCCGGCGATGGTGACGAGGTCCGGCCCGTCGAAGAAGATCGATCCTTCGTAGGGGGTGCCGTCGGGCAGGCACAGCGGCTTGTCGGAGGACACCGTCACACCGGTGACGCCAGCAGGCAGCGACACGTCGCCCTCCGATCCGTGAGTACCGCGCGGCTACTTGCTGTCGGTCTGCGGCTTGGCCGGGGCCGCGGCCTTCTTCGCCGGGGCCTTCTTGGCGGCTGCCGTGCCCCTGGCCGGTGCCGGCGGCTGCGCCGTGTTCTCCGCGGGCCGGTCGGCGTCGGCGCGCTCCTGCTCCGGCTCCACCTCGTGGCCGTAGCTGTCGCGCAGGATCTGAGCCACGACGGCCGCGTCTTCCTCGCGTCCGGCCGTCTTGTATCCCTGGTATTCGGCGATGTAGGCGGCCTTGTAGTCCGCGTGGATATTCCTCATAGTTCCTTCACCTGCTCAATGTCGGGAAGCATCGCGTAGTACTCGGCCTTGAGCGCCTTGCGCTCGGCGGTGCGCTGTTTGGTCTGGTGCTCGAGCCGCACGTCCCAGAGAGCTTCGGCCGGCTCCAGGCGGTGCACGGTCTGATTGCCGGCCAGGACCTTGACACGGTTCTCGCCCGGGGCGGTGACCACGTAGTGGGCCTGCTGGATGCCGATGCCGGGCAGCGCCCTGAACAGCACCCGCAGCGGCGTCTGCGTATCGCGTTCGCCTCGCTCGCAGAGCCGGACCTCGGCGACGTCCAGATCGGTGTCGGCGAGCTGCTTACGGACGTCTGCGGGGACGTCGACAAGGGTCTCGTCGGCGTCGATGCGCAGGAACCAGTCGCGACCGGCCTCGGCGAACGTCATGCCGAGGCGGAACATGAAGTCCCGCTTGTCGACCTCGTTGCCCCACCACGGTTGCCGCGGCGTGTGGATGGTGCAGCCCATTCCGGCACCTGCCGCGGTGTGGGCGATGATGTCCGCCTGCTCGCTGCCCGAGGCGGCCTTGCGGGTGGCGCCGGGGAACAGGGCGTACGGCCCGTCGACCGCGATCAGGTGGTCGCAGATCTTCGCTGCGGAGGCGACGCACTGGGCGAGCCACGCGGGCGATTCCTCGTACCAGGACAGCAGGCCGATCACGCGCACGCGGTGCCTCCAGGGGTCAGGCCGCGGGTGGCAGGGTGGCGGCGGTAGTCGTCGGGGAAGTCCAGGTCGTCGGTGGCGTCGTCGATCTCGACCCACCAGGGCGGCCGGACCTCGTGCTGGCGTAGCGGGGTGCCCTGGAGCATGCGCAGGATCGTCCAGCCGTGTTTCGTCGGATCGGCCCGGCCCGCGTCCTGCTCGCGGCGTGTGGCGTCGGTGAGCGCGGACATGCGGTCGTTGTTCCGGCCGCGCCAGGAGTTCGCGAAGATCTCACCCCAGGGCGTGCCGGTCACGGTTGAGGCGTGCTCCCGGCCGAAGAACCGGAACCCGTCGTCATCAGTGCTGGTGACGGCCGCCGCGGTGAGGATCGTGTCCAGGGCACGGTCGGTGAACCACACGTCCCCGAGCAGCAGCACGTTGACGGTGTCCGGCCGCCACACCGGCCGGGACGACTCGAACTCGTTGCGGGCTGCCGCGTCCGCCTGGTGGGTGCGCGCCCCGTGCGCGGCGGCCAGCGCCTCGTACGGGCCGGGCTCGTCGGCCGGCACGGTCAGCCACACATCGCTCGTGTAGGCGGCCAGTTGCGTCAGCGTCCGCTCCAGCAGCGGCACGGCGGGCTCGTCGCCCTCCAGGACGCTGCGTACGGGAGCGAAGTGGGAGCGGACGCCGAGGTGTCCGCCCCACTTCTTCTGGCTTCCGGCAGCCGCCACGATGACGCGCATGACGGCTGCCCTTTTCTGCTCGGCCTGTCAGAACGACGGTGCGACCAGGCCCGCACCGCCGATCTCGACGACGGACTGCGGGTAGCGGCCCGCCGTGAAGGCCAGGTAGCCGTACACCTGGAGACGGACGGTGAGGTTGCCGGAGCCGACGTCCGGCAGCACCCGCGTACGGATCCCCGACTCGAACAGCAGCAGGTCCGAGGCGCGCAGCACGTGGATGACGTCCTCGGTGGTGGACGTGCCCAGCGTGGTCGGGATGGACGGGTCCGTCACGACCGGCAGGCCGTGCATCTGCCCGACGACCTGCTGCGAGCCGACCGCGCCGAGGGTGGCGACCGCGTTCATCGGGTTGCCCGCGTCCGGCACCACCAGGGGCCGGCCCTGCGAGTCGACCGCGGCGAGGAACCACGCCCAGCGGCGCGGGTGCATCACGATGACGGTCGGCGGCATGAAGCGGGAGGTGTGGACCCGCTGCACCGCGTCCGCGATCTTGCTGTAGATCGCAGACACGGTGGCCGTGCCCGCCGAGATGGTGACGATGTTCGACGTGTTGCGGACACCGGTCACCTGACCGGAGCTGCCCGAGCCGGAGATGACCTGCAGGTCCAGCTTGGTCGCGTAGTCCGCCACCAGGTCACGGAAGATGACCTGGTCGAAGCTGATCGGCGACTGGTCCAGGAGCTGGATCGCGACGTCCTGCTGACCGGCGATGGTGCGCACCGGGGCGGTCACGGAGGTGTCCGTGAGGTCGGTCTCCTGCACGCTGCCGTTGTCCGCGGTCTGGATGCCGGTCGCGGTGCCGGTGGCCAGCTTCGGGATGTTGATGCTGTCCGTGCCCGGCGGCAGCGCCTCACCGTTGCACAGGTTCGCGTACGCGCGGCCCGCGCGGGCGAGCTCGACGTACTGCGACATGAGCCACAGCGGCGGCACGAAGTAGCCGCCGGCACCGTCGGTGCGGGTGAGGTCGCGGTACTCCTTGTCGGTCTCGACCTCCTGGGCGTGACGGCGCAGCCGCTCGATCGCGGTGCCGTCGCCGTCCATGTTGAGCTGGACCCGCATCAGGTCCTGCATGTAGGAACGGCCGCTGTGCTGGTCGTAGGTGCGGCCCTCGGTGACGGACTGCACGCGGGCCTGCGCCCGGCGGACCGCTGCCGCGCCGGCGGTGACCTGCTGCTCGCGCTCGGCCTCTTCCGACAGCTCGGTGATGCGCTCGTCGAACGCGCGGATCTCCTCGTCCTTGGTCTTGACCTGCTCGGTCAGGCCGCGGAACTCGGTGTCCTCCTCCGGGGAGAGGTCCTCGCGGGCCTCCTCCTCGGCGATGTCGACGATGGCCTTGCGCTGGGCGAGCAGCTGCTCGCGGTCCTTCGCGGCCTGCTCGCGACGAGCAATGAGCCGCTTGAGACGCTCGTCCATGACGAGTCTCCTGTCTGGCGTGGGGATCATGACGGCGGCCAGTGCCAGGCCGTGATGAGCCGCCGTGCGCCAGTGCCAGGCGTGCGACAGCGCCGCGAGTCCGTGCCGGATCGCGGTTGGTTTTAGGGGGTGCTGCGGCTGGTCAGCCGCTGATGCTCCCGTCCGGGTTCCAGTTGGACGGGATCTGGTCGGACAGGCCGATCGCGCGGGCGCGGGTGGCGATGTGCTTGCGGATCGCGTCGTGCGATCCGCTGCCGCGGCCCACTGCCCTCAGCGCGGCCTCCAGGTCAGAGGCGCCGTGCATGTTCGCCGGCCGTATCGGATACGAGCCGTTCGGCATCGCCCAGCCGCGGGAGGCCGCGTACTGGCGGGCCGCGGCGTTCAGGTCTGCCGCGTTGGGCGTGGTGATGTTGCCCTGGTCGGCGCGTTCCGACAGTTCCAGGTCGCCGGCGACGACCGCGAAGGCCTCGGCGCGGCTCAGCGCGCGGGCCTCCCGGCCCGGCATCAGCCGGCGCAGCTCGGCGAGGCGTTCGCCGGCGCGGACCATGTCGCCGGCCGCGGACTGTCCCAGCGCGCGCAGCTCGGCGGCCGCGTCGTCGGGGTGCACGCTGGTGAGGTAGTCGAGGACCGAGCGCATGTTCAGCTCGGCGGACGTGGCGGGGTTGGCGCCGAAGTTGACGACGCTGACGTCACCCTTGTGCAGGGACACCTCGGTGAGGCGGCGCTGGGAGTCGTCGTCGGACCAGGCGTCGTTCTTCACGCGGAACGCGAACGACATCTCGTCCATGTCGCCCCGGGCCATCTTCGTCTCGAGGCGCTGCACGTCCGGGTCACGCCGGTCGAGGTCCGCGGTCACCAGCAGCCCGCGCGCGTCCGTTCCCAGGCGCAGGGTGCCGGACTTGGTCCGTGCGAGCGGCATGCCCTCGTGGTTGATAAGGAGGTGCACGTCGGGCTTGTTGGCCAGCGTCACGTCGAACGCCCGCCGGTCGACCACCTCGGTCCAGCCGCGCGGTGCGCCGCCGAGGACGTCGTACGGGTGGTCGAAGACGGAGGCGTAGCCGCTGAGCATGAGGGAATCCCCCGCCTGCCGCAGCTCGAAGTCGGTCGCGGCGATGGACCGCCGCTCGGGGGCGTCGATGAGCGAGCGCCGGTCAACCATGGTGTTAACCCTTCTGGTTCGTGATGAGGCGCAGCCGCGCGTCGTCCACGCCGCCGTCGTGCTCCCGGATCGCCGGAACGGCGACCGGCTTGCCCGCGGCCAGCGGCAGCGGCGTGTAGTCCGATCCGGCCCCGTCCGGCAGCGGCGGCTCGTTCTCCAGGGCGCGAAGGCCGTCGATGTTGTCCCAGCCGATGAGCCGCTTCTTCTCGTACGCCTCGATGCGCGTCGCAAGGTCCGCGCGGATCAGCACGTCGGAGTCGAACTTCACGAACTGGCCCCGCGGCAGCAGCGTGCTGAAGTGGGACTCCAGCAGCGACAGCCACGGCAGCAACGAGAACTGCACGAGCTCGATCTGCCGTTGCTCGGGCGAGCTGTACGACATCGACCCGCCGGTCTCGCCGCCGATCATCTCGGGCGGGATGCCGTAGATGGCCGCGATCTGCGAGGCCGTCAGCCGCATCGTCTGCACGAACTGCGCCTCGTTCGGCGAGATCGTGAACGGGTCGTACTCCCAGTCCTTGCCGTACACGATCGGCTCGTGCGACCGGATCGCCTGCACCAAGCGCCGCTTGATGATGTTCGCGTCATCCTGCGGGACGGTCTGCGACGTGTTCCGGAACCGGCCCGGTGGCACACCGCCGGCACGGAACCAGTCGTCGGAGAACTTCTGCGCCGCCAGCCCCGTGCTCACCGTCACCGCGTACGCGCCGATCGGCGACAGCCCGAACACACGGCCCGGCAGCTGGAACCACGGGACGTGCACCACGTCCTCGGACGGCAGCGGCTCCCCGAGGTAGAACCACTTCGGGTTCGTGAACGAGCCCGGCTCCCCGAGCGGGGCGAGCTGCACCCGGTCCTCGCACAGCACGTTCGCCGGGTCCAGCCACTCAATGGCGGTCGGGTACTCCAGGTAGTCCCGGGCCGTCACCACACCGATGGCGTTGCCTCGGTACGCCAGCGAGGTGACGGCCCGGAAGATCCAGTCGTGCAGCGTGCCTTGCGCGCACGGCTGAGTGAACAGCGACGGCGTCGGCAGCTGCTGCGTCTGACCGCCCACCTGCCGGTACACGCACAACGGCACGGAGGAGATCGTCGCCGCGAGCAGTCGGCCGGCCGCAAGCACCGGTCCCAGCCGCAGCGCCCCGTCCTCATTGACGGCGGCCGGCGCGGCCAGCGGCTCGACCGGCCACGACACCGTCGTCGAATCCAGAGCCCGCTGCTCCGAGCCGCCACGACGCAGCACGCTACGGAAGGGGTTGCGCACGGATAACTCCCCTCCAGGCGTCAGTAGATGCTGTCGAGCAGGTCATAGGACTTGGCCTCGAGCAGATGGGACCGGCTGATGTAGGACCAGCGGGCGAGGCTCATGGAAACGAGCGGCGTGATATCCACGTCGGACTTGGTGGGCGTCCACGCGATGGTGTCGCCGGACGACTTGGTCTTCGCGCCGGCCACCGCCACGTCGAGGTGCCGGTTTGGCACGACGCGGAACGCCTGCTCGCGGACACCGTCGAGGACCATGCCCGCGGCTGCGGCCATGTCGACCGGGCCCGTCACGGCAAGGTCGCCCGATTCCGGCTCCTCCGGATTCTCCGGAAGCTTGAAGCCCTCCTTGTCGAGGGCCGTCTTCAAGAACGCCCACGTGCCCTTGCCCATGGCGATCGCGAGCGGCTCGAGAGCCCCGCGCAGCTCGACCAGCCGCGGCACAACCCACTTGGTGCCGGGCCGGTAGTCGGCCAGCTGGACGTGCCCGCAGCCGTCCGCCCGCAGCCCGTACACGCAGATCGCCGCCGAGTCCCGCAGCGGGCTGATGTCGAGCCCCAGGGCCAGGCCGGCGTCCCGGTCACGCTGCGAGAACTCCTCAAGCATGGACGCCCATTTGGCCGGGTCGATGACCGTGGAACCTTCGACGCGCTTCGGCCAGATGCCGAGGATCTCCCGCGCGAAGCCCTGATCCGACATACCGCGCCGGTCGCGCGCCGACGCCTCCTGGGTGACGCGCGTGCCCCAGGCCGGATTCGTCCGCTCCCACAGCGCCTGGTCGTCCAGGTCGATGTCGGCCAGATGGTCGAGGTCGCCGTCCAGGCCCCAGTCGCGGTAGCCCAGCGAGTCGTCCCCGCCCGCCTCGGCGCGCTGGCGCAGCGCGTACATCACGTCGCCGGTATCGCCGGTCAGCGGCGGCGTCGACGTGTAGACGATCTGCGGGTTCTCGACGGCCCGCATCGTCGGCATGAGGGCCTCGTTCTGCTCCCACGTGTACGCGAAGGCCTCGTCGATGATGTTCAGATGGCCGGTGAAACCGCGCCCCGATCCCTTGCTGCGGGCGATGAACTTCAGCTCCGCATTGGTGTCGAGGCGCTCGAAGCCTTCCTCACCATTGGTGTTGCAGATCTTGATGCGGATGCCGTCGACCTCGAGCAGGTTCTCGTTGTTGCCGACCTGCTTGCCGAGCTTCTTCAGCAGCTTCCGCATACGCCGGAAGGCGCGGATCGCCGTCTTGTACTCGTGCGCCGACCACATGATCAGCTCTTCGCCCAGCAGCAGGAACCCGGCGAGCGCCCGGATCTCCAGCACGGCGCCCTTGCCGTTCTGCCGGGGCACCCACTCGGCGAACTCGAAGCAGGCCCACTTGCCGTCGGGCCGCACCGACATCAGCAGGTCGAGACTGTCCGCCTGCCACGGATCCGCGATCAGTCCCGCGCGGCGGGCGAGCTCGCAGGCCTCCGGGCCGAGCGTGTACTCGGCCGGCGGCCCGAGCTCAACCCTGGGCTTTCTTCTTGGCGATGCGGGCGGTGAGGTCACTGACACCCGTCGCCTCCTGCTCCGAACTCGGCACGACCGGCGCAAACCCTGTCTGGCCTTGGCGAATCTCGGCGATAAGCATCCGAAGAGCGCCCTGTTGCTGCCGGGTCTCCGCCAATACACCCTGAATATCGGGGAGTTCACCGTCATTACTCTTGACGTCCGCGGATCCCCGCAGGATGATGGTGTTGAGGACATCGAGCCGGTCAGTGATACGGCAAGCCTCTTCGAGCAAAACGAGATGCGCAGGCGTCAGCTGCCAAGCCTCATTTGCTTCCCGCCAGAGCCGCGATCCCCGATCCGCGAGGCCGGCCGGGAAATCAGAACCCGAATCGGGCCCCTCCATGATCATCACCCTCCTGTGAAATTCCGCGGGGGGAGAGGGAGGGTCAGGTGGGGGCGGGGTCGGCCACCCCATGATCAAAAAAGTCGATCTTGGTCAGGTCACAGCCATGATCGCGACGTTTCCGCAGCTCAGAGGCTTGCGACGTCCACTGAGAAGCTGGGGCGCGGCTGCTGCGCTCCGCGGAGCTGGTTGTTCCTGGCCGTGTTGCACTTGCGGTGGGCCAGCCGGCAGTTGGATCGGTCGAGGGGCTCGCCTCCGAGCCAGAGGGGGACGACGTGGTCGACGGTCCGGCCGTACGGGTGGGTCCTCCCGGGCAGGGACTGGTCGACGAGCTTGTGACACCACCAGCAGTGGGTCTCCTCCGCAAAGACCTGGGCTTGAACTCTTCGCCAAGGTCGTCCGCTTCGAGCCTGCCTCGTGCGCCGCTCGATCTCCTGTGCACTGAGCTGTGGCATGGGGCACCTAGGCAGTAGGGCAGTAGGGGCTACTGCTGCTGTGCTGCTGCTCTGAGCTGGTGGCAGTAGGAGGCATGGCAGGAGCGGTGCGCCAGGTGGCTGTTGTCCCTGGCTAGTGAGTCGCCACCTGCCCACAGTGGGCGGATGTGGGTGACGACAGGACCCCATGGGTGGGTGGTGCCAGGGAGGGTCTGGTCTACGGGGCCACTGCACCACCAGCAGTTGGCCTCTTCCTCGAGGACCTGGTGCTGGAGCTGCATGCGTCGTCTGTCGGCCACGCTCTGCATTGCGTCGGCTGCGATGGCGGGGCCGGCGAGGGTGGGCTCGGTCATGGCCACCCCCGGATATGCCGGAGCCCGGCTCTGTGGCCGGGCTCATGAGGCAGTACGTGCACCATGACTGATGATGCGTGGCGATTGATCTGTGGTCAAGCGGCCTTGCCTGGGCGTATGGCGCTGGTGAGGTCTGCGAGGTCCCACATGGCGGGGGCCTGGCCGGTGCTGCCGGGGGTGCGCTGGTAGTTGGCGGCCTTGACGCCGTGGCGTCGTGCCCAGCTGCGGAAGCTGTCGGGCTTCATGCCGAGCGAGTAGGCGGCCATGGCCGTGGTGACGAGGGGCCGGCCGTCACGCCCGGTGCTGGTGGTGGTCACGTGATCAGTGTGCCCGTACGACCAGGAGTGCCATGCTGGTCGCATGCACCATCTGATGCGTCGCCGGTTCGGCAAGCCCTCCATCTCCGAGCAGACTGAGTCCCTTGGCCGCGCCATTGCGGACAGTCTCGCTACGGGCCTGCGGAACCCGCGCCCGCTGACCGCCGAAGAGATGGCCGAAGTAGCGGCCTACGCCAGTGACGTGGCGCACCACTCGTTCCCGGCCCTGTACGACGACGAGGACTGATCAGCCCTGCCAGACGGTGTAGGCGGCGCGAACGGCCTTCGCCGCGGCGGGGATGCCGGTCCACTGCTCCCGGTAGCTCATGCCTGCGGGCAGATTGTCGGGCGCATTGTCCGAGGAACCAGTATCGCCGCCCACCACGTTGCCCTTCGCGTCGTACAAGACGACCTGCTGAACGACGCCGTTGGCGACAGCATCGTGAGTGCTGTTCGTGACCTTGACGGCGAGGTTGTAGGCATACGGGGCGTTGGCGTCGGTGTACAGGTCGTCTCGGCTGCCGCTGCTGAGCTTTAGCTCGCTGGAGGCGAGCATGGGGCTGTCGACGGCGCCGGCCTGGCCGAAGGCGTCCTTGTTCTGGGAGATCTGGAGCTTGGCCGGTGTGCCGGTGAGGCTCGCCGAGAAGCCACCGCCGAGGTTGCCGAAGAAGTCGAAGGTGG
Source organism: Actinomycetota bacterium (assembly GCA_048498315.1). Taxonomy (GTDB): domain Bacteria; phylum Actinomycetota; class Actinomycetes; order Streptosporangiales; family Streptosporangiaceae; genus Actinoallomurus. The sequence goes on from JBEHYF010000013.1 coordinate 32,380, forward strand.
CGCCGGCCGGGACGTTCGGGAGGGTCTCCTGGCTGGAGCCGACGATCGTGCCGGTCTCGTCGAGGGCGCGTACGTCAATGGCGACGGAGGCTGGCGACTTGCCCGGGTTCTGGACCCGGGCGACGTACGAGACCTCGGTGTCGCCTCCGCCGTCCTTGGCAGTCCGGCTCCAGGCCAGGCGCACCGAGACAGCCTTCGTCTGCGCGGCCGGCGCCTTGAGCTTGCTGCTGCTGGTGCTCGTGTCAGCGGCTGGCTGTTTGTGGTTCCCGCTGCATGCGGTGAGTGTGGCCGCGAGGATGGCGGCGGCGACGAGCGCGGTTCTGGCGTGCATGGTCCCCCCAAGGACTGTACTGAGCCCGGCAATTGTGGGGGCAATATGGAGCAACGTGGATACTGCACGCACTCTTCGTGTCGGAGATGTGACACGGGTGAGCCCCGGGGTGGTACCCGTGCACGACGAGGCCCCCGCTGGAAGGCGGGGCCTCGATCGGTGGTTCGAGGATCAGGGCTGCGGAGCCGCCGGCACGGTGCGGTTCATGGTCATGGGTTGCATGGGGATGCGCGAGAGGTCGGTGCCGCCGTCGTAGCCGGGGAGCGGGCCGCCGAGGTCCGGGTTGAACGCTCGGCGTAGGCCGATGGCGAACGCGGCCGCGGTGTTGGGTTCGGGCTCGATGCCGAAGAGCTCGTACTCCAGCTCAGCGATCCGTGTCCGGTCGGCGCGCGGCTGCGGTGCGGGCTTCGGCTGCCAGGGCCAGCGCATGCGTTCCTCCCGAAGGGCTTGTGGGCGGGCCGGGGTTCAACCCCTCCCGGGCGCACGGGTTCGCGCGGCCCGCCCGTGACGCGGGCGGTGTACGGCCGCCCGGTACGCCTGCCCTTCTCGAGGGCTCGTCGGTCAGCGTACGTCGCCGGCGGTGGGGTCGGGTGCCTTGTCGTTGAGGCCGCGGGCGAGGCGGAATCGGTCGGCGTGGCTCTTCTTCCTTATGCCGCCGCTGCGCCCTGTCCCCACGCACCGCAGGCCGACCTCTGCGCCGCAGTACGGGCAGGCGACTTTCTGCGTGACGGCTTCCTCAGCCGCGAGCTCTGCCTCGTCGCGCTCCTGCTGCGCGCGGGTGGAGTGCTCGTGCTCCCGTTGCCGGCCTCGGATGTCCTTGTAGGCGGCCGTGGCGCGCGACACTGCGGTGGTGTGGTCCGTGCCTGCCGTCAGCTCGTTGATGACGATGAGCAGCGCCGCGGAGGCGGCGCTCTGGTGCTCGATCGGCATGTACGGGTTCGCTTCGTGTTCGAGGTCGGCCCGGAGGCGCTCGAGGTCTCGCGCGAACTGGAGGGCGTTGAAGGGTTGTTCGGTCACAGGGGCATCTTCCACCTTGGTCACCACCAGCCGTTGCGGCTGCGCCAGATCGGGATGTGCTGCGCAGTCGCCTTGCGCTGCACCAGCACGGCGACGATGTAGAAGGGTTTGAGCATCCACCAGCACAGCCAGGCCTCGAGGATCAGGCACCACCACAGGAGGAGCAACGGCGCGGTGATGCAGCCGGCACCTCCGCTGCTGCGTCGCCGGCCGCCGGTGAGCGGGATGCTGCCGCCGATGGAGAACGGGCCGGGAAGCGGGATGCGCCAGCGCAGCCGCATGTCGGTTCCTTTCGAGGTGCGGAGCGGTTGGGGTGGCCGTTCTCAGGACAGTTCGTCGATGTTGAGTGTCATGGTCAGCGTTTTCGAGCCGACGGTGATCTGCATGGTGCCCCAGCAGTCGGAGTTCGGGTCGTCCGCCGTCGGGTCGCCCTCGCAGGCGTTGTCCTCGTACTCCTGCTGCGCGGCGCGCATTTTCGCGATCTGTTTCGTGCTCTCCGGGTACTTGGCCGCGCCGCCCTGGGCGTCGATGTCCTTCTGGAGGTCGTCGACGACGGTCATGATGGCGCCGAGGTCGTCGGAGCAGGTGACGCTGCTCGGCGACTGGCAGTCGGCGACCGATCCATCGGAGACGGCGTCGAGCTTGGCGGTGTAAGTGCCGGTCAGCTTCTTCGGCTTGGCGGCCGCGGCGGATGCCTTCACGGTGGCCGAGCGCTTCGCGGGCTTGGCGTCCGACGATCCGTCGGAGCAGGCGCCGAGCGTGCCGGCGAGCAGCAGGGCAGCGGCGAGCGCGGGAATGGTGCGGTGCATGGTCCCCCCAGGACGTGTCTGTGGCTGGATGGTACGGAGTTACGCGGGAGTTGGTGCCGGATCGTGCGGATATCAGTTGCGGTATGCGCGTGCCGGCCGCTCGCGGGTGCCGGCTTCGTGGATGCGACGCCAGGCGTTGTGCAGTCGGCGGCCGCGGCGCAGTTGCCAGCGTTCGCCGCGGCAGCGCGGGCAGACGATGATGCTGCCGCGGCGTTCGGTCTTGCCGGTGCCGGCACAGCGTCGGCACTTGCGGAACGGCTGGACGAGGCATAACAGCCAGTAGCAGAGCGGTGTTGCGGCGAGCAGCAAGCAAGCAGTGAGCATGGGGGCGTCTTCCCTGTCTGAGGCCGGTATTTGGCGTCTCGCGGGGCCCTGCTGCTAGGCGCTAGTTTCCTGGTCAGGGCCGTGTTCTGCTGCTAGCGGGGGTGCTAGGCCTAGCAGTGGCGGGTGCTAGGCCTAGCGGCGCTCCGTGATCTACGCGGCGACCCGATCAGCGTCACGGCGAGTGACGGCGGCCAGGACGTCGGCCTTCTTGATGCCGCGTTTGGTGGTGCCCTTGCCGTCGTCTCCGGTGGCCCACACGTCGGCCGTGGCGACGCCCCACGGTTTGAGTGCGGGGGCGACGCTGGCGGTTGTCCATTCGCCGTAGACGTCGGGCAGCGTCTCTGCGAGGCGGGCAGCGATGCGCTCGCACCACAGCTGCTCTTCGTCGGCGTGGAACACCTTGGCGACGTCGCCGAGGACGTCCATGCCGCGGCTGGCGGACGGGCCTTGACCGATGGCGTGGCCGGTGACGTTGCCGTACGCCTCGCGCAGCTGGCGGGCGCGTGCGACGACGCCCTCGGCGGCCGGGCCGTCGACGAACGCGGACGCGGCGATGACGGGGTCGTCGCCTTCGCCGGACATCCAGCAGATGCCTCGGTCGGAGCGGCTGAACATGGTGGCGCGGATGCCGGCCTTGTAGGCGCCGGTGCCGAGGACCATGTCGTTGGCCTGGTGACTCATGACCTTGAGGCAGAAGCGGAGGATGGCGTTGGCGGAGATGCCGGGCGGCAGGCTCTTCGCGTCGGGCCGCTGCGTGGCGAAGATGCCGATGATGCCGAGGGCGGGGCCGCGCTTGGCGATGTCGGTACAGATGCTCTCGAGCTCGGCACCGTACTTCTCGTGCTCGAAGGGGACTTGACACTCGTCGAAGCCAACGACGATCGGGTGCAGGCCGAGGCTCTTGTCGTTGGCGAGGGCCGGCGTCACCTTCGACTCGGGGCAGCGGCTCTTGGGCAGGTTGCGGATCACCTTTGCGCGGCGCCTGAGTTCGTCCTTCAGCTCGCGCATGGCGTGCACGACGTACTCGAGGTCCTCGTCTTCCTCGCCGGACCGGTAGCGGTGGCAGACCGGCTCGAGGGGGCCGAGGTCGCCGGTGCCCTTGAAGTCGAACGCGAGGATCGCGGCGCGCGGGTCGAGGGCGGCGATGAGGAGCAGCAGGCGCAGCAGGAACGTCTTGCCCATGCGCGGTACGGAGCCGATGACGACCGAGACGAACATGAGGCAGACGACGACGTCCCGCATGCGCTGGTCGTTGCCGAAGACGACCGGCTTGAACAGGTCGACCTCGCCTTCCTTCAGCAGCGGCCAGGGCGGCTTCGTGGTCTCGTTCATGGGCTTGTCGCCCACCCACAGGATGAGGCGGCCTTCGTGCTCGTCGGGGTCGCCGGACGGCCACACGCAGCCGAGCTTGCGGCGCAGGCCGGAGGCGAGGGCCTGGCGCTCTTCCATGACGTCCTCGGGCACGACGCCGTACGGCAGGTCGAGGTCGGCGCGGTAGCCGGGCCCGTCGCGGGTGATCTCGCTGGTGAAGCGCATGCCGTTCATGTCGCCGCCCTTCTTGATGGCGGCGACGATCTTCGGGTTGCCGATCGATTCGAGGGCGCGCAGCACGATCGTCCCGGTCAGCTTCTGGAGCTCGGTGCGCATGACGGCGGGGCCGATGACGGGGGCGTCGGGCTGCTGGCCGGCGTAGCCGAGGGTGAGGACGGCTCCGGCGGCGAACGCGTACAGGATGTCGGGTGCCATGACGTACAGCCAGATCGCGAAGCTGAGGCCGAAGGCGGCGGCGACGGCGGTGACGAACAGGCGCAGCCGGACCCGGCCGGCGCGCAGCCGGGCGAGCTGCATGTATTCGGTGACGTCGTCCTGGGCGACGGCGAAGGCGCGCAGGGGTGCGGCCTCGCGGTCCCAGATCCACCGGTTCGTCGAGGCGACGAAGCGGCATGCGCCGCGGGGCGCCATGGTGGTGAGCTGTGCGGCGTACCAGGGGGCGCGCAGGCCGTGGAAGGCGGTGGCGTACCAGGCGTGGCCTGCGGCGCGCTTGGTGGTGGCGCGGAAGTCGCGGCTGTTGCGCAGCCACGGCGTGATGATCGGGCGGCGCTTCTCGGTGACGACGCCGGGTGCGGGCAGTTTCGGGTTGTCGACGGGCTGCGGTGGCGGGGCTGCCTCCTGCGGGCTGGTGTCGGGCTGCGCCTCGGCCGGCGCTTCGGGCGTGATGGTGTCGGTCATCGTCTCTCTCGTGATGTCCGTCAGCGGTTACGGATGTCGCGCCAGATCGAGCGCAGGATGAGGAAGCAGCCGGTGGCGCAGACCGCGCCGATGGCGACGGCGATGGCGGCCAGGGCGAACGCGATGGCGAACACGGCACCGATGGCGCCGACAGCGCACACCACTGCGCCGATGGTGAGCCACTTACGGGCGTTGAAGTCCGCGCGGGGCGCCGACGCCGGCTGTGTGTACGTCTGCTGCTGGGTGAGCTGCTGTGCCGCGAGGAAGGCGGCGATGAGCTTCAGCTGGTCGGTGTTGTCAGCGGCCTCGACCGCGTCGCGGGCGGCTTTGGCGAACTCGTCGCTCACGGTGCGGCGCGCCTCCGGGAGTGGCGCGCGACGGCGACGCCCAGCGCGGCGAGCGCCAGGATCGGCGGGTGCGCCAGGAGGTGCGCCGCGCCGAGCATGAGGAACGCGGCGGCGACGTAGAGGAGTTGCGCCAGCTGGTCGGCGAAGCCGGGCCAGACGGCGGCGACGGCGAGGAGAAGGAGGCCGGCGAGCCACGCGAGGGCGCGAAGTATGGGCGTAGCGGAGGGTCGGCTCTTACGATCAGACATGTCCTGCCCTTGCAGCTTGAAGGGTTCAAGGGTGGGAGGCCCCGGCCGAGGCGTGGAAGTTGTCGGCCGGGGCCGTTGTGCGTTGGCAGTGCGGGCTGCCTCCTCCACTGTAGGGGGGTACCTACAAGAGGGGAAGTGCCCGCCCGTTGAAGGGGATTGGGTGTGACGGAGCATGCTCCAGCGGAGGTTCAGAGGGTGTTGGACGCCTTGGCCGAGGTCGAACGGATCAAGGACCCTGCCGAGCGGGCCCGGGCCGCGACGCGCATTCTCCGGGAGAGCAAACGGCTGACCGAGCTGCGCGGCGAGGACGTCGTGCAGCTGCTCGCGCGGCCTCACGCGACGCTGCGTTCGGTCGGCGACGAGGTCGGGCTTCACTGGACGACCGTGCAGTCCATCCGGGACGCCCACCTGAGGAAGTCGGCAGCCCAGGGCGACGCCTGACCGGTGCCGGTTTCATCGCCTCCCCCAGCGCTCCACCGTTTCGGCGGCGTACTGGAGGCCGGCGGCCCGCGGGTCGAGCGGGCCGCCTGGCAGGCGCGCGGCGTCGTCACGGAGTCTTCCCGCGACGTCGTTGGCGACGACCCGGTACGCGATGAATCCGATCAGCAGGACCAGGAGGACGGCGAGCGGGATGGATGCGATGACGGCGGCGATCGCCCAGGCGTGGCTCACGGCTGCGGCTCCTCGCCGTCGGCCGCCGCGGACTGCTGCTGCGTCTTGTGGTGGCAGGGGCAGACGCATGGTGCGGCGCAGAACTTGCACTGCGCGGGCTTCTTCAGCCCGGCGATGCCGTCGACGTTCGAGCAGTAGCCGTGCTGGCCGTGCAGGCAGCCGGTGGACAGGTAGACGTGCGCCGCGGGCTGCTGCTGCGCCTCGTCGGCCAGGCGGCGCAGCAGGTCGGCGCCGTCCATCACCCCGCCGTTCCAGGCGTCGCGGTACGTGTCGTAGCCGTAGTCGTTGCTGTCGGCGTCGTAGTCCATGCGGCCAAGGGCGTCGGCGGCTTCACGGAGGACGGCGGCCCGGTCGACGGCAGGCGCGGCAGCGTAGGTCTGCGGCGGCGCGGTGACGATCTGCACAGGCACACTGGCGGCCATCATCCGGTCGATGTCCGCCTCGGTCAGGTCGGTGTCGTCGGGCTCGGTCTGATCGACGACAGACGCGGCAGCGGGTTCGGTGCCGTCGAGGGCGGCGCGCAGCCGGTCGAGGACGGCGTTCACAGCGGAGGCCGGGCCCGGCCCGGAGGTTGCGGCGACCTGCTCAGCGAACGGCAGCACGCCCTGAACGCGCTCGATGGCGGCCTGGAATCGGTCGCGGTGGTCGGTTGTGCGGGCGAGCAGGATCCCGGCAGCCTCGCTGGTCGTCTGCAGGTGGGCGAGGCGGCCCTGCAGTTCGGCTTGTTCGGCGTCCGCGACAGCCATCACCGCGTCGGCGCGCCGCCGGTAGTCGGCCTCGTCGTCCGCGTACTGGGTCGGCCACGTGTCGCCGTCCCGCTTCGCCATGGCTGCGGCGTACCGGTCGCGGCGCTCGGCCTTTGAGTCGGCTTTGGGCTCGGTGTGCTCCGGCAGGCTGGCCTCAAAGGCGGCGATTGCTGCCTCGTCCGGCTGGTCGGCCTGGCGGACGAACTCGGTGCCGAGGTCGGTCTGATTGGCGGCGGGCGCCACACCAGCAGCAGCGGGCGGGGCGCCTCCTGCGTACCAGGCGTCGACCTCGGCGAGTGCTGCCCGGGTTGCGGCGATGCGGACGCTCAGCGGCACCCAGTCCCCTGCGGCGGACAGTGCGTCAGTGATCGCGTTGTGGACGAACGCCCGCCGGTTCGATGGCGATGCGGTGGTCTCGGTCTGGTCGGTCATGGGGTTCTCCGGGTTGGGGGTGGGGGCTGGTGTGGCCCCCACGGGCGGGACGATTCAGGCGATGGTCGGCGGGGCGGCGTGGCGTTCTTGGCCAATGCGGCGGATCGCGGCACGGATCTCCCCGGTCGCGACCGCGATGGCGATGTCGGCGATGCAGTCGACGCACACCCAGTCGGCGGCGTTCTCCCAGTGGAAGCTGGTGCTGCCGTCGTGGAAGACGCGGAACCACATGCGGTTGCTGGTGAAGTGGCAGGTTCCGATGGTTTCGCCGCGACCGCAGGGACACGGGCCGCCGAGTTCGCCCAGGGTGGGCAGCTGGTCGACGGCGAGGTTGTCGTGTGTGGTGTCGGCGCTCACCGCGCACCCCCAGCGGTAGCGATGGCCGCGCGAAGGTCAGCGGCTACCGCGCGCAGCAGGCGAGCCGCGTCGACCTCGCCAACGCTGTCGAGCCAGTCGGCGTTGCCTTCAGTGATCTCGGCGCGGTGGGTGTCCAGCAGGGGGCGGACGGGAGTGGCCCGGTCCCACAGGTTCTCGATCGATTCGCGGGCGGTCGTCTGGCGTTCGGTCATGGTCAGGCTCCTGGTCGTAGGGTTCGGGGTGGTGGGGGCACCGCGGGTCCCAGTTGCGCCCCCCGCGCTCGTCGTCATGCGGGGTGGGTTCGGCGGTACGCGTCGACTGCGGTGTGGCCGTTGGCGACGATCCGCGGGGCAGCCCACTTCGCCAGCTCCAGCGCAGTCACCCGGTTGAAGCGGTGGTCGGCCAGCCACTCGTCGTCGCGTTCGGAGGGGCGGAGTTCGTAGGACCACTCGCCCTTGGCGTTCATGCACTCGCGGCGCCGGACGACGGCCCACCGGTCATCGCCGCGGTTCTCCACGTAGATCGTGAAGACGCTCCGGTTGATGTCGTTCTCGGGGAGGACGGACACCTCGTAGCGGGTGATCTGCACGATCGGTTCAGGCTGCTCGGTCATGGCGGTCACTCGCCCTTATCGACAGCAGCCGGCGCGATGCCCTGCTCCTCGAGGACGACGTCTGCCACGGACCGGATCGCGGCGCGGGCAGCCTTGACGTTCTGCTCGTGGGTGTCGGCCGCGCCGACGGTGGCGCGCAGTGCGGCGAGGGCCTGGCGCAGCGGCTCGTCGAGCTGGAGCAGTAGGTAGCCCGGTGGCGCACTGGGGGGCGTCTGGCCGGTGGGCGCTGGCGCGGCCTGCGGCTCATCCGCGGCGGGCTCCGGCTCGGTGTGGCTCTGCGCGCGGCTCATCTCTTCGAGGTCGCGGCGCACGGTGTCCTTGCTGACGCCGAGTTGAGCTGCGATGGCGCGCTGGCTCAATGTCGGGTCGTCCTCGACGAGTTGGCGCACGAGTGCGCGGCGCGTGACGACGGTCATGGCGGGCGTCTGGCTCACTGGTCCTCTCCCCCACTGCCGTCGGTGGCGCACTGCGTCGGCTCCGGCGCCGGAGTGGACTCGCCCTCGTGCGGCTGGTCGCCGCCGCGGGTGTCCTTCTCCGTCTCGCGGGCCGCCGCGGCGCGCGCCACCCAGGACGCGATGACGGCGACCGTCGCCCAGTCCCAGCGGGACAGCCAGTCGACGAGCATCCGCTCGTACTGGCCCAGTTCGAGGCCGGCGTTGCTAAGCGTCTCGCGCAGGATCGCGGCCTGCTCGTTGGACTCGTAGAAGCCGGCCGGTCTGGTGTCGACGGGGCCGGTGGGGATGCCGAAGGGGCTGGTGTTCATCGGTCGTCGTCCTCGTCGTCCGGCTCGCAGGCGTCGAGGGCGTAGTTCCACACCCAGGACGAGTCGTCCACGTAGAGGCGGGGGAAGTCCCAGATGTTCTGGCCGTCCTCGCCCAGGTAACGCACGCGTTCGACGGGCAGCCCAGGCATCTGGATCTCGATGCTGCGTCCGTCGGCCATGGCGAGAGTGAAGGCGTAGCGGCCGTCTCCGTAGTCGGCTTCCGGGTGCCGGACCGCGTCGCTGACCGGGAGGCCCTTGGCGCCGAGGTCGAGGACGAACACGGCCGTGTTGCCCGTTGCGTTCTCTTCTGTGGCTTCCGAGACGGGGCCAGAGCCAGGATTGATGATGATCATTGTGTCTCTCCTGTGAGGCCCGGCGGCCGGTAGCGAGTCGGTGCGCTGGTGCGCGGGTCGCGTGTACGGCCGCCGGGCGGTCGGTGGGCTACTGGCGCTCGGTGATGCGCATGTAGTCGAGGTGCCAGGTGTCGCCGTTCTTGGTGGACACGGTGCACACGTAGTCGCTGCGGACACTGGCGCCGAAGCTGTTGTCGCTGTCGACGTAGCCGTTGATCTGGTACTTCCAGGGCTTCTTGCCGCTGACCGTGATGATCTTGGCGTAGTCGGGGTCCGTGACGCCGGGGAACTTGGCGCTGCCAGGCGACTTCAATCGGTCCTTGACGAAGCTCTCGCACGTCACCGCGGCGCCCTGACCGTCCGGGTCGGCGGAGCCGGAAGAGCAGGCGGTCAGGAAGGCCACGGCGCTCATGCCGAGCGTGGCGACAGCGATGCGCACGCGCATGGGTAACTCCAGTCACTGGAAGGGGAATTGAAGTAACGCCGACGGGACTCGAACCCGCGCACTGCGACTTAGAGGGTCGCTGCTCTGCCAACTGAGCTACGGCGCTTCGGTGTTGAGTTGTGGGGTGAGCCGCGCCCCGCTCGGGGGAAGTGCGGGGCGCGGCCCGGGATGGCGGTCGAGTTGGGGGATGGCTCGGCCGCCTGGTCTGTGTGCTCAGCCGCAGGCGGCGGAGCGGGTGAGGGATTCGCGGTGGGCGTGGATGGGGCCGGGGCGTTCGCCCCAGGGGTCGGCGAGGGCGAAGCGGACGTCGGGCAGGCCGAGGGCGTCCATGGCGTGGCAGGCGCGGCAGGGGCAGGGGATGGCGAGCCAGAGGCCGTGCAGGTCGGTGAGGGAGCCGTGGTAGAGGACGAGGTCGCCGGGTTCGATCAGTTCGATGGAGTGGAAGAGCGTGGTGTGCATGTCGGGTCCTCCCCACGGTGTGGTTGGGGTGTTTGCCTCAACCTCTGTAAACCACAGTACGAGAAAGTACGACCTGCCACAAGCGGTTGGGTCCAACTTTCTTTGACTATCTCGCACTTGATCTTGGCGGCTCGAACTCGGCGTCCGCCGCCCGGTTCTCCGTCAGCAGGTACAGCCGCGGCCCGTCGTACCGGGCAGGTGCACCCGTATCGCCGTCCTCGCACGCGTCGTTGACGCACCAGGCGCGCGGCCGGTCGTCGTCCGCGCGCCCGTACACGGTCCGCTGCCCGCACGACAGGCACAGGCACAGCCGGAAGTGCACCGACGGCCCGCGCAGCCCGAGAACGGTGAGGACGGTGCCGTGCCACTGGCTCACGATGCTGCGAACTTCCCGCTCCCGGCCAGCGTTCTCCGCCCCGGGCGGGATCGCCTTGAGCGCCCGGTACCAGGGCTGGGTGCGCGCGGAGCCGCGCAGCCGCATGTCCAGGCCGATCGCCTCGACCTTGATGCGCTGCGACCAGGACACGGCCTCGAGCGAGGTCGGCGGCCGGCTGCCGGGCGGGGCGTGGCCGCCGTCGCGGGGCTGGCGGGTGCGCAGGCCGAGGGTGTCGAGCCGGTGGATGAGGCCGGGGCCGCCGTCGCCGGGGTGGTCCTTGTCGCCGGTGTAGCGGTCGACGAGGTCGGCCACCAGCTCATCGAGCGTCTGCACGCCGTACCTCCTTCGTCTTCCTGAGCGTGTATCGCTTCGCGTACACGGACCTGTAGGAGCGGCCGAGCTGGATGGCGAACTCGGCGAGCGGGATGCCGTCGCGGAGCACCAGCTGGATCTCCTCCGGTTTCCAGAAGGCGCCGCTGTTCGGGGTCGCGTGCCCGGAGTGCCGTTCCTCGAAGGCCTGCACGCGCGGCCGGCCGTAATCCGTGTTCGCCGTCGTGCAGACGGGGCAGCGGCACTTCCAGTTCTTGTAGCCGCTGACTCCGTGCTCGAAGTCGGAGGTGTCCGCCCGCGCGACGCGGCGTTCGCGTCCTGCCCGGCACTTCGCGGTGTTCGCGGCCCGGCACCCCGCGCAGCGGCAGCCACGCCGGTACCCGGGGATGCCGGGCTTGGCGCATGATGCCGGGCTGCCCTCAGGCGTCTGCACCGTCGGTCTCCTGACGGGTCGCGGCGCGCCAGGCGTCGACGACCTGCTTCGGCACGCGGCCGACGGGCGGGCAGTGGACGCCGGCCGTCTTCGCCCAGGTGCGGATCTCGGCTGCGGGGTAGTCGACGGGGTTCCGGGAGCGTGACTTCTTCTGCTTCGGCGGGGTCAGTTCGGCTTCGCGGGCGCGGAGTTCAGCGAGCCGCTTCTCCAGGGCTTCGGCCTCGTCGTTGATGGCCGTCAGCTCCTGATCCGCGGCGTGGCGCTTGCGGAGGCCGGCCAGGTTCTCGCGGGCGGCCGCCGCCTGGTCGCGGACTTGCGGGTCTGCGTGCTCGTCACCCCACTTCAGGAGGTGGCCCAGGGGAAAGCTCTCGGTCTTCGGGGAGGTTGCCGGCGGGGTGGCTGGGGTGTCGTTCACTGTCTGGTCTGTCCTTTCGGGCGTGCCCGCTTCGGGCGTCACGGTGGCGAGGTGTCCACGGAGTACTTCGATGGCCTCGGAGCGCTTCCGCGGCAGGGGCGGCACGTCGTTGCGTTCGTCTGCGGTGAGGCCGCCCCGGACGCCGTGGCGGGCGCTGGGGATCTCCATCGCGAGCGCGTCGTAGAGGCATTCGGGGCGCACGGTGCAGCCGGCGCAGATGCGGAGACCGACCTGGGGATTGGAGAAGAACAGGTCCAGGTCGTCGCCTGCGCAGGCCGCCCGCGCCTGCCACGCACCGGTGTCCTGACTGGCCATGTCACGGCCCGTCGTACTGCGGTCCGAAGTCGATCCGCTGGTAGCCGGACGCTTCGTCGGTGTCTCCAGCCTTGATCGTGTAGTTGAAGTGCATGGCGATGAGGTCGAGCTGGGGGATGTGTTCCGGTCGTACATATCGGGGCCTGGGCGTCGCGCCATGCACGGACAGCTGTTGCAGCTCGGTCCAGAACTGGCCGCACGTCATCCCGGCGGCGAAGGCCGCGTCATCGTACGGGCCGCCTTGGCTCTTGACGATCACGAACGGCATGACGAGACGAAACTCGCCTTCCTGCTCAGGCATCGGCCACCGCCACGTCGTCGTCGCTTCCGCGGTAGCCGGGCCGCTTGGGGTTCTTGGGCCGCTCAGCCTGGAACGAGATGACGAGCTCGTCATCGCCGCCGTGGACGTGCACGTCCTCGGTCTGGACGCCTCGGGTTGCAAGCCGCGCCCGGTCCTGTTCGGCCACTGAAACGGCCTTCTCGACCTCCGTGTGGTGGGCGGGCTGCTTGAGCGTCCACTCGTGACGCTCGACCAAGATGATCCGCTTCGTGGCGCCCATCAGGGCTGCTCCTTTCCTTGGGATGCCTCGGCGGCGCGTTCGACGACGTCGTAGCCGAGGTACTTCGTGAGCTGGGCAAGGACGGCGCGCACCGCATCCTCGGGATACGGCTTGGCGGGCGGGGTGAAGCTGCCGGGGAAAGCGACGATGTTGATGAGGCCGTAGAGCAGCTCGCTGGGCACCAGCTGGTCGCCGGGCCATTCGACCCGCGGGTTCACGTAGCCCTTGAGCAGCTCGTCGAGTGACATGGCGGCCGTGCACAGCCCGTACTCGGGGTCGTCGACGACGAGGACGCGGCGCGTGGGGAACTCGGCGCCGTGGAGGATGCGGCCGCCGACGTGGAGGCGGAAGCCGCGGGCGAAGGCGGGCTGCATCGCTGATGGGTCGCGCTGAGTGGTCACTGGCCGCACCTCGGACACCTCTGGGTGCTGAGGTCGATGCAGACGACGCACGTGAGCTCTTCGTCGTCGCTCACCCACGGATCGCCCGTGACGTCCTTTCCGCATATGGCGACGTCTTCGACGCAGCACACGGCGTGCACGGGGCCGTCGGCGTTGTCGGTGCCGGTGGTGGTTGGTTCGGGTGCGAGGGTGGTCACGGCTGGGTCACCTCCAGGCGCCGGCGGCCGCCGCGGTCCTGCTGCGTGGCGATGACGGAGTAGCCGGCGTCACGGAGTTCCGCGGCGATGGCCTCGAGCTGGTCGGCCTCGTCGGGCCCGTCGTAGTAGACATTGACCTGGCGTGGCCCGGCCTGGGCGACGCGGAAGCCCGGGTCCCACTCCCCCGCCTCGAACTCGGAGAACTCGTGGCCGTGGTCGATAAGCAGCCGCTCGACGTTGGCGGCCTTGATACGGCGGCCCATGTCAGATGCCCCGCCGTCCGAGTTCGAGCAGAGCCTGGTCCCAGTTCTGGAAGTGCAGGGCGCGGTCGTCGATGTAGACGCGGGCGGGGAGCTTTCGGTTGGTGACGAGCAGGCTTCCTCGCTCGTTCCAGAAGACGCGTCCTTCATCGCCGCCCACGCGGACCGGTAGGCCGTGATTGAGGAGCCAGGTGGCTACCTGACCGGCGTCGCGGGTGGTGTGGATGAAGACGGCGTCCGTGTCCATGAGGAGCCGCAGTGCGTCGATGGCGCCGGGTACGGGTCCGTCATAGATGCTGCCGTCGTGCCAGCCCTTGCTGTAGGCGTGGATCACGCCGTCAAAGTCCACTGCGATGGTCACGGTCAGGCCTCCATCTCGTGCGGAAGGTCGCAGCTGTTCTCGGCGGCAGCGAGCGCGGGGTCGACGATGGCCATCACGGCGTCGCCGATCTCCCTGCGCACGCGCTCGCCGCTCGAGTGATTCAGCCCCGCCTGCCACGCGTCGCCGATTGCCTCGTCGATGCGCTTGCGCAGGGATGAGTTGGACCGCTGCTCGGGGAAGAGGACGTGGCAGTCGCACAGCAGAGCACCGCGGGTGCGGGTGTAGCTGCATTTGGGGTCGTGCTCGTCGAAGGCGTAGGCCTTCGCAACGCGCCAGCCGAGCGGGAAATCGCAGGTGGCGCCGGGATGTTGTTCCCGCAGGTGAACCATCATCTGCCGACGCGGGACAAGTCGGCAGTCCTCGCAGTGCGGGCACGGATCGCGGACCTCGATGCCGGTCAACGGGCCCTGGTTGGGCGGTAGCTGATCCCCGGCGACCGGATAGACGGCGACGGTGTCGGACCAGTGGAAGCCGCGCTCGTCGACGTGATCGCCGCGATGCTGCGCAGCCCGGATGCATTGGCGGCCATCGTCGAAGCCGCGGTGCTGGGCGGAGCATTCGGCGGCCGCCATGTCGTCCACCCCAGACATGGCCGTGACCTGGTCATTCGTCGTCAGGTGGACGACTTCTGCGGGATCAGTCCCGGAGTCGTCCAGCACGTCGCGCAGCTCGGCGCCCGCAGCGTTCACGAGGAACATGGATGAGCCGTGCGCGGACTCCCACCGGCCGGCGAGCGCGTAGGCCCGGCCGACGGCCGCCGCCAGGATCTCCCGGCCCTTCGTGGACTGCTGAGGCCAGATGACGTGCAAGTCGCCGCGGCCGCCGTGGTCGTGGATGGCGAGGATCGACTCGAGGCCGTCCGGGTGCGGTGTGGTGAGCGGCCACCGGCCGCGCCAGTGGATCGCGGCGTGCCCGTCGGGGAAGACGATGCCGTCGGCGATGATGCCCGTCCCTGAGACATCGCTGATGTCGCGGTCGCGTCGCAGGACGAAGGGCCGGCCGAAGGTGAGGTCGTTCATCGCGCGCTTCCTTCGTGTGTCGGCGACCAGGCGGTGCGCTGGCGTGGGAGGGCCACGTTCAGCGTCGTCTCTGTGTCGGGGTCGAGGAGTTTGGCCACGCGGACGCGCGGGATCTGCACGGTGTCCTCGTCGACGAGGGCCGGCATCGGGGCCGTCGCCGCAACAGGCGGCGGTGCGGGCTGTGTTGCGCGGCGCTTGCCGCTGCCGCGCCACGGGAACACGGCGAGCGGGGCGGCGATCACTCCGGCCACGCCTGCGGCAAAGAGCGGCGTGCTGCCGAGGTAGCCGCCGATCAGGGTGCCGACGGCGCCGAGGACGGCTCCGGTC
Organism: Actinomycetota bacterium; assembly: GCA_048498315.1. Taxonomy (GTDB): domain Bacteria; phylum Actinomycetota; class Actinomycetes; order Streptosporangiales; family Streptosporangiaceae; genus Actinoallomurus. The sequence goes on from JBEHYF010000013.1 coordinate 47,540, forward strand.
TGGCCGAGCGCCCAGCGGCGGGACATAGTCATGGGAGTGATGACGGTCTTGCGGCCGCTGCGTCCAGTCCAGGCGGCGTAGTGCCGGCCGAGCAGCCATTCCCGGAACATCGATTTCGTGTACAGGTACTTGTTGTAGAAGTTCAGCAGCGTGTACGGGAGGAAGCCGAGGGCGGCCTTCTTCCAGCCGACGACGCGGGAGACCAGGTAGGTGGTCAGCGCGGTGTGTCCGGCCGCCCAGTAGCCCATGTACCGGAACATGGACAGGTGCTGCCAGGTGACCAGGTTGTAGATCACGACGGCCAGCCACCACCAGAGGGTGACCAGGTCGAACATGGCGGTTCCGACGGTGAGCAGGCTGCGCCAGTTCCACATGAGCCGCTTGTAGCGGGCGACGTTCTGGAAGTAGCCGGCCGCCCAGCGGGGCATCTGCTGGGTGTATTCGTGCCAGTTCTCGGGGTCCACGGTGAGGGTGAGCGCGTCGGCGGTGTACCAGGTCTTGTAGCCGCCTTCGTGGAGCTTCCAGGTGATGTCCATGTCGGCGCTGATGAGGCCGTTGGGGAAGCCGCCGACGGCGCGGACGACGTCCGTGCGGAAGGCGTAGGAGGCGCCGGTGAGGACCTGGAGGCGGCCGACGGTGCGCTGGCAGATGCGCCACCACTGGGAGCCGAGGCTGTACGCGAAGCGGCGGGCCTCGATGAAGAAGCCGGTCTCCTGCAAGGGCAGGATGCTGGAGCAGGTGGCGTCGTAGCCGCGGGCGATGTCCGCGACCATGCGGCTGATGCAGTCCGGTTCGGGCTTGGAGTCGCCGTCGAAACCCACGATGACGTCGCCGGTGATGTGCGGCAGGGCGTGGTTCTGGTTCGCGGCCTTGTCGGCGAACGTGGTCTCGAGGACGAGGGTGGCGCCGGCCTGGCGGGCGACCTCGGCCGTGTTGTCCTTGCAGGAGTCGGCGACGACGATGAGCTGCTCGATCGGGTAGGGCTGGTCCAGGCAGGCCTGGACCAGCTCCCCGATCGTCTCGGCCTCGTTGTGCGCGGGGATGAGGACGGAGACGGTCGGCTGCATCAGGCGCGGCTTCTCCTCGTGACGAAGCGCAGGACGGCGCCTGCTCCGCCGATCAGCAGGGCGACTCCGGTGAGCAGCATCGCTCCCAGCCCGGTGTGGGCCATCGCTCCGGAAGGCATTGGTTCTCCTCTGTGTCATGGCGGTCACAGCCGCTCGATGTGCGGGGCGTCGGGCATGACGCCCCGGGTGTCCAGCACGAACTGCGCGTGGTCGGCGACGTGCTGGAGGTCGAAGGTGTCGTGCGGGGTGAGCAGCACGACGGCGTCGTAGACGCTCAGGTCCTCAGGGATGGCCCGGAAGTCTCGCGGGGTGAGCTTCGGCAGGTGCGGTTCGACGATGTCGACGGCGGCGCCCTTGGCGCCCAGGAGCTCGACGACCTCGACGGCCGGCGACTCCCGCAGGTCGGCTGTGCCGGGCTTGTAGGCGAGGCCGAGGGCGAGGATCCGGGCCCCGTTCAGCAGGGTGCGGCGGGCGTTGAGGGCGTCTTGCAGGCGGGTGACGGTGTAGGCGGGCTGCGCCTCGTTGATGTCCTGCGCGAGCTCGACGAGCCGCATGGCGTGCCGGTGCTGGGTCCGGGCGTGGTGGGTGAGGTAGACCGGGTCGACGGGCAGGCAGTGGCCGCCGACGCCGGGGCCGGGCAGGAACTTGGTGAACCCGAACGGCTTGGATGCGGCAAGGTCGAGGGTGTGCCACACGTCGACGCCGAGCGTGCGGGCGAGGTGGCCGAGCTCGTTGACCAGGGCGATGTTGACGTGGCGGAACGTGTTCTCGAAGACCTTCGCCAGTTCCGCCGCCTCCAGGCTCTGCGCCGGTACGACGTCGCTGGTGACGGAGGTGTAGAACTCGCAGGCCCGGCGCAGGCATTCCTTCGTCAGCCCGGCCACGATCTTCGGCGTGTTCTCGAACCGCCACTGCTGGTTGCCCGGGTCGATGCGTTCGGGGCTGAAGGCCAGGTGGAAGTCGGCGCCGGGCCGGGCGCCGGAGCGCTGCTCGATGATGCGGCCGACGACGTCCCGTGTGGTGCCGGGGTGCGTGGTGGACTCCAGGACGACGAGCGCGCCGTCGTCCACGGAGTCGGCGAGGGTGCGGGCCGCGGACTCGATGAACGAGAGGTCGGGCTGACGGTCCTTGAGCGGGGTCGGCACCGTGATCACGGCAGTGTCGAAGCCTGTGAGGTGGATGTCGTCGCCGGTCGGCAGGTAGCGGCCGGTGGCGAGCGCGGCCGCCAGTCGCTCGTCGGGCACGTCTTCTACGTAGGAGGTGCCTGCCTGCAACTGTGCGCAGCGGTCGGGGTCCGGTTCGAAGCCGGTCACGCGGTGGCCGGCCTCGACGGCGGCCATGGCCAGGGGCAGGCCGACGTAGCCCTGCCCCATCACGGCGATCTTCACTGGTTGTTCCTCGGGTCGTTGGTGGTGCCGAGCGCGTCGATGGCCCGGCAGATCTGGAGGTGCTTGCGGCGGGTGCGCAGCGATTCGTGTCGGTGCAGCGCCCGGTCGGCGAGCCAGTACGCGGCCTTCCAGGCGAGGACCAGGCCGTGGTGGAGGACCGAGGCGAACAGTCCGCCGAAGAAGGCGACGAGCAGCAGCTGATGGGTGGTGAGGGTGACGGGCATCAGGTGCCGCCCTGCTGCGCGGCACGGCCCTTGAAGAGGCCGCGGAAGGCGGCTCCGGCGAAGAAGGCTCCGCCGACGAGGCAGGCGACGGCCGTGGCGTGGTGTTCCTGGTAGGCCTCACGGGCGCCTTGCAGGAGGCAGGCCATGGCCAGCAGGCTGAAGAACCACGGGTCGTTGGCGCCGACCAGGAGGGCCAGCACGGCGATGACGGCGATCGTGAGCGCGATCAGGCCGGTGTATTGCATCAGAGACTCCCTGGGCGGGTCAGGACGCGGTCTTGAGGTCGTCGGGGTCTTCGTGGAATGCCGCGGCGGCCTGCTGCCGGGCGCGGGCCGCGGAGACTCGTTCGAGCCGGTCCCGGCGGATTTCGGCGCTCCAGCACGTCGGGTCGACCTGCTCGCCCCGCCACAGGTGGCCCATCAGCGCAAGGTGCGTGCCGCAGGCCTCCGTGCCGTCGATGGCCAGGGCCTCGGCGTCGCCCTTGTAGCGGGGGACGTCGGTGTCGAGGCGCCAGCGCTCGTTGTGGGCGAGGCCGGCCACGATGCCGTCGCGCTGTTCACGTGAGGTGCCGCGCTCGAGCTGCTTGACGTTGGCGAGGCACTCCTGCCGGACGGGGCAGCGGACGATGCACACCACGCGTGCCTCATGCGTGCGGGCCTTGTCGAAGAACAGGTCGGGGTCCTCGACGGCGCACGCCATGTGTGCCATCCAGTCGTGCCGGTGGGTCCCGGTGTCGGGGACAGAGCCGGTGTAGGCCATGGCTCACTCCGCCGCCTTCGCGGTGCCCTTCGGCGCCTTGCGGATGGTGACCTTGCGGTCGCCGCGGCGTACGGCTTCGGCCAGGTGGTCGGAGACACGCAGCCGCACGACCCGGTGTGCGGGCGAGATGAACGTCTCGTTGGTCTGGGGGTTGCGGCGTGTGGACCGCTTGACGCGGTGTGAGACGAACGTGACGAAGTTGGTGATGGCCACGTCGTGGCCGCTCGCGTTGGCGCGGGCGATGGCGTCGAAGGTGGCCATCACTGCCGGCCGTACGGCGGCCGGGGTGCTGCCGAGGTCGTTGGCGACGACTTCGAGCAGGCTCGTGGTGGTCAGCCGGCGGGTGATGATGGTGGGCTTCTTCTTCACGGAGCGCTCCAGTCAGGATTGGGGTGGTTGTGCCGTCCGCCGCCGGGGCCGCTGGTCATCCGCGGCGGCGGACGGGGTCTGTGTCAGGCGCGGGCCCGCCAGGCGGTCGCGGTCTGGTCGGCGAACTGCTGGAGCTCGTCGGGCAGGGAGCTCGCGTCGTCGGCCGGCGACGGTCCGGGCCACAGCTGCCGCACCGCGCGGGCGTTGGCGAGGTCCGAGCGCAGCTGCGTGTTCTCCGCGCAGGTCGCGTCGAAGGCCTTCAGCTGCTGCTCGAGCTCTTTGACGCGCTGCTCGGCGCTCTCCTTGCCGGTGAGGGCGGTGTGCAGTTCCTCGTAGGCGCCGTCGAGTTCCGCGCACAGGCCGACCAGCTTGCAGGCCAGCTCGTCGACTTGGGCGTCCTTGCGGGCGGCCTCGGCGCGCAGCACGGAGCGGGGTACGACGTAGCGGTGTGCGCCGCGGGCGGCCGGGGCCACCTGGTAGAGGACGGTCGCGGTGCCTGCCGTGCCGAGGGACAGGAGGATGTAGCCGATCATGCTGTTCTCGCCTTCTCGGCGGCCTTGCACAGCGTGCAGTTCGCCTTCAGGCAGGCGTTGCCGTTCGCGATGGACAGTTCGTGGTAGGCGCCGAGGTTGGCGTCCTGGAGGTCGGCGACACGCTGCTCGAGGCTCCTGTTGCGGTCCCGTTCTTCGGCCAGTTGCGTGCGGAGCCGGTTGGCCTGGGCGTCGCTGAGCCGGGTACGCCAGCGGCGCAGGAAGCTGGGCGTGGTCATCTGGTCCTCCGGGTGGTTGCCATGGCCTCGTCGAGGCGGCGCGTGAAGGCGTCGAGGTCCTCGGTGAGGCCGGAGGCGATGGACTTCTGGAAGTCGGTCTGCTCGCCGGCCTCGGCGACGTAGCGGACCCACAGGTCGGCGCCTTCCTGGGTGAGTTCGGTGCGGGCCTGGAACGCGCCGCGCGGCCGGTAGGCGGGCAGCCGGTCACCGCTGCGGACCTGGTTGGCCATGTTTTTCGCGGTGACGCTGCTGGGATAGGTGCCGGCCATCACCCACAGGCCGGGCATCTCCTGGGCCTGCTGCGCGGCGTGCTGGTGGTCGGAGCGGCCTCGCTTCACGCGCCCGCTCACAGCCGCTCACCTCCCACGCCGGCGGTGGTGTCGGCGGGGTCGAACAGGCTGAGCATGCGGTGGCCTTCGAAGGGCTCGCGAGGCAGCAGTTCGCCTTGCCCGGGCGGCGTCGGGATGGGCCGCGGCTTGGGGTCGGGGTCGTCCTCGGGCCGGAACTCGGTGCAGGTGTAGTCGGCGTAGACCTCCTGCTCCTGCGTCTCGGTCAGCCACTCGGCGGGCCGCTTGCTCATGAGGGCGACGAGGATCAGCGGGCAGCCGTTGGCGTCGTCACCCTGCCGGGTGGGCCTGTCGTGGAAGCAGCGGTCGCAGTTCTTCGCCGCCCAGACCTCCCACTGGCTGCTGTTGGAGAAGGTCGATTCGTCGCGGGCGGCCGCGAAGGCCTCGTCGTAGGTGCGCATCAGTCGACGTCCTCCCGCAGGCAGGCGGGCATCCGTACGACGTGCTCGCGCAGGACACCGGTCTTGACGTCGTAGTCCTGGGCGACGGCCCAATTGGCCTGCGGGAACGCATCCTTGAGGATCATGGCCGCCTGGTAGTGCAGGCCGCGGTCATACAGCGGCACTTCCTGGCCGGTGACGCCGAAGACGGTGGCCACCCACCGTTTGCCGATGGGCCAGTTGACCCGGGTGAGACGGACTTCCTTCACGGCGCGGCCGACGAGCGTGTACAGCTGCTGCCGCAGCGCGGACACGGTCTCGCCTGCCGCCCGGTGCACGGCCGGCTGGGGGCTCATGCGTCGCCGCCGGGGTGGAAGCAGCCGCGGATGCCGGACTGGAGGCGCTCGTAGTTGGCGATGGTGCGCGGGCTCCAGCGGTGTTCGGGCCCGTGGATGTCGCGGTACCAGGCGTCGCAGGTGGCGAGCAGCAGGACCTCGCGGTCGTTGTCGCGGGCCTGGGCGCCGCCGTCGGCCGGGGTGACCCGGTCGGCGTGCTCGGCGGCCAGCCGGGCGAAGGCGTCCTCGAGGGCCGGGGCGTCCAGGAAGTGACGGTCGGGGTCGGTGAGGGGCAGGGCGTCGTGCAGACGGCCGAAGTAGACGGTCTGGGCGCGGCGGAAGTGCCGCAGCCGGAAGGCTCCCCAGCGGGATCGAAGGCAGCTCAGCAGCTGCGGTCGGGTGGTGCGACGGCTGATGTGCATCGTTGCGGTCATCGCCATCACGTCCCTTCAGTGCAGTCGGTGGTGTCGGGTCGGTGCAGGGCCGCGCGTGCGGCGGCGGCCCCGCGTTGGGCGATCTCTGGTCCGGGCGGGCGGCGCCGGCGGCGCCACAGCTCGGGTGGTGCGGCGAGCAGGTCTGGGGGTTCGGCGACCGGGTCGGCGATCAGCTGGGCGACGGCGACCAGGAGGCGGCCGAACGACATGTCGTCGTGGCAGCGGACCTGGGCGACGGCTTCGCGGAGCTGGTCGATGGACCAGTCCGGTCGGCAGGCTGCGGCGAGCTGGAGCAGCTGGTGCGTCGCGGGCCGCGGGAGGTCGGTCATGTCGGCCTCCGCAGGGGTTCGGGAGGCCGGTACGGGGTGTCGGCGCACGCCTTGCACGGGGCGCCGGTGAACCGCATGACGCCGTCCTCGCAGTCGACGAGGCCGCACCGGGAGCGGCGGGGCTCGGGGATGCGCAGGGCGGCCCCCAGCAGCCAGCGGCCCGGGTCGCGGATCTCCTGGGTGGACGCGAAACGGAACTCCAGTCGCGCCCGCAGGACTTCACCGTCGATGCCCGCGTCCAGCTGGCGGCCGATCTCCCGCGCCGCCTGCCGCACCACGTACGGCGACAGCCCGGCCATCAGCGGCTTGACAGGTTCGAGGACTCGCCAGATCCGCGGAGCGAGACTCAGCTGCGGCCCCGCGTACGGGCGCCGGTACGCGGCGGGAAGCGGAGGGTTTTCCACAGGGCCTCGCGCTACAGCCTGAGCTCGCCTGCGGCGGATGGAACCACCGGCCGGCGGTTCCTCCGGTGAGTCAGTCAGGTGGTGTTCCTTAGACGCGAGGGATCCCCCGTCAAGATCCCCACCCGATCCCTCATCAAGATCCCCAGTCAGCGAGGGCTGCGTGGGTTCCTCGAACACGGTGTAGACGTGGCGGCCGCGGTATCCGGCACGCCGGTCCACGGCGATCCAGCCGAGGTCTTCCAGGCCGCGCAGGATGCGCCGCACCGACCGCACATCGAGCGCCTGGCCGGCCTTCTTCCCGGACCGGTGACGCAGCACCTGCCCGAGGTCGGCGAGCGTGAGGTGATGCCCAGTCGCCGTCGCGTAGGCCAGGGCCGCGTACACGCGCAGCTGCCGGGGGCTGAGCGCCTCCGCAGCACGGGACGGCACCCAGGCTGCATGCTCCGCCCGGGAGGCGACCCGCACGCGCCGTACGGCCGTCGTGCCGGTGCCGCCGGGCAGCGTGCGCCGGTAGCTGGTGACCTCGGCGATGTCGTCGTCCGGGGCCGGCCGCATCAGCTGGGTCAGCGCCCGCTCGACACTCGACCGGGACAGCCCCAGCAGGCCCCCGAGGTAGGAGACCCCGGCCTCACAGCCGGTCTCGCGCCGCTCCAGGGCGGCGATCTTGACGTACACGGGCAGGGCGGCGTCGGCGTAGTAGCCGACGATGACGCGCAGCGGTACACGGACTCGCTGAGGCATGGGTCACCTCCCTTCAGGGCTTGGCGGGGCGGGCGGGTCGGGTCAGTCGTCGTTGCTGTCGCTGGCGTCGTCGCGGGCGGCGTTGAGGCTCGCGGCCAGGCCGTCGGCGACCGTCTTCAGCTCGTGCATGGCTTCGGTGACGGTGAGGTTGGGCGTGTGCAGCACGCGCCGCGAGTAGTTCGCCCAGTGGTGCAGCGCGGCCCGCAGGCGCGCGGTCTCGAGGTAGGCGAGCCGGCCGCCGGTGAGGCGGAGCGTGGACTCGTCGAGCTCCAGCTGCCCGTCGTCGTCGAGAGTTCCGCGGGCGGTGCGCTGCAGGTGCAGGAACCTGAGCGACTCCCGGACGATGCCTTCCTGGGCCTCGTTCGGCAGCTCCAGGGCGACGATGCGGACCTTGACGGAAGCTTCCTTCTCCGAGCCGGGTGCGGGCTCGGTGCGCTCGATCGCGGCGAACTCGCCGATGAAAAGGCGCCGGGCGGCGGGCGTGGCGTACACGGGGCGAACGTGCGGCTCGAGGGCCTCCTGGGCGCTCGCCGACACCTTGGCGTCAAATTTCATCTGCGTCATGAGGAACGGGCCTTTCGATTGCGCTCGTTGCGGATACGCATGCGTTGTTGGTTGCACGACCGGCAGTAGCGAATGCCGCCGCTCACGGTGGTGTTCTCTGGCGTGTATTCGTGGCCCTGCGGGCAGTGCGTGGCGGCGGCGTGCGCGGCCGTGACGGTCTCGCCGCGCAGCAAGTTCTCCCGCTGCGTGACCCCTTCCAGGTGCTCGACATTCACGCAGGCCCGATTGCGGCAGAGGTGGTCCAGCGAAAAGCCGTCCGGAATGGGGCCGATCTGGATCTCGTACGCCACGCGGTGTGCGAGCTGAGTACGTCCGGCCCATCGGAACTGGCCGTATCCGTTCGGCATCAGATAGCCGCTCCAGATGAGGCAGGGCGACGTGTAGCCCCGGTCCTCCGGCTTGGTCTTCGCCAGGAACCGTTGCGGAAGCTGGACAGCCGTCACGACTCGGACTCCTTGCTGGGGTTGTTCAGGCGCCAGACCCGGATGACGGCGCCGGGGTGCGAGAGGGCGTCAGAGCCCGTGAAGACGAAGGTCTTCGTCGCGGTCGTGGCGGTGACGACGCTGTCGTCGCGCAGCACGCCCGCGTCCTTCAAGGCGTCCTGGGTCGAGCGCAGCAGCTTGTCCAGGTCGGGCTTGCCGGTCGGGTGCGTGGGCGCGGAGGCCTTCAGCACGCCCGTGTTGCGGCCGGTGCCGTAGTGGTGCTTCGGGCGGCGCAGCGTGAACACGACCTCGAGGTGCACTGGCTCGTCGAGCGGTTTCCAGCCGATGTCGTATGCGTGCGCGTCGTGCCCGATGGCGTCCAGGGCTGCTGACTTGACTGCTTCCCGCCAGGGCTTGACCTTGGCCGACGACTCGTACATGGCGCCGGCCGCGTTGCGGGTCTTGGAGCCTTGCGGGCCGGGCGTGCCGTGCACAGTCAGCGTGAGGACTGGAATCTTGGGGTGGTGCTCGCCCGGAGCAGGCCGCGTCTGCGGAGCCGCCGTCAGGGGGGTCGGCTCCTCGTCGGCCTTGGCTCCCGCTGTGGGGGTGCTCGGGACCTCAGCGGGTGACTTTGACTCCGGGCGAGCGGTCTGGGGCCGACCCGGCGCAGGCGAGATCTCTGGAGCACAAGCAGCGCGAGCGCATTGCTCCTCCTTCGCCTTCGCTTCCGCGCGCGTCCTGTCCGCTGACGCGGATGACGTTGACGCCGGGTCGGCGGTCTGGGACCCGTTCCGCGCAGGGAGGGTCTGCGGGGCCTCTGTACGGAGAACAGGCCCCTCGTCTCCCTTCGCTCCCTGTCCGGCCGTGCATGACCCGGGGGCGGGTGACGTTGACGCGGAACGGGTGGTCTGGGGCCCGCCCGGCGCAGGCAGGGTCTCGGGAGCCGCGAAAGTGGACAGCTCCTCACCTGCCTTGGCTTCCGCACCGGCCCGGTTCACGGCGGCTGCGGACGGCTTTGACGCCGGGCGGGTGGTCTTCATCGGCCGGTCACCGTCCCGAACGTGATGCCGGGGGTGGGCGCGGTCCGGGCGTGGGCGGCGATCTCGCGCATCTGCTCCGCCCAGCTCGGGGAGAAGTCGCGCGGGGTCTGGCCGGCGAGGGCCTTGAGGACGTCGCCGTGGATGGAGTCGAGGGCGACGACCGGCTCGGGCAGGCCGCAGATCTCGGTCAGTCCGCGCGCGATGTTCGCCGGGTTCCATCCGGTGAACACGACGGGCCCGGCGTACGGCTGGAGGGGCGCGCCGAGGCTGTAGAGCAGGCAGGTGCCGACGGGGTTGCGCGGGTACTTCTTCGGGTCGAGGAGGCCGCAGTCGTTGACCCAGCCGGTCACGGCGAGCCGGGCGTCGAGGCGGACGCGGGCGCGGCCTTCGACTCCGATGACGGCTTCCCAGTCGAGTGCGCCGTCGTGGTGGGTGAGTTCGCCGTCCGTGGCGATGATCGCGTACCGGAGGGATGTCATGATGCGGGCCTTTCGTGGGTCTGGGCGGGGTCGCCGATGAAGCGCAGGCGCAGGGCCCAGACGGATTCGTCGCGGGCGAGCTCCACTTCGAAGGAGCCGCGGGGCTTGAAGTCGCGGATCAGGCCGGCCCGGATGCGGTAGGCGGCCCTGAGCGCGGACTGGCGGGACGTGTAGGGGCCGGTGGTCAGCCACTCGCCGGGCTGCTCGCGCAGCTGGCGCGCACGCTTGCGGTAGAGCTGCGTCCAGCCGGTCGCGCTGCGGCCTCGGACCGGTTCGGGCAGGCGGACGTGGTCCCGGGTGATCCAGCCGTTCATCACGCAGATGGCGACGGCCTGGTCGACGGTGTCGGCGTTGAGACGGGCGCAGGCCCGCTGACGGCGCGTGTAGATCGTCGGCAGGGCCAGGCCGAGGCGGCGGGCGGACTCCTTGGGAGCTTCGCCGTTCGCCGCGTCGATGAGCGCCGACAGGTGCACCTCGTACAGCGGGCACGGCACGCCTGCTTCGTCGGCCGGGCGGTGCTTGGCGACGGCCTGTTCGATGGCCTGAAGGGTGGCCAGGTTGTTGTCGCCGGAGGCGGCGCCCCACAGGTCCTCGATGAACGCGGCGAGGTCGTCGGCGGCGAGCTTGGCGGCCCACGGGAAGGCGAGGGTCTGTGTCACGGCCGGCCGCCTTCCAGGCGCCGCTTCAGGGCGGCGTTCTCGGCCTTGAGGCGGGCGACGGCGCCCATGTAGCGGGGCAGCGCGTCGCGTGCATGCTCGATGAACTGGAGGACGGGCAGCCGTTCGCTGTCGACCCACGTTTCGAGGAAGCAGATGGGTCCGGCCTGGTCCGGCAGCCGGGGCGGTTCGACGGACTCGATGGTCCAGGGGCCGTGCGGCGCGGCCGCGATGATGTCCTGGGTCTTCTTCAGGTCCTCGTCGGTGGGCAGGTCAAGCACCGGTGCCACCGCCCTCGGTGGTCTTGCGGCGCAACAGGTCGGTCTCGAACGGGATGTACTGGACCTTGCCGTCGAGGACGTCGCGGATGGTGCCGCTGACGACCAGGACGCGGTCGCCGAGAATGGCGGCACGCTTGGGGCCTGGCGGCACGTCGAGGGCGTCGCGGATGGCCGCCAGGAGGTCGCGGAGGTCGTGGTTCTCGGCCTCGGGTGCGCTCTTGCCCCCGGTGACGTGGAGCTGGTGTGCGATGCTGTTGGGCATCGGGTCCACCTCGGTTCTCTCAAGGTGCTGGGTTGGTGGGCCGAGGGCCTGTCGGCGGCTACCGGCGGGCCCTCAGTGCGTTCAGGAGCCGAGTGGCCGCGGGGTGCGGCACCGCCGGCACGCCATCCGGAGCACTGGGTTGCGGTGCCCGCAGGCCTCGCAGATCCAGCGGCAGACGACGTCGATCAGGGCGCGCATCAGGCCGCCGCGGGCGCGGCCGCCGCCGATGGGGCGAGGCCGGAGAGCAGGACCGTCAGCCGGGTGATCTCCACGTCGGTGAGCCCGCAGGTGGGGCAGTCGGCGGGGTTTGCTCGGCCGTGGTCGCAGGGCTCGTTCCAGCCGGCCTCGAAGGCTTCGTCGGCTGTGCGGCAGATGCGCGCCCGCGCCATCAGGCAGCGCTCTCGGTGCCGGGGGTCGACGGGCCCTCGTCGGGCAGCAGGTCGGCGATCGTGCAGCCGAGTGCTGTGGCGATCTTGCCGAGGTTGGCGGGCGAGAAGTTCGCTTTGCCCTTCTCGACCATCGACACGAGCTGCTTGCTGACCCCGGCGCGCTCGGCGAGCTGGGTCTGGTTCATCCCCGCCTCGATCCGCTTGCGCCTGAGGCGCACTCGGTCTGGTTCGGTTCGCGTTCTCATGTGCAGAACAGTAAGAGGAGGTATCTGACAGTACAACCCCTACCGGTCAGTAGCTCTGACTTTCTTTGACATGAGCTCTCGGGGTTGTACCGGTTGCGCCTCGAAGTGTGGAGATTGTGTGAGGAGCCCTAGCGGGCCCTCCGTCAAGGTTCGATACAGTCCAAGACAGTCCAACATCCCCGTATACAGAGGAGAGGTTCCCGATCATGGGAGCACCGGCGACACCCCCACCGCCGGAGGCGACGCTCATCCGCCTCGTAAGGGAGGCAGCCGGACTGAGTCCGGAGGTCGCGGCGGCGCGCATGGACATCAAATTCTCAGGCAGCCGCTGGCGCCAGATCGAGCGCGGCTGGCGGAAAGACAGCGACACCCAGGTCATCGCCCCACCGACGACCCTCGCCCACATCTGCTGGACACTCGGCATCAGCGCGGACCGGCTCGCCGAGACCGGCCGCGAAGACGCCGTGCTGATCCTGCGGGAACTCGAGCGGTCGAAGGCGCCGGCCGCGCAGGAACGCCAGGAGGCGGCCCCGTTCGCGGAGCTCGAGGAATGGCAGCAGCGGGTGATCCTGAACGCACTCGACGAACGGCCCCGGACCGCACAGGAGAAGGCGCTCCTGTTGCGCACGCTGGCCGCGAAGATCGAGGCGCAGGGCGACGAGGAAGAAGCTCCCGACGAAGAGCCGAGAGCCCGTCAGTTCCCGGGCCGTAGCGCGTAGTAAGCCCATACCTAACGCTTCATCACGACTCCGTCACGATCGGCATTTATGCGTCTGACGGAGTCTATTTCTGTCGCATTCTCATCACCTGTACGACGCATTCAAGTCAACCGTGTGCTGCTCGACGGGGGTGGGGATGCTTCCCATCATTGCGGGCGCACTCGGCGCAATTGCTCTTGTCGTGGCGCTGCTCTTCCGGCGGCTGAGTCAACTCAGCCGGCAGCTCATGGTGCTACGCGTCGAGCGCGACAGCGAAAGAATCCTTCATCAGATTGGACTCCACCCAGGACCGACCCTGTTAGATCTGGCAGGACCGGCGAGCGAACCGGTCAGGCGGAAACGGCACCTCACCCTGTACGTGGGCGGCCTTGCGGCAGCCGCGGCCAGGCTGCGCCACCTCGGGCGCCATCATCCAGGCGCCACTGCGGCCGTCGGAGCCGCCACGGTGGCGGCCGTCTGCACCACCGCCGCGCTCCTGGCCCTGGGAGGCGGGCCGCCGCCACCCCACCGAGGCCACGGAGCGCCGCCGGCCATCACGTCGCCAGGACCCAGCGGCACAGCAAGCGTCTCGCCGGAACCCACCCAGACAGGGACGACGAACGCGCCGTCACCGTCAGCCAGGGGCCCCTCCGCAGGATCGGGCTCCGACGAAGGAGGTGATGCGGCGATGTCCTCGAGCGGGCCCATCGCCCAGCAGCCGCCCACCCCGCCGGGCACCGGGCCGGGCGGCGAGCCACCGCCGGGCGGCCCGACAGCCAGCAGCCCCGGGCAGCCGCCGGGTTCCAGCCCACCGGCGACCACCGCGCCGCCGACCGCAGGCCCTCCCCCGACCTCGGCGCCGCCTCCTCCGACGATCGGTCCGGGCGCTCCGCCGCGGCTATGCGTCGACGTCCGCACGCTCGTCGAGCTGAAGCTGTGCCTCGGGCTGTGAGCTGCCCTCCGACGTGGCCCCGAGCGACATCCGGTGCAGCTTCACACTGGCCGGATTGAAGCCGGGGCCACTGCGGCCCGCGTCGAGGACCTCGATGCTGTACAGCGCCGCGATCACGTCATGCCGCACGTCAACCGGCTCCGCCTCCCACGCCTGACGGCTGATCCCGGCCATGCGCGTCAGCAGCCGCTGCCGCGCGGTCGTCGCCAGCTTCTGCCGCAGCTCGCGGATCTTCTTGTCGAAGCTGGCCAGCGACAGCATCGCCAGGCCCGCGTCGACGTCCGGATGGTCGGCGAGGTCCTGGAGCTGCTGCACCGTGTGCGCCTTGCGCGCCTCCAGCGCCGTGATCTGCGCGGCGATGTCCGGTGCCCCGTCCGTGGCCGCGGCGTGCAGCTCGGCGAGCAGCCGCGGCGAGCTCAGCAGCCGCAGCACGCGGCCGGTGACGTAGGCGTCCAGATGCTCGGCGTTGCGCGACATGTGGCACTTCGAGCAGTCGTACACGCGCCGCGGATCCGACTTGCGGATCGGCTTGGTCCGCCACTCCGCACAGCCGCACCGCCCGCAGGTGATGGCGCCGGTCAGCAGGTACTTGCGCGCCGGGCCGGGGTTCGGCTTCTCCTTGCGCTTTTGCGCCCGCAGCGCGATGAGGGCCTCGCGTTCCTCGTTCGTGATGACGGCGTCCCAGCTGGCCTCGTACAGCACCCCGTCGCGTTCCATCATCCCGGCGATGCGCGGCGCCGTGAGCACGTTCCACAGCACCTTCGACGTCCACCGTCCGCCCTGGGTCGTCGTCGACACCGAGTTCATGTAGGCGAGGCCGCCGTTCACGGACAGGCCGGCCAGCATGCGCCGGGCCACCTTCGCCAGGTGCTCCGTCTCTTCAGGGACGGGCAGGTTGAAGTCGAGGATGGGCACTTCGGTCTGCCCTCCCGTCTCACGGTCGACGACCGTGCGGGTCTTGCCCGTCGGCGCGCCCCACCCGTACGGCCGGTGGCCGCCCTGCTGGCTCTTGCCGTGCCGGGTGACCATGCGCGTGTAGCCCTCTTTGCGGCGGCGGGAGAGGTTGTCGACCTCGCGGCAGGCCTGCGCGGCCTCGATGCGCAGGACGAAGCGGTCGTCGGGGCTGGACAGGTCGCGGACGCCGCTAACGGAGGCGAGCGGGATGTGCCGGGTGTCGGCGATGTTGAGGAGCAGCTCGAGGTCGTACGGCTGCCGGATGAGCCGGTCACCGTGGTAGGTCATGATCCCGTCGTGGTGGTGATCCGCCTTGGGATCGCCGGGGATCAGCTTGCCGCTGTCGCGGTCGAGTGTGAGCAACATCCTGTCCCAGTCGGGGCGTTTCCTGTCACGCCGCCACGCGGAACGGGAGTTGTCGACGTAGACGCAGCAGAAGTCCGGCCAGGTCAGACGGGCTCCCGCCTCGCGGCCGCGTTCCTCCTGGTGCTCGCACTTCTCCAGGGAACCGTCCGGAGCGTATGAGAGTCTCGTGTACAGGCAGGGCCGTTGCGGGATCTCCAGCACGCGCGGCCTCCTTCCGGGGCATCTGACTATGATGCCTCGAAGTCGGTGTTTTCTAGGGGGTCAAGTGCT
>JBEHYF010000014.1:0-58526 GCA_048498315.1 Actinomycetota bacterium
CACCACAACAACCCAGCACAGGCAACAACCCGAACCAGACCCTCAGCGTGGAACCCCCGGGCCGGCCACCATCCGGCGTCCCGCTCCCCTGGGGGCGAGAAGAACATTAAGGGCCGTTCGGAACCTCGTCAAATCAAGCGATCCGCGGCCCCGGGCGGGCCGCGGTTCCCCGCCCGCCCCCGTTCTGATCGGGCCGATCGACCACCGGACACGCCATGGCACGACGGCAGCCGTCCACGAGAGAACATCCCGCCGCTCAGCGCCTGCCGGCCCCGGCACCGCGCGGCTCCCCTGGGGAACGGTCGGCCTGGGCCGCCCGCAGACCCGTCCGCGCGCAGATCGTCGGCCGCCGGTCAGCGCCGGGCGGGCGTCAGCGCTGGCCGCGCGGCGACCCGTTCCGATCCGACGGCGCGGCGGTCGAGCCGCGGACGATGAGCTCGGGCGTTACCGTCACCACCGGCCTGGCGGCGCCGTCGTCCGCGGTATCGGTGAACAGTCGCCAAGCCCGGCGGCCCAGGTCTTCCTTCTTCACCGCGACGGTGGTGAGCCTCGGCGAGACCAGGCGGCTGAGCGCGATGTCGTCGAACCCGGTGAGCGAGATGTCGTCGGGCACGCGGACGCCAAGCTCGTCGAAGCGGGCGAGCGCCCCCAGTGCGACGTAGTCGCTGAACGCGATCACCGCGGTGGCCCCCGTGTCGAGGACGTCGTCTGCGGCCCGGTGACCGTCGACGGTGCTCGACCCGCACGGGACCTGCACGACCTCGAAGCCCGGATCCGACGTCGCCCGCAGCGCCCGCTGGCGGGCCCGCTCCGACCAGGCGCGGGCCGGCCCGCGCAGGTAGGCGACGCGGCGGTGGCCGAGAGCGCGCAGGTGCCCGCAGACCGCCCTGATCCCGGCTTCGAAATCGACGGCGACGGCGGGGATCGACGTCCCCCGGCCGATCCGGTTCACGCAGACGAGGCGCGAGACGGAGCCGGCCAGCTCGGCCAGCTCCCAATGGGTCATGCGCGGGGAGCACAGCACCACGCCGTCGACCCATCGCGACAGCTCCAGCGCGGCGTCGCGTTCGGCGCCGGCCTTCTCGCCCGTGTCGGCGACGAGGGTGCGGAAGTCGGCCTCCTGCGCCGCGCCGGTCACGCCTTTCAGCACCTCGGCGAAGTATGGGTTGCTCAGGTCGGGGACGACCACGCCGACCGCGTGCGTCGTTCCGCGCAGCAGCCCCTGCGCGGCCGGATTCGGCCGGTAGCCGAGCTGGGCGACCGCCGTGCGGACCCGCTCCTCCAGGCCGGTGGAGACCGGCTTGGTGCCGGTGAGAACCCGCGAGACCGTCGCCGGTGAGACCCCGGCCTCCCGCGCAACGTCGGTGATCGTCGCTCGCGGCGGCCGTGCCCCCATGCCCGACTGCGCCCTGCCCATGGCGGCATTGCACCACACGATCGGGCCACCTGGTGCATCGTGTCACCGCGGGCGGTGGACTTGACGGCCTGTCACCAGTCACGTGATGGTCGGAAAAGGTTTTCCCGCCTGACCATCGCCGCGCCGGCCCCCGCCACCGCCGCGGTTCTCCCCGCTCCTGCGCCGGCCGCCCATCCGGCGGCCGGCGCGGCCGCGGCGGCCCCGGTACCGGCCGTGACCGCGTCCGCCGTGCCGGCGCAGCGCACGCGGCACCTGACGGTCGCGGCGGACGGCACCGGCGACTTCTGCACCGTGCAGGGCGCGATCGACTCCCGGCCGCGGCGGGGATGGAGCGGATCTTCCGCGAGTCCCTCGACGCCAGGCTGCGCCCGATACGGGAGATCGAGGAGTTCTTCTCCGGCTGGGAACTGTTGGTGCCGCGCTGTGGCGCCCGGACCCGCTCCCAGATGAGGGCGCCTGCCCCTTCCCGGGCCACGCGCCGGACGCGACATCCCCGAGTCGTGCCGGGCGCTGGTGGACGGCGTCGGCCGCAGGCAGGCCCTACCCGCCGAGCTTCTCGGCGAGATAGTCGCGGAGCACGACCGCCTGGTTGTGCTCGGTGTCCCGGGCGGAATACAGGAGCGTCACCGGCCCGGCCTCGGCCGCCACCAGCAGCGGGCGTACGGCCTCCGGCCGCTCGTCCAGCTCGCGGCGGTACCGCTCGCGGAATCCGGCGAAGCGCTCCGGCCGGTGCCCGAACCAGGTTCGCAGGTCCTTCGAGGGCGCCACGTCGCGCAGCCAGGCGTCGAGCTTCAGGTCGTCCTTGCGCACGCCGCGCGGCCAGACCCGGTCGACGAGGAACACCCGGCCCCGCGCGCTTCCCGCGTCGTACACGCGGCGGATCTCTATCGGCCCCATGCCTCCTGTCTACCCCGTCCGCGGCCAGGATGCCGCGGAACGTCACTGGCGGGCGGTCCGGCGCAGCGGCCCGGCCGGCGGCTCGGGCAGGCGCACCGGGCGTCCGGCAAGGCGGGCGATGATGACGGCGCGCTCGTCACGTGTACGGCGCGCAGGCGACGCCGCGCAGGGCGGACGCCGCGTGCTCGTCGATCTCTACCTTCTCGATGCCCGCGAGCATCTCGAGCAGGCGCACGCCGAAGGGAGCGCCGGTGACTCCGGTCGTTCCCGCGGTCAAGGCGTACGGCCTCCGGCCGCTCGTCCAGCCTGCGGCGACCCTGGCCGCCGTGCTCCTCCGGCTCGAACAGCGCACCCTGCTCACCCGCGAGGTCGACGTCACACACCGGCGCCGCCGCCTGCTCCGCCTCACTGACGCGGGCGTCCGCGAGGTCCGCCGGTCGCTGCCGGTCGCAGCCGAGGTCGACGCCCACCTGCTGGCCCGGCTCTCGCCCGACGAGCGCGAGCGACCGCACGCGCTGCTGACCAAGCTCGTCGCGGACTGAACCGCGCCGTCTCGATGAGCGAGATGGCCGGGCCACGGGTCCGCCTGACTTCGGGAATCCGGTGTCCTGCGTCCGTGCCGTGGCATGTCCGCCCTTGCCGCGGCCGTGTCTCCCCGTCGGATGCGGTCCCTCGTGCGGGCGTTCACCCGCGGCCGGACGCTGCGATCGCCGCCGGCGACCGCCCGTGCCGGGCGCACCGCCCAGCGAACATGCCCCCGGCCGGTTCCCGAGGGCACGTTCGATCGCCTGATGGATGAACGGTGTCACTGGTAGGTGACGTCGGACTTGGTGACGTGGCAGTACGAGTCACCCCACCCGTCCTGGAGGTAGGTGGGCTCGCTGCCCTTCGGCGCGCCTTGGTATTCGGCGCAGACATGGGTGCTCTTGCCGTTGATGAGCGTGATGTGGGTCAGGGTGGCCTGGTCGCCCCAGTTGATGTTGATGCCGACGACGTACTTGGCGCTGTCCAGGATGACGTTGTCGACGACCACCTGCCGCTTGTACGACGTCGAGCAGTTGCCGCACGCCCGGTACAGCTTCCCGATCGTCTTCGCGTAGAAGTTCGATATGTGCACCGTGCCGGAGCCGTTGTGCTGGAACACCTTGTCCGAGGCCGACCTGGCGCCGCCGCCGATGACGTAGGAGTCGCCGCTGGTGCCCTTGAAGGTGGCGGCGTCCTCGCCTACGTCCTCCCACCACACGTTCTGGATCGTGCACCGGCCCTCGCAGTGCACGCCGTCGCCGGCCGGAGAGCCGATGATGACGTTCTTCAGCGTCGCGCCGTCGGCCAGGTCGAACATCGCCGGCTGGCTCTCGCTCTGGCTGCCGTCCCCAATGCAGCAGTAACGCTTCATGCCGCCGTCGAGCGTCCCGCTGACCTTGATGGTGCCCGACACCGTGACGTCGCCCGTCTTGGTCGGCCACGTGGGAACGGTCGCGGCCGATGCGGTCTGCGTCACGACGAACGCCGTGGTGAGTACGACCACGGCCGCCCAGACGGCCGCGAACACACCTCGCCGCCTGATCGGTAGTTGCATTGCTGCCTCCCTCCTCTTCGCTCACGGCCCGCGCCGGCGCGACTCGCGCGTGGCGGGCGATTGCGTCGGGAAAACGATTTCCCGACCGCCGCAGAGCGTATGTCTCGTGGAGGACCGGCACAATGAACAGGCCGGGGAGCGCCATCTCGATCGCGCAGAGCGGCCTCTCGGGCGGCACCTGCACAGTACCGTGCGGCCAGGATTTGCCCACGTTATCAGCGCTGCGTCACTGTAGGTGGCCGCTGCCGCCCACCCGCCGAACGGTCGTCCGGGGACGCGAAAGTTTCACGGGTCCGCGGTGTGCGATCTTGATCCGCGTCGAGATCCGGCTGCGCACGGCGGACACGGCGTTCACGATGAAGCGCTACGTGCAAGCCGATCTCGCTGCTGACCGTCAGGCCGGCCAACGTCCTGGCCGAGCTGATCCTCGACGGCTCGCTGGTCTCCCCGAGGCGGCGGACGGGGGCTGACGGATGTTCGTGTGCGAATCCGTGAGCAAGCGGCAAAAGCAGAGGCCCGGAGGGTTTCCTCCGGGCCTCTGACCTGGTAGCGGGGGTAGGATTTGAACCTACGACCTCTGGGTTATGAGCCCAGCGAGCTACCGAACTGCTCCACCCCGCGGTGTGTACCTTAACTTTATGGGCCCCCGGCACGCCATGCAAATCGAAAGCGCCGGCGCGGTGACCACAGATCTTCGCCGGGTGCGCGTACGGCCTTCATCTCCGCTGAGTCGCTGCCGCCGACCCGGCGGCCTTGGTGGACACCGTCCTAGGCCCGGGGCGTCGGTGTGGGCGCGGGCGGCGTCGCCGACGGTGACGCCGAGGGTTTCGCCGTGGGCTTCGATGGAGTCTTGGACTGTTTCTGCAGCTTGGCCAGCTCGTCGAGGGCGGTCTTGAGCCGCCGCTGCGCGTCGCCGTAGGCCGCCCAGTCGCCTTTCGCCAGCGCATTCTGCCCGTCGCTGTAGGCCTTGTTGGCCGCGTCGATCGCCGCGCGGATGTCGGCGTTCGCCTGGAGCGGCGGGCCGACCGGCGCGGCCGTGGCGCCACCGCCGAGCACCTGGCCGAGCGCCTCCTGGAGGGTCGCCCCGAACCCGATGTCGTTGCCGTAGGAGACCAGTACGCGCTTCAGCAGCGGATAGGCCCCGCCGCCGGAGTTGGCCTCCACGTAGACCGGCTCGACGTACAAGAATCCTCCCCCGAACGGCAACGTCAGAAGGTTGCCGCTGACCGTTTTCGAGCCGCCCCCGCGTAGCAGCGAGAGCTCCTGCGAGACCGTCGGATTGTTCTCGAAGGTGTTCTCCACCTGCTCCGGGCCGGGGGTCACCTGGCTGCGCGGTACCTGAAGGATACGGATCTGCCCGTACGAGGGGCTCGTCGGCACGCTGTCGACCGCCATGAATGCGGTCAGGTTCGTCGCCTTGCCTTTCGGGACGAAGGTGGAGGTCAGCGAGAAACCGGGCGCGTTGTCGTCCGGCATCTTGACGCTGAGGTAGTACGGCGGTTCGAGGGTGCCCTTGCCGTTCGGATCTTCCGGGATCTGCCAGAAATCCTGCCCGCCGTAGAACGCCTGCGGGTTCTGCACGTGGTAGCGGGTGAGGATCTGCCGCTGCACCTTGAAAAGGTCTTCGGGGTAGCGCAGGTGCGGCAGCAGGTGGGGCGGGATGTCGGAGCGCGGCAGCACGGTGCCGGGGAATGCCTTCATCCAGGTCTGCAGCACCGGGTCGGTCGGGTCCCACGCGTACAGCCGGACCGTGCCGTCGTAGGCGTCGACGGTGGCCTTCACCGAGTTGCGGATGTAGTTGACGCGGTCGCGGGCCTGCGCGGCGACCGACACGCGGCTTTCGGTGTTGGTGTCGCGGGTGGCGTCGGCGAGGCTGGTGCGCTGGGAGTACGGGTAGTCGTCGGCGGTCGTATAGCCGTCGACGATCCAGAGGATCCGCCCGTCGACGACCGCCGGGTACGGGTTGCCGTCGACTTTCAGCCACGGCGCGGCCTTCTGCACGCGCTCACGCGGCGAGCGGTTGTAGAGGATGCGCGACTGCGAGTTGATCGCGCCGGACAGCAGGAAATTCTTCTCCTTGAAGCGCAAGGCGTAGAGCATGCGGGTGAACAGCGAGCCGATCGGGACGCCGCCCTTGCCGGTGTAGGACGTGTTGCTCTGCCCGCTCGCGCTCCGGTCGTTGGGATAGTCGAGCTCTCGCTTGACCGGTCCCCCGACGATGGAGTAATTCGGCGACCGCTCGCCGAAGTAGATGCCCGGATAGTCGATCCGCAGGTTCCCGGCCGGTGGGATGTCCTTCTCGGTGAAGTCGGGTGCGCCCTCGGCGTCGACCTGGTTGCCGGGGGCGGCGACGAAGCCGTACCCGTGCGTGTAGACGAGGTGGCTGTTGATCCAGTTGGCCTGCCCGGCGGGCGGGCCGCCGATCTCTCGCACGGCGACGACGGTGTCGTGCAGGGCGCCGGTGGCGTCCGGGTAGCGATCGATGTCGAGCGGATCGGAGAACTTGTAGAAGCCCTTGATCTGCTGTAGCTGCTGGAAGGTCGGCGACACCACCGCCGGGTCGAGCAGCCGGACGTTCGGCAGCGTCGCCGTCTCCCGCTTCGCCTGGTCGGGCGACAGCTTGTCGCTCGGCGTGTAGTCGGTGACCCGCGTGCCGTCCACGTCGTACGCCTGGCGGGTCGCGACGATGTTGCGGCCGATGTACTTGGCCTCCTTGTCGGCCTCGTTCGGCTTGACCTGGAAGGTCTGGATCAGCAGCGGGTACACGCCGCCGATGAGGATGGCCGACAGGACGAGCAGCCCGAACGCCATGCCGGGCAGCACGGCACCGCGCCGGACGAGCGTGGCGAAGAACATCAGCGCGCAGATCAGCGCGATCACGGCCAGGATCGTCTTGGCCGGCAGCACGGCGTTGACGTCGGTGTAGGACGGGCCGGTGACCACGCCGCGCTGGGAGCCGGCCAGCCCCCACCGGTCGAACCAGTACGCCACCGCCTTGAGCAGGACGAACACGCCGAACAGCACCGACAGGTGGGCACGGGCCGCCGGCCCGACCTTCTCGTCGGGCCCCTGCACCCGCACCCCGCCGTACAGGTAGTGCACGATCAGCGCGGCGACGAACGAGAGGATCACCGTGGCGAACAGGAAGCCCAGCACCAGCCGCAGCAGCGGGTAGGTGAACACGAAGAACGAGATGTCCTTGTGGAACTGCGGGTCTTTGATGTGGAACGGCCGTCGGTTGAGGAAGGCGAGCCAGGTGCGCCACCGACCCGCCATGGACGAGCCCGTGAACAGCCCGACGATCACGAGCAGCGCGATGAGGATCGGCCTGCGGTAGGGGTCGATGGCGGCGCGGTACCGGTCGAGCCCCTGCTGCTCCGGCGAGATCGGCCGGTACGGCGGCCGCAGCCGATAGGCCAGGACGATGTTCGCGCCGAGAACCGCCGCCATGACCAGCCCCGCAGCGAAGAACAGCAGCACTCGCGTGGTGATCTGCTTGGTGTAGACGGACGAGAAACCGACCGAGCGATACCACAGCAGGTCGGTCCAGATGGCGGCGAAGGCGAGGAAGGCCGCGACGAGGACCGCGAGGATCACGATCACGGGCAGCAGCAGTCGTGATCGGCGCACGCGGACCCGGCCGCCGAGGCCCGGGCTTCGGAAGGTCACGGCCAATCCCCCATTTCGCCTGGTGTCTGTGAAGGCAACTTATCGAGACGCCGGCTGGTTCCCACCCGCGACTGCGAACCTGTGGACGAGTGGACGCCCGTGCCGGTGAAAGGATGGGGGGATGGCCCGCCTGGAAGAGGTCGTCCGCGACCTGGAACGTCACGCCGCGGCAGCGGGCTGGGACGCCCCGCCTCGCCTGTACGCGCTGGTGGAGGCAGGAGAGCTGCACCGGAACGAGCCGGGCCTGGCCCGGCAGCTCGGCGTTCCGGACGAACCGGGCCGCATGGCCGCGCTGGAGCAGTCCGGCCTGCCGGTCGACCGGCCCATCGGCGACGTCCTGCACGAGATCGAGTGGCCGGATCGGGTCGCCGGCTGCGCGCTGGTCGTCGAGCGTATCCTCCTGCCGGAGGGCGCCGAGGACGACGCGCCGGACGACGATCCGGCGGCATGGGCGGCCGGGCATCCCGGGCGCGAGGACGTGCGGCTGGTCGTCGGCGTGCTTCGGGACGGCTCGCGGCACTCCGCGCTGCGGCTGCGCGGTCATGACAGCGACGATGAGGTGCTGACCGGGCCCGACCTGGCCCCCGGCCTCGCCGACGCGCTGGCCTCGACGCTCACCTGACGACGGGACCCACCTGCCGTGGGTGAGGCCCGCACGGTGGCCGGGATGCGCGGTACGGGGTGACCGGCGGCAGCGGCGGAGGCGGCGCTGCGGCCATGGCGGGATCGGCTCGGCCCGGCCGCGAGCGAAGTGGCCGGCGCAGGCGTGCCAGGAGGCGGGTCTGAACGACGAGCAGCCGGCTCGACCCGACCGTGGAGGGCCGGCTCCATGGCGCGGCCGGCTCAGCCTGGCGATGGCGCGGCCGGCTGGGGTCGGCGGCGGCCAGCACCGTGGCCCGGGCACGGGCCCGCGTGGTCACCGTGGCCGTGGCGGGGCCGGCTCCGGGCGCGCGGCCGGGGTCAGCGCTTGGGGCAGGCCGGGATGGCCCCCCGGCCCGCGCGCAGTGCGGCCAGTGCCTTCAGCGCGCCGTCCATCGTGTCGACCCGGACGAGCCGCAGGCCCTTGGGCCTGGCGGCGACCGCGTCGGCGCAGTTCTGGGTGGGGGTGAGGAAGACGGTCGCCCCGGCGTGCCGCGCGGCCACCATCTTCTGCTGGATGCCGCCGATCGGGCCGACGTGGCCTTGCGGGTCGATGGTGCCGGTGCCGGCGATGAACCGCCCGCCGGTGATGTCCTGCGGGGTCAGCTTGTCGTAGATTCCCAGGGCGAACATCAGGCCGGCGCTGGGCCCGCCGATGTCGCCGACGCTGATCTTGACGCCGACAGGGAACTGGTACTTCTGCCGCAGCACCACGCCGACGACCGGCCTGCCGGGCTTGCCGCCCGTCCCGTCGGGTGAGGCGACGGTCGCCACCTTGACCGTCATCTGTGCATTACCGCGCTTAATGGTGAACGTCGCGGTATCGCCTGGTTTGTGCGCGGTCACCGCGGCGGTCACCGAGGTCATGTCCGCGACCTTCTTGCCGTCGATCGCGACGATCACGTCACCGGGCTTGAGCTTTCCGTCGGCGGGCAGGCCCTTCTGCGTCGAGTCGACGAGCACCACGGCCTTCATCGGCATGTGCAGCTCGCGCATGGCCGCCGCGGTGGCCGACTCCTGCGAGTCGGTCATCTCCTCGGTGTTCTCCTGCTCGACCTTCTTGGTCGGCACGTTCTTCGGGAAGATCGTCTCCTCGGGGACGACGGCGACGTCCGGGTTGAGCCAGCCGCGCAGTGCCGTGAACAGGTCGATCCGGTTGCCCGGCCCGCCCTGGTAGGCGACCGTGACGAAGTTCAGGTGCCCGTCGGTCGGATAGGTCTTCGCGCCGCTGATCTGGATGAGCGGGGTCTTGCCCAGCCGCCCGAGCGTGTTCGACGTGGGTCCCGGGCGGAGCGCCACGTACGGCACGGGGATGAGCGCGGCGACCATGCCCAGGATGAGGATGAGCAGGCCGGTGACGAGCAGAGTGGCGGCGCGTCGGGACATGCCGGAAGCCTACGCCGTTGATCGCGGGCGCCGTCGCGCAACCGTACCCGGTGGGCGCTCCATGGCGTCGCGGAAGCGCTGGAAGTGCTCGATCTCCTCGAACGGCCTGCGCGACGACCGGCGGCCGCGGCCCAGAAGGGTCAACAGCGCCCCGGTGAGCAGGGCGACCGCCAAGGGCACCGCCCACCACGCCAGAATGGACATGCCGCCTCACCTCATGCGAACAGGACAACTCACAGGGTAACCGGCACTTACCCGGCAACCCGCCATCCCATCCCCGTCACTCCGCGCCGACCCATTCCTCGCCGCCGTCGGCGAAGAGCTGGTGCTTCCAGATCGGCACCACGGCCTTGAGATCGTCGATCAGCATCCGGCAGGCGGCGAAGGCCTCGGCACGGTGCGGGCAGGCGACGGCCACGACGACGGCAAGATCGCCGATCTCCAGGTCACCGACCCGGTGCACGGCCGCCATCGCGCGGACGGGGAACTCCGCGGCGACCTTCTCCATCACCGTGCGCAGGCCGTCGGCGGCCCGGGGGTGGGCCGAGTACGACAGCCGGGACACCGCGCGGCGGTGATCTTCGTCCCGGACGGTGCCGACGAACAGCACGGTGCCGCCCGCGCCGGGATCGGCCACCGCGGCGAGGACCTCGTCGACCGACAGCGGCACGTCGCGAAGCCCAGCGAGCCGGATCACGTCCACCCGTCGAAGGTACCCGTTGGGAAGCATCCGGCCCACCCCGCCGCCGGAACCGGCGGCTCACCTGGGACCCCGGCCCGTATCCACGGCAGGCGGCCACGGCGGGCCACCATAGCGGGCGGCCATGCCGGGCGGCCACGGCCGAGTCAAGAATCAACGGTCGCCCCCCGTCGCCCGGCGCGGCCGGTACCGCCTACGCGCGGCGCTTGCGCCGGGCGCGGCGCACGATCGCGGCGGTGCCGATGACGGCGACCGTCGCGCCCGCGGCCGTGGCCATGGTGGCCTCCTTGCGGGCCAGGCGCCGCCCGACCACCGCGTGCCGCCCGGAGACCTCGTCCAGCAGCGCGGCCAGCGCCTCGGCGTTGTCCCGCGACGGCTTCCAGCCCGCCTGGCGCAGCGTCGCGCAGTCGGCCACCCACGGGTACACGACGTAGTGCAGGTCGGTGGCGGGCGCGGGCGTGACGCCGATGCGGTGCAGCCGCTGCGCGGTGCCGAACGTGATCGCCGCCGGCAGTTCGAACCGCCGCCGCCCGGTGATCTCCTCGACCTCCTCCTGCTCCAGCCAGCCCTCGCAGCCGACGGCGACGCGGCCGGAGATCTTCCCGAGGACGGCCAGTTCCAGGGCGCTGACCAGGTCGTCGACGTGGCAGAACTGCCAGCGCGGCGCACAGCCCTTCACGGTGAGCAGCCGCGGCGCCTCGAAGTGGCGGGTCACAACCGTGTCGACGCCGGGGCCGACGAGCGCGGCCGGCCGAAGGACGGTGACGGTCATGCCCGGATGCGCCACCGGCGCCATCGCGGCCAGTTCCTCGATCTCCAGGAAGTCGCCGACCACGCCGTCATCGGGCTCGGCCGCCAGGGGCGAGTCTTCCGGCAGCGGCACCGGGTTGCCGGCCTGCGCGCCGTACACCATGGCGCTGGTGACGAGGACGACCCGCCGCACCCGCACCGCCGCCGCCGCGGTGATCACGGTCTGCGCGCCGCGCACGTTGTAGGCCCGCCGTTCGCGATGGTCGGTGTCGGGGGACAGGTCCATGTCGAGATGGACGATCACATCGACGTCCGAGATGCGGCCCATGAGCTGTGGATCACGGATGTCCACCACACGCCAGGTGATGCCGGACACGTCTCCCCGCCGGTCGTCGAGGCCGACGACCTTCTTGATTTCCGCCGACCCCGCCAGCCGGGCGGCCAGGGCGCGCCCCACGCCGTCGGAAGCCCCGGTGACCGCGACGACGGGGCCCGCGGTACGCCTTGGGCGAACCTGTCGTGTACTCAAGTCGAGTGAGTCCTCCTAACGCACGCCTCCCGGCGACGACCGGCTAACGTGAAGGTTGTGACCTATTCATCCTGCCTGAGGTCGAGCCTGTGAGCGACATTCCCTTCGGGTTCAACCGCCCGGGAGATCCCGGCGACGAGAACAAGCCCGAGAACCAGAACCCGTTCGGCGCGCGCGACATGCAGGACTTCGCCACCATGTTGCACCAGTTCGCCGACATGCTGGCGAGCCAGTCCGCGAGCACCGGTCCGCTCAACTGGGACCTGGCCAAGAACGTCGCGCGGCACCTCGTCGTCGAGCAGGGCGACCCGTCGGTCCTCGATGCCGAACGCCGTTCGGTCGAAGAGGCGCTCCGGCTGGCCGAGCTGTGGCTGGATGAGGTGACGACGCTCCCGGCGGGCATTCGCACGCCCAGGGCGTGGAGCCGTTCGGAGTGGATCGAGCAGACCCTGCCCGTCTGGTCGAAGGTCTGCGACCCGATCGCGGCGCGGATGGTCGACTCGATGGACTCGGCCATGCCCGAGGAGATGAAGGCGATGGCCGGCCCGCTGATCGGCATGATGCGGCAGATGTCCGGGGCGATGGTCGGCGGGCAGGCCGGCCAGGCGCTCGGCGCGCTCGCCCTCGAGGTGGTCGGCTCGGCCGACGTCGGGCTGCCGCTGGCGCCGGATGGCGTCGGCGCGCTGCTGCCCGCCGGGGTGGCCGCGTTCGGCGAGGGCCTGGACGTGGGCGCCGACGACGTACGCGTCTACCTCGCGCTTCGGGAGGCCGCCCACCAGCGGCTGTTCGTGCACGTGCCGTGGCTGCGCGCACACCTGCTCGGCGCCGTGGAGGACTACGCGCGGGGCATCACCGTCGACCTTTCCAAGATCGAGGACGCCATCGCCGGCGCCGACCTCACGAACCCGGAGGCCCTGCAGAAGGCGCTCGGCGGCGAGCTGTCGCTCACGCCGGAGGAGACGCCGCAGCAGAAGGCCGCCCTCGCCCGCCTGGAGACGGCGCTGGCGCTGGTCGAGGGCTGGGTCGACACGGTCGTGAACAAGGCCGCCGAGGGCCGGCTGCCGTCCGCCGGCAAGCTCGCCGAGGCGGTGCGCCGGCGGCGCGCCACCGGCGGCCCGGCCGAGCGAACGTTCGCCACGCTCGTCGGCCTGGAGCTGCGCCCGCGCCGCCTGCGCGAGGCCGCCGACCTGTGGAGGCGCCTCGGCGAGGTCCGCGGCAGCGAGGGCCGTGACGCCGTGTGGGCGCACCCCGACCTCATGCCGACCGCGGATGACCTGGACGCTCCGCAGGCGTTCGTCGAAGGCCGGACCGCCGCGGCCGACATCGACATCTCCCAGCTCACCGAAGGCGGCGAGAAGGGCGACGACGAGACCGGCGACGGCGAGGGCATCGCCGGCCGATGATCCTACACGCCGACGCCGTACGGGCGCTGTCGGAGTGGACCGCGCCCGACGACGCGCAGGAGGCGCTACGCCGCGACTTCCTCGCCCACCTCGCGGCGCACGACGACGGCGTGTGGCGCGAGTGCGTCGCCGGGCACCTGACCGCCAGCACCCTCGTCCTCGACGCCGCCCGCAGCCGCGTGCTGCTGACCCTGCATCCGAAGGCGGGCCTGTGGCTGCAGCTCGGCGGCCACTGCGAGCCGTCCGACACGTCGCTGGCGGGCGCGGCGCTGCGCGAGGCGACCGAGGAGTCGGGCATCGCGGGCCTGCGGCTGCTGCCCGGGCCGCTGCACCTCGACCGGCACCGCGTGTGGTGCCACGGCGGCTCCTACCACCTCGACGTGCAGTACGCCGCCGTCGCCCCCGCGGGGGCCACCGAGCGGATCAGCGCGGAGTCCGACGACCTGCGCTGGTTCGCCCTCGACGCCGTCCCGGCCGACACCGACGACGTTCTACGCCGCCTCGTCGCGCGGGCCCGCGCCCTCGCCTGACGATCCGCTGCCCACCGGCCGTACGGACGGTCCGGCGCGCGCCTCCATGAGCAGGACGCCACGGCCGGCGCCCCCGCCGCGATCCCGCGCCGCAGCGGTTCAGTCGAGGTGCGGCGGCAGGCCGAACAGCGGGAAGAGCGTCTCGGTGTCGAGGAAGAAGTTCAGCCCGGCGATGCGGCCGCCTGAGATCTCCAGGACCTGTAGCGACCAGGGCGCGTGGCCGCCCGCCGGATCCACGCGGTACTGGCCGAACGCGGGCGCGCCGTTGGCCACCGTCGGCACCAGCCGGGACCCGCGGCAGCCGATGCCGTTGCCGAGCATCCAGGTACGGATGTCGGCCGGGCCGCGCAGCCACAGCTCGTAGGGCGGCATGGATTGGACGGCGTCTTCGTACAGGAGGGCGACCAGCGAGTCGATGTCGTAGCGTTCGAACGCGTCGACGTAGCGGGCGAGCAGGGCGCGCTGCTCGTCGTCCATCGGCCGGACCGGATCGGTGACCGCCGGGTTGCCGGCCGCGATCGTCGCCCGCGCCCGCTGCAGGGCGCTGTTGACCGACGGGACCGAGGTGTCGAGCAGCTCGGCGACCTCGCCGGCCTTCCAGCGCAGCACCTCCCGAAGGATCAGCACGGCGCGCTGGCGGGGCGGCAGGTGCTGGAGCGCCGCGACGAACGCCAGCCGCACCGTCTCGCGGGCGATCACCCGCTCGGCCGGGTCGTCCTCGTCGGCCAGCACCCGGCCGTCGGGGATCGGCTGCAGCCACGGGACCTCCGGCGACGGCGTGCCGGGCGGGGTGTCGCCCGGCACGGCGGCGCCGAAGTCCATCGGCCGGGCCCGGCGCTTGCCGCTCTTGAGCATGTCGAAGCAGACGTTGGTGGCGATGCGGTACAGCCAGGACCGCAGCGCCGCCCGCCCCTCGAAGCCGTCGGCGCCACGCCAGGCGCGGATGAGCGTCTCCTGCACGGCGTCTTCGGCCTCGAACGCCGAGCCGAGCATGCGGTAGCAGTATCCGGTCAGCTCCTTGCGGTACTGCTCCAGCGGCAGCTCCGCCCGCCCGAGGGCCGTCGCGCCGCCGGCGGCCGCACCCGTCGCCGCCATATCGTTCATGGAAGGCCTCCCCTGTCGGGTCCGCGCCGCACCACCGGCCGATGCGTGAAACGCCATCGTAGGCGGCCCCACCGACAACCGGTAGAAACCCCCCGACCTGGCATTTTCCCGTCGGCGGCTATTCACCTCACCGGCCGGCCAGATCGGACTCGGCCACGACCCGCAGCGCCTGCGCGGCGATGGTGAGGGCCGGGTTCATCGCCGCGGAGGACGGGAAGAACCCGCCGTCGACGACCCACAGGTTCGCCACGTCGTGGGCGCGGCACCACGGGTCGAGGACGCTGGTCGCCGGGTCCGTACCGGCGACGACCGTGCCGCACTGGTGGCTGTTCATGCTGATGTCGAAGCGCTGGGTGGCGACGGCGTCGTAGCCGGCCGCGCGCAGCAGCCGCCGGGCCCGCCGGTGCAGGAGGCGGTGGGTGCTCATGCCGCGCGCGACGCGCGCGGTCCTGATCCGGCCGGCGGAGTCGACGGTGACGCGGTTGTCCGGATCCGGCAGGTCCTCGGCCATGACGAGCCACTCGACGCTGCGCCGGGCGAACCGGTCGAGCAGGGCGAGCGGCAGGCGGGTGGCCCAGCTCTTCATCATGATCCCCTGCACCTTGCCGATGAGCTGCAGCGTCCCGAGCGGGTAGCCGTCGCCGCCGTCGTGGTACCAGTCGTTGACCGACAGCGTCTTCTGGAAGACCACGTCGTTACGGCGGTCCAGGTCGATCGCGGCGATGTGGGCGTTGTTGTGCATCATGAAGTTGCGGCCGACCTGGCCGGAGGAGTTCGCCAGGCCGCCGGGGTGGCGGTCGTCGGCCGAGGCGAGCAGCAGCGCCGCGGACTGCACCGCGCCGGCGGCGAGCACGAACCGGTCGCCTCTGATCTCCATGACGCCGTCCGGGCCCTCGGCGACCAGGTGGTCCACCCGCCGTCCCGTGCGGTCGGTGACGATGCGGCGCACCCGCACCCCGGTCATGAGGCGGGCGTTTCCGGTGGCGAGGGCCGGGTCGATCGCGCAGACCTCCGCGTCGCTCTTGGCGGCGACCCGGCAGGGGAAGCCGTCGCAGGTGCGGCAGCGGATGCACGCGCCGCCGTCCCGCAGGTCGACGCCCATCGCGTTGGCGCTCGGGTGCACGCCCTGCGCCCGGAGGCGCCCGGCGAGATCGGCGACGTACGGCTCGTGCTCCAGCGCGGGGTGGGGGAACGGCGTGCTGCGCCACGGCTCCGTCGGGTCCTCGCCGGTCGTGCCGTGCACGCGATAGATCCGCTCCGCCTCGCCGTAGTAGGGCTCCAGGTCCGCGTAGCGGAACGGCCAGGCCGGGGAGGTGCCCTCCCGGTGCTCGACCGCGGTGAAGTCGCGCTCGCGGAAGCGCGGCAGGCTGGCCCCGTACACCTTGGTGCTGCCGCCCACGACGTGGTGCACGCCGGGCCGGAATCGCCGGCCGGTACGGTCCAGCCACCACTCGTCCGGCTTGTAGCGGCGGTCGACGAACACCGCGCGCGGCGACCAGTTCTCCGGCTCGCGCGGCAGCCGCTCGCCGCGTTCCAGGACGAGGACGTCGACGCCGCGCCGGGCCAGGGCGAGCGCGGTGGTCGCGCCGCCCATGCCGGAGCCGATCACGACGACGTCCGCGCCCGGCGGCCCGTCCGGCCGCCGGCGCGCCGACGCCTCTCCAGGTGATGCGGGCACGCGAACCTCCCGGCGGGACACGCCGTTGGTTAGGCTCATGCCTTTGTAGCGTTCCATCCGCTCTTGCACTAGATGTCGGAGGCAGGAGGTCCGATGCCCGAGCCCACCGACCGCTCGCCGAGCTTCCTCAGCGTGCTCACCGGGTCCTTCGCCATGCCCGCCGCGGAGAACCCGACCGTCGCGATGGTCGAGGCCGCCTACCGCCACCACGGCATCGACGCCCGGTACCTCAACTGCGAGGTCGCGCCGGACGCGCTCGGCGACGCCGTACGCGGGGCGCGCGCGATGGGCTGGGCGGGCTTCAACTGCTCGATTCCGCACAAGGTCGCGGTGGTCGAGCATCTCGACGGACTCGCGGAGTCGGCGCGGATCATCGGCGCGGTCAACTGCGCCGTCCGCCGCGACGGCCGGTTCATCGGGGAGAACACCGACGGCCAGGGCTTCCTCGCCGCACTGCGCACGGTGACCGACCCTGTCGTGCGGCATGTCGTTGTGTTCGGCGTGGGCTGCGCCGCCCGCGCGATCGCGGTCGAGGCCGCCCTCGCCGGTGCGGCGTCCATCACCGTCGTCAACCGCTCCGCCGAACGAGGCCGCGAGCTCGCCCGGCTCGTCGGCGAGCGCACCCCCGCCTCCGCCGAGTACGTGGCGTGGGACCGCCGGTACCGCATCCCGGACTCGGCCGGCATCGTCGTCAACGCCACCTCGATCGGCCTGTACCCGGACGTCGACGCCCGGCTCGACCTCGACCCGGACGGCCTCCGGCCGCACATGGTGGTCGCCGACGTGATCCCGAACCCGCCGCGCACCCGGCTGCTGCGCGAGGCCGCCGCCCGCGGCTGCACGACGCTCGACGGGCTCGGCATGCTGGTCGAGCAGGGCCGCATCGGCATCCGGCACTGGACCGGCGTCGATGCCGACGCCGCCGTCATGCGCCGCACCCTCGCGGACATCTTCGGCGTCTGACGGTGCACCGGAGCATCGAACGGAACGGTCCGGCGCTCACTGCAGCAACGGGTAGCGGCCCGACCTCAGCAGGCGCAGGATCGCGTCGGTACGCGCCTGCGGGGCGGCGTAGTCGGGGTGGGCGCGCAGCACGGCGGCGGCGTCGTGCAGGCGGTGCAGCTGCGCCGCGGCGTCGGCGACGCCGCGGCCCCCGGCGCTGACGGCATGGCCGGCGAGGACGGGCCGGCGCGGGTCGACGCGGCCGATCGCGACCGCCTTGTCCACCCGCCGGGCGCAGCGGCAGAACGCCTCCGGGTTGACGATCCCGCAGGTGGAGTTCATGAACGCGCCGATCCGCCGCCGCGCCCGCTCGAGCCGTTTGCGGTAGGCGGCCGGGGTCGTCTCGAGGATCCATGCCGCCTCGGGCGACGGCAGCTCGAAGATCTCGCCGAGCACGAACGCGACCCGTTCGGTGCGGTCGAGGCACTGCAGCATCGCCTGGGTGCAGGTCAGCCGCACCTCGGTGGCCAGCAGTTCGGCCTCCGGGCCCGTGTGGTCCTCCGCCGTGAGCCCGTCGGCGAGGCCGGCGCGGAACTCCTCGAAGCCGGCGTCCTTCTGCTCCTGCGGGGTCTTCCGGCGCAGGTTGAGCAGGTAGTTCACGCCGATCCGGTACGCCCAGGTGAGCAGGGCCGCCTCGGCGCGCCACGACGCCAGACGGGTGATCACTCGAATCAGGATCTCCTGGGTCGCGTCCTCCGCGTCGGCCGGCCGCCACACCATGCGCAGCGCCAGGCGGTACAGCGGGTCCTGGAGAAGACGGACCACCTCCTCCAGGGCCGCGCCGTCGCCGTCGATCGCCCGCGCGACCAGCTCCTTCTCGGCGCGCGCGACCGGCTCCCGCCCGGTCCGGGCGGCCGCCCGCGGCCCCGCGTCGTCTCGGCTGCTCACGATGCCATTGTCAGGTCGTGGCGGCGCAGCCAGCGAGCGACCGCCGAGCCGATGGCGTCCGGCTGGTCCTCCGGGGCGAGGTGCCCGGCCGGCCCGACCGCCTCGACCTCCACGTTCGCGAACGTGTCCTTGGCCCAGGCGGCCACCTCAGCCGAGCCCATCCCGACGCCGGGCTCGACGGTCATGACCAGCTTGGGCACCTCAGGGCTGCCGGCCATCCAGCGGCCGTACGCGAGCACGCGCTCGTGCACGTCGGCCGGCTCGCCGTCGATCGGGATCTCCCGGGGCCACACGAGCATCGGCAGCCGGGAGGCGGGATCGGTGTACGGCGCCCGGTAGACGTCGTGGTCCTCAGGTGCCAGGCCGCTCTTCACACCGAACGGCAGGTTGAACTCGATGAACATGTTGTCGCGCAGGATCATCTCCTCCCCCTTCGCCGAGCGGAAGACGCGGAACAGCTCGGCGCCCCGCGGCGGGAAATCCGCCCAGTTCAGCGGCCGCAGGAACGTCTCGACAAGCGCCAGGCCCCGCACGCTCCCGGGGTGCCGGGCCGCCCGGTCCATGGCGAGCGCGCCGCCCCAGTCGTGGCCGACGATCACCACCTCGTCCAGGCCGAGCGCATCGAACCAGGCGTCCAGGTAGCGGGCGTGGTCCGCGAACCGGTAGCCGATGTCCGGCTTACCCGACTCCCCCATGCCGATCAGGTCGGGGGCCAGGCAACGGGCCTGGCACGCGACATGCGGGATCACGTTGCGCCACAGGTACGAGGAGGTGGGGTTGCCGTGCAGGAACACCACCGGAATCCCGCCCGCGCCGGCATCCGTGTAGGCCATGAACGAATCGAGCACCTCGACGGTCGCCATGATCTTCGTGTCCTTCCTGGTGAGTCATCGCATCCACCTGGTTGGACACACCGGGAACCGCCGCTGTGACCCTCGCGCCGGCGAAATCTTCCGCCTCGCCCGCACACTGCCCGCATCGCCGAGCGGCGGCAGTCGGCGGCGAGGATGGCGAGCCGGGGCGGGATGGCGGCAGCGCCGACGACCAGGGCGCCGCCCGGCCGCCGACGCTCACCCACGGCCGCCACGGAAGAGCCGCAGAGGGTCCATGATCGTCGGCATTACGCCGCCTCATCGATAAGGCCGCCGATCCGAACGAATGACCGCGGCCTTTCGCTCAGGCACCCGGAAGACGCCGTCAGCTGCCCGAAGGCGTCATTCGCAGGTCACCGAACCAGGCCACGCCCGGTGATCAGAGGAAGGTCCAGAGCTAGAGCACGGTCGCGGCGATCTCCTCCGGGTCGCCGATGCGGGTCGTTGGTCAGCACGAGGTCCAGCGCCGACGTGGCCACCGAGCCGACCGCGATGGCGTTGACGCGGATGCGCGGCGCCAGATCGCGCGCGGCCAGCCGCGTGTAGTGCGCCAGCGCCGCCTTCGCCGTGCCGTACGCGAGGAACCCGCGGCCGGTGATGCGTCCCATGACGGAGGAGATGTTGACGACGGCTCCCTCGGTCATGTGCGGCACGGCCGCGTGCGTGAGCGCGTGCGCGGTCAGCACGTTGAAGTGGAACGCCTCGGCGAGGAAGTCGGTGGTCGTGTCGAGGAACGCGCGCGGGTACGTGCCGCCCACGTTGTTCACGACGACGTCGATCCGGCCGAACGCGTCCATCGCCGCGTCCGCCAGCCCGGCCGCCGCCTTGAGGTCGTTCAGGTCGGCCGGGACCACGACGGCCCGCCGCCCGGCGGCCTCGATCGCGCGGGCCACCTCGCGGAGCTGGTCCTCCGTGGGCGCGGAGACGACCACGTCCGCGCCGGCCTGGGCCAGGCCGATCGCGGTGGCGGCCCCGATGCCGCGCCCGGCACCGGTCACGAACGCCAACCGGCCGGTGACGCGGAAACGATCGAGGATCATGGCGCGAGCCTGGACAGAACTAGAACACGTTTCAATACCGGAGTCGCGCGCTCGAGCCCCGGCTGGATGCCGGTCCGCGTGCCTTCCCGCCGGACGACGCCCGCGACGTCACGGTGAACGGTCGGGTACGCCGCAACGGCCGTGGAGCCATGACGCCATGCCTGGTGGACCGCGGCCTCGGCTCCGCGCACCCGCCCCGGGCGGGCGGTCCGATTCAGGGCGGCGGTTCCCGCAGGACGCCGAACATGACCGTGGTCACCATCCTTCGGATGGCTTGATCGTCCGGCGGTGCGCCCTTCCGGTCGGCGAACAGCAGGTGCCCGGCGCCGATCAGTGTGGGAGCGAGCATGTCGATGTCGGCGTCGGGCGCGATGCGGCCCAGCTCGCGCTCGGCGGTGAGATACGAGGCGATCATGGCCCCGGCCTCCGCCAGCACCGGGATGCCGGTCGGCCAGGTCCGGCGCAGCCGGGCGCGCAGCTCGTCCCGGAAGATCATGAGCGGAACCATCGCCACGGCGACCGACCCGAACACGGCGGTCAGCGCGCCGGTGAGGTTGCCGACGACGGTGCCGGCCCCGGCGGACGCGCGCAGGTCGGCGGCCTGCGCGTCCATCCACTGGACGCGGTCGAGCACGAACTCGGCGAGGAAGGTGTCGAAGTCGGCGAAGTGCCGGTGCAGGACGCCTTGGCGCAGCCCGCCTCGGTGGTGACCGCCCGGCTGGTCAGCGCGCCCGGCCCGTCCCGGAGCAGGATGCGTTCGGGCGCGTCGAACAGCTGCTGTCGCACATCGCGAATGGCCACCCCTGTCGGCACGCCGCATCCCTCCTCGCCCTGCCGGACCTTACCCGGTTGACGGGGGAGGCCTTCGCCGCCGTCTACCGCCGAGTCATGGGCGACTCGCCCGCCTACCGCCGGCCGATGCCGGGCCCGGACGCGTACGCGACGCTGGTCGCCAAGGCGGCCGATGCCCTGCGGGTGACCGGCGCCTTCGGCGAGCCGGAGGAGTGGCGCTTCGAAAAGGAGCAGTTCTACACCCGCGACGAGTGGCTGGACGTGGTCCCCACGTACGGCTCCAACACCCGGCTCCCGGCGGAGACGATGCGGGAGATCCTCGCGGGCCTCGGCGCCGCCGTCGACGCGGCCGGCGGCGGCTTCACGATGCGCTACACCGCCGTGGTCGGCACCCGCCGTCCGGATCGGCACCGCCTGACCGCCCGGAAGGACGAGCGAGGCCGCGGGGCGGACCCGTGGCCTCCCGCCGCCCTGGCCCCTCCCGATGCGCCGCCGTACATCGCATCGGCCCGGCGGGATCCGTGATCCATCCGGGCCGCGCGCCCCGGTCGGATCGAAGAGTCCGAGGGACGGTGTCATCGGCCCGTCAGAGGCGCTCCGCCGCCGAAGAAGATCTCTTGGACGTCGCGCACGGTGCGGCAGAGCGGCGCCGTCCCGCAGGTCCGGCAGTACGGCGAGTGGCGATGCGTGTCCAGCACGCTGGTCAGCGCCGCCGTCGCGTCGAGGACCAGGCGCTGGGCCTGCCGCAGGAACGCGACGGTCGTCTCGTCGGTCCCCGCCTCGGCCAGGCTCGCGACCACCGCCTCGATCAGCGCGCCGTCGGCCCGATCCGCGAGGGCGTAGGCGTCGCCGATGGCGACCGCGAGACGGCGGTGGATCCAGGGCGCGCGCATCACCGGCCTCCCGTCGCCCCGGCGGCCTCCGCACGGACGCCGAAGATCGCGAAGACGGTGCGCCCGCCCTGCCCGCCGGACCAGGCGAGGCAGTCGGCGACGGTCCGTACGGCGCGCAGCCCCCGGCCGCATTCGGCCAGTTCCCCGACCTCCCGCAACCGGGGCGCGCCCGCCGATCCCTGGTCGATGACGGCGACCGCCGCGCTCTCGGGCCAGCGGCGCACCTCCACCTCGAACCACCCGCCGGGCAGCCCGGACCGGGTGTGCCGCACCGCGTTCGCCGCCAGCTCGGCCGTCGCGAACACCGCCTCGTCCACCCGCGGAAACCCGTCGAGCAGGAAGCCGACGAACCGGCGGGCCGACCGCGCCTGGTCGCGGCGCCCCGGGTACGCGCGGCGCCACCGCATGCCGCCCGGCGTGCGCAGCTCCGCAGAGGTGACGCCACCGAATGAACAAACCAGGCAATTCATCGCGACCGTCCTTTGCCGAGATTCCTCGTTCTTCGGCAAAGGATGGGTCATTGACGCTACGTTCGTGCTTGCCCGCAAATTTTGAAAACTAGGGGGTGCCATGCCTCCCATCAGGGAACCTCTCGACCCGAAACTGTCGCTCTGGCACTTTCTCGCCTATCAGCTCCGCGTCGAACGCGAGAAACGCGGCCTTTCATTAGGACAAATGGGTCAGCTCATCAACGCAGCGAAGTCCAGCGTCTGCAACGTCGAGGCGGCGCGCCGGAAGATCGACGAACGGCAGGCCAAGATCATCGACAGGGAATGGGGCACCGGCCGCCTCTTCGAGCTGCTGCTCTGGTACGCCCGCACCTCCCACGATCCCGACTGGCTCCGCCAGTACAGCGGCTACGAGGCCGTCGCGACGTCCATCAAGATCTACCACGGACAGGCCGTCCCCGGCCCGCTGCAGACCGACGACTACACCCGCTGGCTCATCCGCGCCAGCCGCACCATGGACCTCGACGCCGTGCTCGCCGACCGGATCGCCCGCAAACGCGCGATTCTGGACCGGGAAGATCCACCCACCATCTGGGCCTTGATGGACGAGAGCGTCCTGGCCCGTTCCGAATCATCAGCATGGACGCGCGCGACGTCGCCTACGCCGGAGCACAGCTCGGCGGGCGCCTCATCGAGGGCACTGCCGAGGTCAAGGAGTTCGCCGTACAATTCGACCATATAGGCGCACAAGCCGCGTCCGAGACCGACTCGCGCGCCATCGTCGAGCGCTACCTGGAGCGATGGACATGAGCCTGGAATGGCGGAAGAGCTCTCGCAGCGATGGCGTGCAGGACCACGCCTGCGTCGAGGTCGCGATCGTCTCGTCCCGGCACACGTCCGGCTGACAACGCCCGCGCGCACGGCCTCCGCCCCAGAAGGACCGTCCCCGTGCCGTCGCGGCGGTGTCGCCAGGCGTACGGCATCACAAACCGTGGACGATCCCGGCCCTGGTGAACCGCGCCTCGGATCGCGCGAGGGGGATCAGCCGAAGACTTCCTCGATCGTGCTGGCGGTCGAGGCGCGCCGGGCCCAGTGCTCAAGCTGGGCGGTGTCGGTACACGAGGTGATGCGGTCGCGCGCCTCATCAGGGACGTCGATGCCACGGCCGGCGAGGACGACGAGCAACAGCTTCGCCTCACCTTGAGCTCTACCAAGGGCCTTGCCTTCGGCGATGTGGCGGCGGGCGAACTCGCTGGCCCACTCGTAGTTCTCCACCTTCACGATCTCCTCCAGGAGCTTGCGAGCGGCATCGGACAGGCGCGACGCAGCGTAGTCATGATAGAGCAGCCCGATGTCGTAATCGACGGTGTCGAGCGCGGCGTCCAGGCAGCGGATCACGGCTTCGGCGTCGGGGCCGTCGGCGTGAGCCGGTGCGCCGAGCACCGTGAGTTCGGGCATCCTGCGCGCCTGCTCGGGGTCCGTGATCGGCGGAAGTCGTTCCGGGCAGAAGGTGAGCGGACGCAGCACCCAGCCGGGGTGGCCGATGCTGATCGGTGCCGCGCACGCGCGCGCGGTCGCCTCGTCAGGGCAGTACACGAGCAAGGTCACGGGGCACCTGTGCCGGGAGCGCAGCGAGGTCAGGTACACCGGCCAGGAATAGGTCTTGTCCTTGTCGTACCGCCGCTGCGCCTCCACGACGACCGCCATGGACGGCGCCGCCGGGTCGCCGACCATGGCGGTCACATCGCAGCGGTACTCGGTCGGCTTCATGTCCGTGTAGGTCTCCGAGCCGAGGCTCACCTGCGCGTCGTCGGGAACGTGCATGCCGAAGACCGTCCGGAGCAGGTCGAGCGCCAGCCGCGGCCGGTTCCGGAACATCTCCAATGGAATCTCGTGATCCTTCGAAGGCACGTTCGGACACTATCGGTATTTGATCCGTCACGTTGGGCGATCTGGCGAGAAAGTTCGGTCCGCCGGTGCACCGCGCACTTCACCGGCGCTCGGCCGGATGCGCGGGCGAGGGTGACACGTGGGACGTGCCGGGGTGCGGGTCAGTACGGGGCGGCGCCGGAGGTGAGCCGGGCGAGGTGGTCGGTCAGGAGCGAACGGAAGGTCGTGGAGTCGCGGAGGTCCGCGCCGAAGACCTCGGTGACCGACAGGAGGGCGTCGACGACGTCGGCGGGCGTGATCGCCGGCGCGACGGTCGTGCGGAGCAGGCCGGCCATCGGGTCGTCCAGTTCCTTCGACGTCCACACGTACCGCATCCAGGCGGCGACGGCGAGCGCGGCCCAGCGCGGCTCGGCGCCGGCGGCGAGCCGGTCGCGGACGACGCCGAGCAGCCGCGGCGGCAACTTCTGCGAGCCGTCCATCGCGATCTGCGCGGTACGGTGCTTCAGCGCCGGGTTGGCGAACCGCGTGATCAGCGAGGTCTTGTAGTCCTCCAGGTCGAAGCCGTCCGGCACGGTCAGCGTCGGGCTCGCGTCCTCGTCCATGTAGCGGCGCACGACGTCGCCGAGCGCGCCGATCGCCTCCGACACGTACTCGAAGCGGCAACCGAGGTAGGCCAGCATCGAGTGGGCGCCGTTGAGCAGCCGCAGCTTCATCAGCTCGTACGGCGCGACGTCGCCGGTGAGGATCGCGCCGGCGCGGTCCCAGGCGGGCCGCCCGGCGGCGAAGGAGTCCTCGATGACCCACTGGGTGAACGGCTCGGTGACGACGACACCTTCGTCCCGGACTCCCAGCAGCCGCTCGGCCTCGTCGAGGTCGGCGGACGTGGTGGCGGGCACGATGCGGTCGACCATGGTCGAGGGGAAGGCGGTCTCGCAGCGGATGCGCACGCCGGCCCGCTCGGCGAACTCCTCGACCAGGCCGCGTACCGTCGCGCCGTTGTTCGTGAGGTTGTCGCAGCACAGCACGGTGATCGGGGCCTCGCGGCGGGCGAGGCCGCGGACCAGCCGGCCGATGACGGTGCGCGGCTCGCGGCCGGTGAGGTCGAGGCCGATCTCCGGGTCGTCCAGGCGCAGCCGCCCGGTCGCCGGGTCGTGCCGGTACCCCTTCTCCGTCACCGTCAGCGAGACGATCTTGACGTCGGGATCGGCGATGCGGCCGGCGGTCGCCTCGCCGGTCAGCACCTCGCGTACGGCGCCGATGACGCGGGCCGCCGGCTCGCCGGGGCCGCGGGTGAGCACGCTGTACAGGCCGTCCTGCGGGGCGAGCCGCTCGGCGACGGCGGCGCTGCGCTGGGTCAGCCCGCAGATGCCCCACCCGTCGCCGGCGTCCTCGGTGTAGACGGCCTGGTGCGCGCGGTGGAACGCGCCGATGCCCAGGTGCACGATCCCCACTGAGGACGGCACCTCCCGCGGCCAGGTGCTCAGCGAAAGCCGCGCCATGTTCTCCCTGCCCCTCCGTACCTTCGCCCCGGAACCGTGATCACGCCCGTCCCGCGCACCGCTCGCGCGCGGGGCCGGCATCGCCTCACATGACCGCGCCGACCTGCCAGGGCGCGAACTCCTCGTCGCCGAAGCCGAGCTCCTCGCTGGCGGTCTTCTTGCCGGAGGCGGTCTCCAGGATCAGCCGGAAGATGTGCTCGCCCATCGACTCGACCGTGGCCTCGCCGTCGAGGATGGCGCCGCAGTCGACGTCCATGTCCTCGGTCATCGCGCGGTAGACCTCGCGGCCCGCGGCCAGCTTCAGGCTCGGCGCGGGCCGGCAGCCGTACACCGAGCCGCGGCCGGTCGTGAAGCAGATGACGTTCGCGCCGCCGGCGACCTCGCCGGTCGCCGACACCGGGTCGTAGCCGGGGGTGTCCATGAACACGAGGCCGTGCTCGGTGACCGGCTCGGCGTACTCGTACACCGCGGTCAGCGGGGAGGTGCCGCCCTTGGCGACCGCGCCGAGCGACTTCTCCAGGATCGTGGTGAGGCCGCCCGCCTTGTTGCCCGGCGACGGGTTGTTGTCCATCGACTCGGCGTAGCCCTCCCACCAGCGGATCCGCTCGATCAGCTTCTCGCCGACCGCGCGGGACACGGCGCGGCGGGTGAGCAGGTGCTCAGCGCCGTACACCTCGGGGGTCTCGGCGAGGATCGCGGTGCCGCCGTGCCGGACGAGCAGGTCGGCGGCGTGCCCGAGGGCCGGGTTGGCGGTGATGCCGGAGTAGCCGTCGGAGCCGCCGCACTGCAACCCGACGATGAGCTCGGACGCGGGCACCGGCACCCGCTCGACCCGGTCGACCTCGGGCAGCATCTCGCGGATCACCTCGACGCCGCGGCGTACGGTCGCCGACGTTCCGCCGGTCTCCTGGATCGTCATCGTCGGCGTGCCCTCGGGCAGGTCGAAGCCGGTGAGCTGGTTGACCTCGCAGCCGAGCCCGACGACCAGGAGCCCACCGAAGTTGGGGTGCCGCGCGTAACCGTTGAGCGTGCGGCGCAGCAGCCGGATGCCCTCGCCGTTGGCGGCCATGCCGCAGCCGGTGCGGTGGGTGAGCGCGACGACGCCGTCGACGTTGGGGAAGCCCTCGGTCGACACGCGCTGCGCGATCATCTTGGCGACCGTGGCGGAGCAGTTCACGGACACGAGGATGCCGATGTAGTTGCGGGTGGCGGCGCGGCCGTCCGGCCGGACGATGCCCTGGAAGGTCGCAGGCTCTGCCACCGGCTCGACCGGGCGCACGGCGGTGCCGAACTCGTACTCGCGGGTCTGGTCGCCCATGCCCAGGTTGTGCGTGTGGACGTGCTCGCCCGCCTTGATGGGAGCGGTCGCGACGCCGATGACCTGGCCGTACTTGTGGACCGGCGCGCCCGCGGGCAGGTCGCGCACCGCCACCTTGTGGCCGCGGGGCATGCCCGGCAGATCGCGCAGCGCCACGGCCACGTCGTCGCCGTCGTGCAGCAGCAGGGTGTCACCAGTCATGGACCGTTCCGTCCTCCAGGCGGTTGACCGGCAGGTACGCCTGCCGGTACGGGTACTCGGCGGCCGCCTCCTCGTCGATGTCGACACCGAGACCGGGCTCCTCGCCGGGGTGCAGCATGCCGTCCTCGAAGCGGTACGAGTGCGGGAAGACCTGGTTCGTCAGGTCGGTGTGCGGCATGTACTCCTGGATGCCGAAGTTCGGCACCGCGATGTCCACGTGCAGGCCGGCGGCCAGGCACACCGGCGACAGGTCGGTGGCGCCGTGCGAGCCGGTGCGCACGTGGTAGAGCGCGGCCAGGTCGAACACCCGGCGCAGGTGCGTGATGCCGCCGCCGTGCACCACGTCCATCCGGATGTAGTCGATGAGCTGCTCGGTGATGAGCTGCCGGCAATCCCAGATCGAGCTGTAGACCTCGCCGACCGCGATCGGCGTGGTCGTGTGCTGCCGGATCAGGCGGAAGCCCTCCTGCAGTTCCTCGGAGACCGGGTCCTCCAGCCAGAACAACCGGTACGGCTCGACCGCCCTGCCCAGCCGGGCCGCCTCGATGGGCCGCAGGCGGTGGTGCACGTCGTGCAGCAGCTCGAACCCGTACCCGTACCGGTCGCGGACGGCCTCGAACACGCTCGGGATGAAGTCGAGGTAGCGGGCGGTGGACCAGGTCTCCTCCTCCGGCCGCGCGCCCGGCGTGGCCGGTTCGTAGTCACCGCTCCCCCGCGGCACCCCGTACACCTTCTCGATACCGGGAACGCCGGCCTGCACCCGGACCGCCTTGTAGCCGCGGTCGAGGAACCCGCCGACCGCGTCCAGCACGTCGGGGATCGTCGCCCCGTTCGCGTGCCCGTACACGGTGACGCCGCTGCGGGACCTGCCGCCGAGAAGCTGGTAGACCGGCATCCCGGCGGCCTTGCCCTTGA
Source organism: Actinomycetota bacterium (assembly GCA_048498315.1). Taxonomy (GTDB): domain Bacteria; phylum Actinomycetota; class Actinomycetes; order Streptosporangiales; family Streptosporangiaceae; genus Actinoallomurus. The sequence continues at coordinate 28,041 of JBEHYF010000014.1, forward strand.
TGTCCCACAGGGCCGTGTCGACCGCGGCGATCGCGGTCATCGTCACCGGCCCGCGCCGCCAGTACGCGCCCTTGTACAGGAACTGCCAGGTGTCCTCGATGCGGCTCGCGTCGCGGCCGATCAGCAACTGGCAGACGTGGTGCTCCAGGTACGCGGCGACGGCGAGCTCGCGGCCGTTGAGCGTGGCGTCGCCCACGCCCGTGATGCCCTCGTCCGTGGTCAGCTTGAGCGTGACGAAGTTACGGCCGGGGCAGGTGACGATGACCTTCGCGTCGACGATCTGCAACGGGACTCCTGAGTCGGGGCGGCGATCCGGCATGCGCGGGACGGGTCAGCCGGTCTGCACCCAGGCGTGCTGCGGGTCGAGGTACGGGATCATCTGGCGGCCCTCGCCGGCCATGACCCACAGATAGCACAGCGAGTAGCCGGGCGCCGCGACCACCGGGTGGTAGCCGGCCGGGATCGCCGCGACGTCGCCGTCGCGCACGGTGAAGCACTCCTCGCCGTCGCCGTCGTAGCGGATCTGCACGCCGAAGCCGTTCTCCGGCTGGAGCTTGAACAGGTACGCCTCTTCGAGCCTGACCTCGCGCGGCGGCTCGTGCGTGTCGTGCTTGTGCGGCGGGTAGCTCGACCAGTTCCCCGGCGGGTTGATGGTCTCGCCGAGCAGCAGCCGGCCGGCGTCGTCGCCGGGGCCGAGGATCGTGCGTACCGTACGCGACCAGTTGCCCTCGCCGCGCTCGGCGACCTCTTGGTCGTCCGGGCCGATGATGCGGGCCTCGCCGGGCGTGCCGTCGCCGAGCGGGGCGCTCGCGATGACGATCTGCGCCGGCCCGCCGGTCGCCCGGAACCGCAGCGCGTGTCCCGGCGGGGCGTACACCGTGTGCCCCGGGCCGTCGAAGACGCTCTTACGGCCGCCGGCCCTGCCGAGCCCGTCGACGTCGACGACGCCCGACAGCACGACCGCGGCGATCTCGGTGTCGCGGTTCAGCTCCAGGGCCTCGCCGTCCGCCAGGTCGGCCAGCTCCAGGCCGATCAGCTCGGTGTCCTTGCCCGGGGTCAGCAGGGTCTTCAATCTCTCTCCTTGATCTGGGTGACCAGCTGGGTGGGGTTGACGAAACGCAGTGCCACGACGAGCAGCACCAGCATGGACAGGGTGTAGATGACCGCCATCGCATCGGTCTCCTGCTGCGCGCGGATGCCCGCGGCCGAGACCGAGTAGTACAGCGCGACGACGAGGGTCTGGCTGTCGGACCCGGCGGTGAGGAACGTCAGCTCGAACATGCCGACGGTCCGCACCAGCACGAGGATGGCGGCGGCGAGCATGCCGGGCACCAGCAGCGGCCCCAGGATCCGGGTGAAGATCACCCGGGTCGTGGCGCCGCACATGCGGGCCGCCGACTCGATCTTCGGGTCGATCTGCTCGATGAACGGCGTCATCACCAGGATGACGAACGGCACCGCCGGCACGAGGTTGGCGAGGATCACGCCGCTGAGCCTCCCGGCCAGGTGGAACTTGTACAGCACGGTGGCCAGCGGCACGCCGTACGTGATCGGCGGGATGAGGATCGGCAGCATGAACGCCACCATCAGCAGCCGCTTGCCGGGAAAGGTGCGCCGGGCGAGGGTGTAGGCGGCCGGCACGCCGACCAGCAGCGAGATCACCACGACCGACAGCGCGACCTCCAAGGTGACGGTGAGCACGCCGCCGAGGTCGAACTCCTTCCACGTCGTGCCGTACCAGTGGCCGGTCCAGCCGGCGGGCAGCCAGGTGCCGAACCACCTGGTGGCGAACGAGTCGACGACCACCGCGCCGACCACGCCGACGAGGATGAGCAGGAAGAACGCCACCGCGCCCCACACGATCCACGCCCCGGGCCGCAGCGCCGGCCGCCGGGACGGGCGGGCCTCCGCCGCGATCGCGGTCATGCGCGCGCCTCCGTTCCGGTGAGGATCAGAGAACTCATCCCTTGCCTCCCGTGGCGCCGCGGTACAGGCGGGCCCGCCAGGCGAGCACGAGGCCGATGACGATCAGCTCGACGGCGCCCATGATCATCGCGATCGCCGCGGCCATCGAGTAGTCGTACTGCTCGAACGCCGCGTGGAAGGCCGCAATGGAGATCACCCGAGTCGACCCGGCCGGGTCGCCGACCATGATCGCCGAGGGGAACACCGAGAACGCCAGCACGAAGGACAGGCAGAACGTGATGGCCAGGCCGGGTGCCAGCAGCGGCAGGGTGATGTACCGGAACCGTTCGAACCAGCCGGCGCCGAGCGTGGCCGCGGCCCGCTCCAGCGTCGGGTCGATGCCGGTCAGGTACGACAGCGTGAGCAGGAACGCGAAGGGGAACCCGGTGATGATCAGCGAGAACAGCACGCCCCAGTAGTCGTGGATGAGCTGCACCGGGTGCGACACGATGCCGATGCCGGTCAGGATGCGGTTCAGCCAGCCGGTCGGGCCCATGAACGCCAGGAGCCCGTCGGCGGTCAGCACCGTGCCCAGGGTGATCGGCACGACCAGGATCGTGGTGATCAGCCGCTTGCCGCGGAACCTCCCGCGCATCCGGTAGGCGATCGGCACCGAGGCGAGCACGTTGAACAGCGCCGCCGGCAGGCCGAGCTTCAGCGTCGTCCAGATGGTGTTGCGGATGTAGGCGTCGCCGAAGAAGTCCTTGTAGTCGGCGAGCGCGCCGGTGCCGTACTTCTGCACCGCCTCCGACCCGGCCTGCGGCTGGAACGACAGCTGCAGGCCGTACAGGAACGGGTAGATGAACAACGCGATGACGAACGCCACGGCGGGCAGCAGGAGCAGCAGCGTACGGTCGACGCCGCGCTCGGCGAGCCGGTGCCGCAGGGAGAGCCGGGGCCGGGCGATCGCGGCCCCTGTGGAGGCGGCCATCTACGCCACCTCCTCCGGCGCCGCCGGGCTGTCGGCGGCGAAGACGAGCACCCGCTCCGGCGGCACCGACACGGTCACCCGGTCGCCGGGCGCGAGGCGCGCGTCGACCCGCATGTGCAACCGCACGCCGGTGTCCGTGCGCGCCTGCACCGCCTGCTCGCGGCCCTGGTACTCGACGACCTCGACGGTCACCTCGATCGCGTTCGGGCCGTCGCCGACGGTGAAGTCGTCGGGCCGGATCGCGGCGACCGCGACGTCGCCGAGGTCCTCGCGGCGGGTGCCGGCGAGCGTCACGCCGTCGCCGAGGCCGCCGAGCACGACGGCCTTGGTGTTGACCGACGTCACCGGCAGCTCCAGCTCGTTGCGGTAGCCCATGAAGCCGGCCACGAACCGGTTGGCCGGGTCGGTGTACACCTCTTCCGGGCTGCCGATCTGCTGCACCTTCCCCTGCCGCAGCAGAACCAGGCGGTCGGCCAGCGACAGCGCCTCCTCCTGGTCGTGCGTGACGTACAGCGTGGTCAGGCCCAGCGTCTGGTGGATGCGCTTGATCTCGGTGCGCATCTCCAGCCGCAGCTTCGCGTCGAGGTTCGACAGCGGCTCGTCCATGAGCACCAGCGGCGGCTCCTGCACGATCGCGCGGGCGATCGCGACGCGCTGCTGCTGCCCGCCGGACAGCTGGCCGGGGTACTTGGCGGCGTGCTCGCCGAGCTGCACGAGGCGGATCGCCTCCTCGACCCGGCGGCGCGCCTCGTCCTTGGCGACCTTGGCCATGCGCAGGCCGAAGCCGATGTTGCTGCGCACGGTCATGTGCGGGAAGAGCGCGTAGTTCTGGAACACCATGCCGAAGCCGCGCCGCTCCGGCGGCAGCCCGTCGATGCGCCGGTCGTCGAGGAAGATGCCGCCGCCGGTCAGCGGCAGCAGGCCGGCGACGCAGTTCAGCGCGGTCGACTTGCCGCAGCCGGACGGGCCGAGCAGGGCGACGAACTCACCGCCCCGGACGGTCAGGTCGAGCCCGTCGAGGGCGCGGACGCCGCCGAAATCCCGGCAGACCCCGTCGAGCCGCAGCTCGGAGATCTTGGTCGACCCGGCGGGCCGGCCGGCGCCGGCCGGCCCGTCTGGCGCGCCGGAACCGGCCGGCGCGCCCGACGTCGCGGGTGAGCTCACTTGTGCACCTTTCCGCCGCCGACGGTGCGGTCCCACTCATCGAACGCCGCGACCTGCTGCTCGGCCGGCAGCGACGTCTCCTTCGGGAAGCCGGCGATCCACGTGTCGTACTCCGGACGCCCGAACTGCTGGATGACCTGCTGGGACTTCTGCGGCGCCATCTGCAGGGTCACGCCCTGCACGGCCGGGCCCGGGTAGAAGTAGCCGGTGTCGTACGCCTTGGCCTGCTGCTGCGGGGTGAGCATCCACTTGAGCAACTGGATGTCGGCGGAGATCACGTCGGCGGACACGCCGCGTGGGATGACGCCGTACTGGGCGTCGGTCACCCAGTGCATGCCCTTGAAGTAAGTCACCTTGTCACCGGCCGGCACCTGGCCGAGCGCGCGGGGGTTGATGTCCCAGCCGGTCGTGGAGGCGATGATGTCGACCGAGCCGTTGGCGAGGTTCGACATCGTCTCCGACGTCTTGGACGGGTAGTAGTCGACGTACTTGCCGAGCTCCTGCAGGTACGCCCAGGTCTTCGACCAGCCGGCCTTCGGGTCCTTGGGATTGGAGTCGCCGAGCAGGTAGGGCAGGCCCATCAGGAGCGTACGACCGGGGCCGGAGTTGGCGGGGCGAGCGTACTGGAACTTCTTCGGGTGCGCCTGCGCCCAGGCGAGGAGGTCCTGCGGCGTCTGCGGCGGGTTCGGCACCGTCTTCGGGTTGTACTCCAACAGCGGGCCGGAGGGGTAGTACACCAGCTCGACGCCGTGGCCCTGGGCCAGCTTCTCCATGTCGGCGGCCGGCGGCAGGTAGTTCGGGTTCCCGATGCGGCTCGCGTAGTCGTCCGTCTTGACCCACAGGTTCTGGTCGATGCCGGCGGCCAGGCCGTCGGTGCCGGTGAGCACGAGCCCGATCTGTACCTGCCCGGCGCTCTGCTGCGCCTTGATCTTGCCGGGCAGCTCCGGGGCGGTGGCCTTGGTGTACGTGACCTTCTTGATCACCTTGGGGTGGGTCTTGACGAACTCGTCGATCATGCCCTGGGTGAGCTGCAGGTTGCCCGCCACGTCGATGATGTTGAGGGTGACCGGGTGCTTGGGGTTCTGGGGCACCTGGCCGGGGATCACGTCCTTGGCCCCGCCCCCCGAGTTCGGCGAACCGCAGGCGCTCAGCACGAGGAGCGCCGATGCGAGGCACCACTTCTTAGCACGCATCTTGGGGGTTTCCCTTTCAGTCACGATCGGGGGCGACGTCGGTCGAAGCCCGTACGATCAGCTGGCAGTCGAGGTCCCGGCGGAGATCCCCCGCGTCGGCGCCGGAGGCGGTGAGGAGGTTCACGAGCAGGTCGACCGCGGCGCGGCCGGCGCGCTCGTTCTGCATCGCGACGGTGGTCAGCGGCGGGGTGGCCATACCCGCCATCTGGATGTCGTCGAAGCCGACGACGCTCATCTGAGCAGGCACCCGCACGCCCCGGTCGGCCAGCCGTGACATCACCCCGAGCGCCATGAGGTCGTTGTAGGCGATGATCGCCGTAACGTCCTCGGCCAGCGCCAGGTCGGCGGCGTGCGAGCCGCCCTCGAACCGGGGCGCGAACGGCCCCAGCTCGACGACCTCCATGCCGTACCGGGCGGCCTGCCGCAGCCCGCGCCGGCGCTCCCGGTTGGACCAGGAGCTGCGCGGGCCGTTGAGGTAGGCGACCCGGCGGTGACCGAGCGCGGCCAGGTGGTCGATCGCCTGGTGCATCCCGCTCGCGGTACCCAGCAGCACCGCGGGGTGGTCGCGGACGAGCCGGTTGATGAACACGAGCGACGTCATGTCCATCACGCGGTCGAGCTGGCTCGGCGACATTCGCGACGAGACGAGGATGACGCCGTCGACCTGCTTGGCCATGGCCTGGACGAGGGCGACCTCCTCGCCCGAGTTCTCGTCGGAGTCCGCGAGGAAGACCGCGTAGTCGGCCTCGCGGGCCCGGGCCTGGACGCCCTTCAGCATGGTCGGGAAGAACGGGTTGGACAGGTCGGGGACGATCACGCCGAAGTTTCCGGTCTTCCCGGTGATCAGCCCCCGGGCGGCGCGGTTCGGGCGGTAGCCCAGCCGCTCCGCGGTCTGGAGCACGTGGTGCCGTGTCTCCTCACGAACCATCTCCGGCGCGGTGAACGCGCGCGAGACGGTCGAGACCGATACCTCGGCCTCACGAGCGACGTCCTGAATGGTCACCGGCACCGCGACTCCTTGGCGACATTGTTGCTGAAACTCTGCAACCGTTTGCATTCTTGCGTCAACGTAACCTTTGCGACATATACCGGTAACCAGCGAACGCCCGGCGGGCGTGGCCGGCGCCGCGGCTCCCGCGTGGGCCGGCATCGAGACCACGACGCCGGTGCGGGTCGGCCCGCGGCGGCTCCCTGGACCGACGGCGCGCTAAACCGGAGCATCGGTACGGCCGGAGGGCGACGCGGGGCGCGCCCGGCGGAGGAGCGGTGCGGCGTCAGCGGCCGGACAGCAACGCGCGGGTGTTCTCCCAGCCTTCGAGCGCGGGGTCGAGGCGGGCGAGGTCGGCCGGGCCGCGCAGCCGGTGCCAGCCGGGCGCCGAGCGGACGACGCCGGGCTCGCCGGCGGCGGCGCGCAGCCGGGCCGTGGCGCCGGGGATGTCGAGGTCGATGTCGAGGCCGCCGAGCCAGGCGGGCACAGGCAGCCGCGCACCGAGCGCGACGAGCCCGCCGTTCGCGGCGGGGCAGACCGCGACCTGCCCGGAGCCGAGCGCGCGGAACAGCTTGCCGAGCAGCAGCGGCGGCAGGTCGGGGACGTCGGGAGCGACGACGACGGCCTGGTCGGCACCGCGCTCCTCCAGCGCGCGCAGCAGGTCGCGAAGGCCGGTGACGCGCAGGATCGGCGTGCCGGGCCAGGTGATCGTCTCGGCGGCCGGGTCGGGCCCGGTCAGCGCGAGGACAGGGGTGACGAACTCCAGCCCCGCCACCACCTCGTAGGTGTCCTCCAGCAGGGCGAGGCGGTACTCCTCCGGGTCGGTGCCGGGCGGACCGGCCACACCCGGGCGGGCGAGGACGACGGCGAACCGGCTGGTCACGTGGCGCGGTCCGCTTCGGCGGCGAGTGGCAGGCGGGCCGTGGCGGCCACGCCCTCCAGGTAGCCGCGGGCGCGCTCGGTCTTACCGTAGCGGTTGACCAGCCTCCAGAAGGCAGGCCCGTGGCCCGGCTCGATGAGGTGGGCCAGCTCGTGCAGGAGCACGTAGTCGACGACCCAGCCGGGCATGCCGCGGAGCTGGTCGGACAGCCGGATGGTGCCGTCGTCGGGGGTGCACGAACCCCAGCGGCTGTGCTGGTTGGTCACCCAGCGCACGCTGGCCGGCACCACGCGGCCGTCGAGGTAGCGCCGCGACAGCTCGCAGGCACGGTGGAACAGCGCGTCGTCGCTGGGGTGCCGCCGGCGCTCGCGGTCGGCGAGGCGCCTCAGCACCGTATCGATCCATTCTCGTTCTTCGGATGCGCTCAGCCCGGCCGGCACCATGACGACGGTCTTGTCACCGTCTCTTCGAGCGGTGACAGTCCGACGGCGCCGGGCGCTGCGACGCACCTCTATCTCGCCTGTGGGGGGCACGGTTAGCACCGTACCGAAAACTTGCCGTTCTCCACAGGAGGTGACCGGCGTTTTCGCTGGTAGCGACCTCGTATTTGCGCGATCCCCAGGACTGTCCACACGCTTTGCGCAGGTTTTCCACAGGTCTCCGCGAGTCTCTCCACACCCCGGCGCGCCGCTGGCGAACCTCCACAGCGGCCTTGACCCGGGCGCGCCCGGACCCCGCGCCGGACACCGTGCCCAGCGACCGCGCCGGCGACCGCGAGTCCTCACCCTGCCGTGGCCGCGCGCCCGGCGACCGCCAATCCCCGTCCTGCCCGGCCCCGCGTGAGCGGCCGCGTCACCCGGCCCGGTCCGGAGCCCCGCCGTCCATGCTCGTCGCCCCTGCGGATCCGGACGGGCCGGTCGGACGGCCGGCCTGACCACCCGGACGCGACCGCGACGCGCACCGGACACGCACCGGAGACACGCCGGAGAGACACCGGAGCACGCGGCCGGGGCGGGCGGCCGGGCGCGGGACGGGCCGGTCACTCGCCGGTGAACCGGGGGGCACGCCTCTCCCGCTGGGCCGCGATGCCCTCCAGGAGGTCCCGGGTCGCCATCGTCACCGACTGTGCCAGCGACTCCCAGCGCAGCGCGGCCTCCAGGTCCGGGCGACCGCCGCCGGCCAGAGCGGCCTTCGTCAGCCGCGTCGCGACCGGCGCGTTCGCGGCGATCGCGGCCGCCACGCCCAGCGCCTCGTCCAGCACCCGCTCCGCCGGCACCGCCCGGTTGACCAGCCCGTGCGCGGCCGCCTCCGCGCCGGTCACGGCGCGGCCGGTGAACAGCATCTCGCGGGCGAGCGGCAGCCCGGCCGCCTCGGGCAGCAGGTACGTCGCGGCCATGCCCGGGTGCAAGCCGAGCCGGGTGAACGGCGCGATCAGCCGTGCGCCGTCGGCCGCGTACCGCAGGTCGCAGGCGAGGGCCAGGCACAGGCCCGCGCCGACCGCCGGGCCGTTGACCGCCGCGATCGTCGGCACCTCCAGGTCGCGGACGGCCAGCCAGGTGCGGTAGAAGGCCATCATGTGCTCGCGCAGCGCCGGGACCTCGACCCGGTTGCGCCCGGCGATCCATGACAGGTCGCCGCCGGAGGAGAACGCGCGTCCGGCGCCCGTCACGACGACGCATCGCACGCCGGGGTCGTCGCCCAGCTCGGCGAGGGCGCGGCACCACGCGTCCGTCATGGCCTCGGACATCGCGTTGCGGCGATCGGGATCGTTGAGGGTGAGCAGCACGACCCCGTCCGCGCGGCGGTCGACGAGCAGGTGTTGGGTCATGCGGCGGAGACTAGCCGTTCGGCGCGGCCCGGGGAGGGCCGGGCGACCTGGGCGGGCCCGACGTGAGCAAGCACACACTTACACAGGGGGCGCAGGTCAGCCGGGCCATCGCGGCGAGACGCGGGCGCGCACCGGCGACTCGGCCGGTTTTCGGTGTGGATCCAAAGGGGTCCCTCGCCGAGAATAAGCTGGTGAGCCCAGCACACCGACAGGTGCGGCTGCCCCGTGGCCGCGCCGAGGAGCAGGCAGGCGCATGAGCGATCTCCCCCGTCGCGCGGTGACGCGGACCGCCAAGCTGGCATCCCTCCCCATCGGCTTCGCCGGCCGCACCGCCCTCGGCATGGGCAAGCGCACGTTCGGCAAGTCGGCCGAGCTCGTGGCGACCGAGATCCAGCAGCGCACCGCCGACCAGCTCTTCAAGGTGCTGGGCGAGCTCAAGGGCGGAGCGATGAAGCTCGGCCAGATGCTGTCGATATTCGAGGCGGCGCTGCCGCCCGAGATCGCCGGCCCGTACCGCGCCACCCTCACCCGGCTCCAGGAGGCCGCGCCGCCGCTGCCCGCCGGCACGGTGCACAAGGTGCTCGCCCAGGAGCTCGGGCCCGACTGGCGCGACCTGTTCGCCGAGTTCGACGACCGTCCGGCCGCGGCGGCCTCGATCGGCCAGGTCCACAAGGCGGTCTGGCGTGACGGCCGTACGGTCGCGGTGAAGGTGCAGTACCCCGGGGCCGGCAAGGCGCTGCTCAGCGACTTCAGCCAACTCTCCCGCCTGGGCCGGCTGTTCGCCGTTCTCATGCCCGGCCTGGACGTCAAGACGATGCTGGCCGAGGTGAAGGCGCGCGTCGCGGAGGAACTCGACTACACGATCGAGGCCGAGTCGCAGGCCGCGTTCGCCGAGGCGTACGCCGGCGATCCCGACTTCCTCATCCCGAACGTCGTCGCACAGTCCGGGCACGTACTTGTCACCGAGTGGATCGACGGCACGCCGCTGTCGGCGATCATCAGTGACGGCACCCAGGAGGAGCGGAACCACGCGGGCCTGCTGTACTGCCGGTTCCTGTTCTCCGGACCGGCGCGCTGCGGCATGCTGCACGCCGACCCGCACCCGGGCAACTTCCGCCTGCTCGACGACGGCCGGCTCGGCGTCATCGACTTCGGCGCCGTCGACCGGCTGCCCGGCGGCTTCCACCGGCGTATCGGCCGGCTGATGCGCATCGGCACGATGGGCGACATCGACCAGATCATGAAGGAGCTGCGCGCGGAGGGCTTCATCCGCGAGGGCGTCGAGGTCGCCCCCGAGTCGCTGCACACCTTCATCGCCCCGATCGCCGAGCCGCTGATCGAAGACACCTTCAAATTCAGCCGCGAGTGGCTGCGCCAGGAGGCCGCCCGCGTGACCGACCTGCGCCCGACCAACGTGGTCCGCCACCTCAACCTGCCGCCGTCGTACGTGCTGATCCACCGGGTCGTCGCGGCCGGCACCGGCGTGCTGTGCCAGCTCGAGGCCGAGGGCCCGTTCCGCGCCGAGGCACTGGCGTGGGTGCCGGGCTTCGCCGACGGCGCCGACGAGCCCGGTGGGCTGGACGAGTACGAGGACTACGACGGTTACGACGATCCGGGCGGCGAGGACGGCGAGGCCCCCGAGGAGATCGCCAGCTGACGACCCGCCCCGGATGACGCGGGGCGTGGTCAGTAGCCGGTGTCGAGGCGGCTCTCGATGGCGCGGAGGTTGTCGCGGCTGCAACGCTCGCACAGGTAGCGCTTGCCGCGATCGGTCAGATCGGTCGTCCAGCCCAGCGGTGTCTCCGCGGTCGCCCCGCACGACGAACAGCTGACCATTCCCGATGCCCTCCTCTTCCGGTCCTCCAAGGATCGCCGATTCGGAGGGGCCGTGGAAGCGAAACGCGCCCGAAGCCGCAGCTCCGTCCGCGACGCCATGCCGGTCGGCACAACGTCATATCGCTACAAACAAGGACCGAAATGGCGAACGCCGATCCCCGTGGACGGCACCGGGCGGCGGACCGCGTTCGAGGGCGGCCCACGACCGGGCCGGGAAACGCCGGCGGGCCCCGGCCGTGTGCCGGAGCCCGCCGTCTTCCCGGGAGGCGCGTCAGCGCGTCGTCAGCAGGTGCCGAAGGCGGGCGGCGGTCGTCGCGGCGTCACGCCGGGCCCGCAGGGCGCGGATCCGGGCGACGTCGCGACGGCGCGCGGCCTCGCGCTCGGCGTCGCGTATTCGTTCCTTGGACAGTTCATGACTGAGCAAGCTCATCGGCTGCTCGCTTTCGACGTCGGCGAGGTACTCGGGTCGGATGATCATGCCGCCACCTCGGCGGCGTTCTTGCGCGGACGCCCGCGCGGCCGCTTCCGGGGCACGACGACGCCCCGGACGAACAGCTCCCCACCCCAGACGCCCCACGGCTCGCGCCGCTCGACGGCGCCGGCGAGACAGGAGCGCCGGATCGGGCACTCAGCACACATGGCCTTGGCCAGCTCCACGTCCTGCGGGGACTCGGCGAAGAACAGCTCGGGCTCGTTCCGGCAGGGAAGATCCAGGTTCTCGCTGATCGCGGTGAGCGCGAGGCCCAAGGTCTTCACCCCTTTCTCGATGTGGTCTCGTTGGCTCGGTCGGTTAGGCCAAACAAAAAGGCCGCGGTTCCCGGGCGGGATCCGCGGCCTGGAGGCCTGCTCGGAGCTTCTACTCCGGTGGTCTCCAGGGGTACGGACCCGTTTCGGGACGCTTGGCAGCGCCCTTGACCTGGGCATTCGTCTGGACAGCCGGGAACATCCCGAGGACATGCCACGTCCGCAGATCGGCGCCGCCAGGCCGCACGCGCCCCGATTCGAGGGACGCATAGCCGGAAAGCTCGGCGCTCAGCAGGGACGCTTTGGTCATGGTGCGACCGCTCGGGGACACCATGGCCGGACGTGCGCAGGCGGCGGCCCAGATCGAGGAGATCGTGTTGATCACCGGACTGCCACCTCCGCTCTCATCCATGCGGCTCCCAGCCGGGAGCCGTCCTTGTGCTCGCGAGAAGCGTACGATCGCTTCCCCGATCAGGGCAACGTATTTTCTACCTGCGAGTTCTTAATTCCTCGCGGTGGATCGCTCCGCTGCCGGGCGGCCTCGTACAGCAAGACCGTCGCCGCGTGCCGCCCACTGCTGGAACCGCGCGTTCCGCGTCGTGATCAGCATCGGTCTCGTCCCCGCGTCCCCCGGTCCCGGCGGCCGTCCCGTCGGCCCCGCAGCTCTAGCGATCACAGTTCCGGCGAGCGCACCGCCGTCGCCGGACCGGCGCCGGAGCGAAGCATGCCGACCGCGACGGAGCGCGCGGGCGCGAGCGCCCCGTGCCGATCGGCTCTGGCCGGACGAAGGCGAGCGTCGAACCGGAGCGCTCCCGGCCTTCACTGACAACCGCGCCGGCCCGTCGCGCGTCTGCTTCACGAGTGGTCTTCGACGCGAGGACGGTGACCATGGACGAGGTGGTCCTGCGCCGTCGTCGGCTCACGCGTGCGCCGGCCCGCAGCCTGCTGGTCCTCGCGGCGTGTCTCGGCGTCGCCGGAGCGGCCGCGTTAGTGGCGGTGCGGTTCTCCGGGTGGGCGGCCGCGGCCTTCGTCGCGCTCTTCGTGATCGTTGTCGCGGCGGACGCGCTGTTCCCCCGCAAGACGCTCATCGCCGACCATGATGGGCTCCGCGTCGGGTCCGGCCGGCGCCGGGCGGCGTTCGGCTGGGACGAGGTCGCCCGGGTCATCGTCTCGGCGAGGACGGACCGCTACGGCGCCGTCGGGGTCGTCGCGCGGGACGGCCGCGACGCCGCACGGCGGGACAAGCCGTTCGCCTTGGCCGCGTCGGCGACCTTCGCCGTGCCGTCTCCGGCCGAGTCGGCGCAGCGAATCCGTGCGGTGGCGCCGGTTCCGGTCTCCCTCGCCGGTGACGAGGGGCGGACCTCCCACCGAGTGCTGGCAGTGCGCGGAGCGCCGGTGCTGCGCCAGGTCGCTCCGTTCTTCTTCCTCTTCCCGCTCGGCGAGATCGTCCCGGTTCGGGTGTTCGACGACCACCCGGGCACGGCGTATCCCCTGGCCGTCGTCGCGCTCGGGATCACACTGGCCCTGTCGGAGTTCGCGGCCCCCCGGACCGTATTCGCCGCGGACGACCTCGGGCTCTGGTTCGACGGGGAGTTCCTGCTCTGGGGCGACATTCGAGCGATCCGGCTCCGTGCCCGCCGAGGCGGTACCGAGCTGCTCATCCGTCCTGCTCCAGGGGCCCCGGCGGCGTTCGTCGAACCGGAGATCCGGCGGTTCCTCCCGTCGTGCCTCATGGCTCCGGCGGCACTGCGTTCCGTCGCGCCGTCCCACGTGGCGATCGACGCCTGACTTCCGCCCCGGTCCGCCCGAGGCGTTCGCCGGTCATCGACCATGCGGCCTGGCGAGTTCTCTGCTCACCGCGGCGAATGCGTCGAAGTCGCCGATCTGCGAGTGGCCGCAGGCGGCAACACCACGCACTCCGCCGCCGAGGATCTCAGCGTACGGCGGTCCGCCCCTGGAAGGTGGACATGACCGTCCGGCGCCGCCGATCCGGCTGAGGCGATCAGGAGTCGGTCACGCGGATCAGGCCCTCCTGGACGACCGAGACGACCAGTTCGCCGTCGCGGGTGAAGACCTGGCCCCGGGCCAGGCCGCGGGCGCCGGAGGCGTTCGGGGTGTCCTGGGCGTACAGCAGCCACTGGTCGGCGCGGAACGGCCGGTGGAACCACATGGCGTGGTCCAGGCTCGCGCCCATGGTCCTCTTGTCGCCCCAGGACAGGCCGTGGTTGAGCAGCACGGTGTCGAGCAGCGTCATGTCCGAGGCGTACGTCATCAGGCAGACGTGCAGCAGCGGATCGTCGGGCAGCTCGCCCGCGACCCGCAGCCAGACCTTCGACTCCGGGCCGATCAGGGCCGGGTCGCGGGCGGCCTCCCAGGTCAGCGGCGTGACGTGCCGCAGGTCAACGGGGCGCTTGCGGAAGAAGTCGTGCTCGAGCGGGCCGAACAGCCGCTCCATACGCTCCTTGAAGGTGGGCAGGTCCTCCGGCGGCGGGACGTCCGGCATCGGGTCCTGGTGCGCCGGGCCGTCCTCGGCGACCTGGAACGACGCCGACAGGGTGAAGATCACCTTGCCGTGCTGCACGGCGGAGACCCGCCGCGTCGTGAACGACCGGCCGTCGCGCACCCGATCGACGGTGAAGACGATCGGCACGCTCGGATCGCCGGGACGGATGAAGTACGCGTGCAGCGAGTGCACCTGACGGTCCTCCGGCACGGTGCGGCCCGCCGCGACGAGGGCCTGGCCCGCGACCTGGCCGCCGAAGACGCGCTGCTGGCGTTCTTCGGGGCTGCGCCCGCGGAAGATGTTGACCTCGATCTGCTCCAGGTCCAGCAGGTCGAGCAGCTCCTTCAGCGCGGCGTTCATGCGTCCCTCTCCTCGCTCCGGCGGCCTCCGGGGCGCCGTGGGCGGCCCGTGGGCGCCGGTCAGTCGTACCGTCCCGCCGGGGTGGACGGCGTCTCTCCCCGGCACAACGCGAGCACGGCCGAACCGTACCGTTCCAGCTTGACCGCTCCGACACCGGGGATGGCGGCCAGCTCCGCCTCGGACGCGGGCGCGCGTTCGGCGATGGCCTGCAGCGTGGCGTCGGTGAACACGACGTACGCGGGGATCTTGTGCTCCTTGGAGGTGGCCAGGCGCCACTCCTTCATGCGCACGAGCAGGTCCTCGTCGTAGTCGGCGGGGCAGCTCTCGCAGCGGCCGAGCTTGCGCTCGATGGCCGCGGTCAGCGGCCGCCCGCACACCCGGCACGGCTGTGGGCCCTTGGCGCCCGGGTGGCGCTTGGACCGGTCGACCCGCGGCGGGCCCTCGCGCTCGGGGGCGAGGCCGTCGAGGAAGCGGGACCGGCGGCGGCCCTTGCGACCGCCGGGCGAGCGGGCCAGCGACCACGACAGGGTCAGGTGCTCGCGGGCGCGGGTCACCCCCACGTACAGCAGCCGTCGCTCCTCCTCGACCTGGTCGGGGTTCTTCTCCGCGTAGACGATCGGCAGGAAGCCCTCCAGCAGGCCGACGATGAACACGGCGTCCCATTCGAGGCCCTTGGCGGTGTGCAGGGTGGCCAGCGTGACGCTCTCCAGCGCGGGCGCGTGCTGGGCGTTGGCCCGATCCTCCAGCTCCGCGACGAACTCGGGCAGGCCCGCGCCCGGCCGCTCGGCGGCGACGTCCTCGGCGAGCTGGGCGAGGGCGGCCAGCGACTCCCAGCGCTCCCGCGCCGCCCCGCGGCCCTCCGGAGCGCGCTCGGTGAGGCCGGCGCCCGCCAGCACGTCGCGTACGACGCGGACCAGCGGCTCATCGCCGGCCGATCGGGCGGCGCCGCGCAGCAGCATCACCGCCTGCCGCACCTCGGCGCGCTCGAAGAACCGCTCCGCGCCCTTCACGACGTACGGCAGGCCGGCGTCGGCGAACGCCTGCTCGTACGGCTCGGACTGGGCGTTGGTGCGGAACAGCACCGCGATCTCGCGGGCCGGCACGCCGTCCTCGATGAGGGCGCGGGCCTGCCGGGCGACGTCCTCGGCCTCGGCGACCTCGTCGTCGTACTCGTGGAAGGCGGGCTCGGGCCCGGCGGGCCGCTGCGCGACGAGCTCGAGGCGGTGGCGCCGCGCGTCGCCGCGCGCCTGGGCGAGCACGCCGTTGGCGAGGTTCACCACCTGTGGCGTGGAGCGGTAGTCACGGACCAGCTTCACGACCTTCGCGCCGGGATGCTCGACGGTGAAGCCGAGGAGGTACGACGGGGTGGCGCCGGTGAAGGAGTAGATCGTCTGGTTCGGGTCGCCGACGACGCACAGGTCGTCGCGCTCGCCGAGCCAGGCGTCCAGCAGCAGCTTCTGCAGCGGGTTGACGTCCTGGAACTCGTCGACGACGAAGTAGCGGTACTGGTCGCGGACCTGGTTCGCCACCTCGGGGTATTCGGTGAGGATCGCCGCGGTCAGCTCCAGCATGCCCTCGAAGTCGAGCATGTTGCGCTCGCGGCGCAGCCGCTCGTACGCCTCGTAGAGCCGGGACATGTCGGCCGCCTCGGCCGGCGGTGTGCGGCCGGCCTTGGCGGCTGCGGCGGCGTAGTCGCCGGGGCGGGTCTGGGTGACCTTGGCCCACTCGATCTCGGCGGCGGCGTCGCGCAGCTCCGTACGTCCCATCGACAGGCGGCAGGCCCGCGCGGCCTCGGCGACCAGGCCGAGCTTGGACTCCACCAGCCGGGGCGGCTCCCCGCCGATCACCTTCGGCCAGAAGTACACGAGCTGCTTCAACGCCGCCGAGTGGAACGTCCGCGCCTGCACGCCCGGCGCGCCGAGCTGCCGCAGCCGCGCGCGCAGCTCGCCGGCCGCGCGCGTGGTGAAGGTCACCGCCAGCACGCGCTGCGGCGCGACGACGCCGGTCAGCACCGCGTACGCGATGCGATGGGTGATCGCGCGGGTCTTGCCGGTGCCCGCGCCGGCCAGCACGCACACCGGCCCGCGCGTCGCCTCGGCGACCTCCCGCTGCTCCGGATCGAGGCCCGCCAGCACCTGCTCCGCCTCCATCGCACCTCCTTTCCCACCATTCTCATCCTCGCAGGCGCCGGGGACGCCCGCGCCGTGATCGGCGGACCGGGAATGCGGCGGTGCGGGCCGTTGTTGCCCACGAGCGCCGATGTTCCAGCGGGGAAGGAGCGCCATGACCGCAGCCACGACCGGTCAGCTGACGATGTACACCACCACGTGGTGCGGCTTCTGCCGCCGTCTCAAGACCCAGCTCGCCCGCGACGGCATCGAGATGGTCGAGGTCGACATCGAGCGCGACCCGGCCGCCGCCGAGTTCGTGATGAGCGTCAACGGCGGCAACCAGACGGTGCCGACGGTCGTGTTCCCCGATGGGACGGTCGTGACGAACCCGTCCGCCAAGGACGTCAAGAAGCGCCTCGCTGCCGCGAACGGCGCCTGATGCGGCTCGGTGCCGCGCTCAGCGGGTGGACGACAGGCCGGTGATGACGACCTTGCCGATCGGGCGGTCCTCCACCACGTGGCGTAGCGCCTCGCCGACCGCCTCCAGCGGGTAGATCGAGTCGATCACCGGGCTGATCCGTCCGGTGACCAGCAGCTCGACGATCGTCGACCAGGCGGCGTTCGCCTGCGCCGCGCCCACGGCGAACAGCGAGAAGCCGTGGAGGGTCAGGCGGCGGCGGACGACCTCGCCGATCGGTAGCGGGGTGCTGTACCCGCTCGCACAGCCGACCAGCACGACGTGGCCGCCGTCGGCCATCGACGCGATGATCTGCGCGGTCAGCGCCCCGCCGACGCCGTCGACGGCGACGTCGACGCCGGGCGCGAACGCGGCGCTCAGCCCGCCGGGGAGCCCGTCGCGTTCCAGGTCGACCACCTCGATGCCGGCCGCCCACGGCGCGGCGCGCACGGCCTCGGCCTTAGCCGTGCTGCCCGCGCCGCCGGCCACCGCCGCCGCGCCGAGGGCCCGGGCGAGCTGCGCGGTCGCGTTGCCGACGCTGCCGCCGACACCGGGCGCGAAGACCCGCCGGCCCGGCAGGAAACCGGCCGTCTGCAGGGCGAGCAGCCCGGTCAGGTACGCGATCGGCACGGCCGCCGCCACCTCGTCGGAGACGTTCACCGGGATGGTGGCCAGGTTCCGCGCGGGGACCACCGTGTACTCGGCCATGGTGCCGTCCGCGGTCACACCGCCGCTTCCGGCGAAGAACATCACGCGCGTGCCGGCCGGCCATTGCCCGCCGGGGTCGGCCGCGACGATCCCGGCGCCCTCGCCGCCCAGGATCAGCGGCAGCCGGCCTGGTTCGACCGGGCCGCCGGCCGCGGGCGGGCGGCCGGTCGCGACGCAGTGGTCCAGCGGCGTCACGCCCGCCGCGGTGACCTGGACCAGCACCTCGCCGTCGCGGGGCCGCGGCTCGTCGACGTGTTCGATCCGTACGTCGGTGGTGCGATCAGTGATCGGATAAGCGCGCGCGGCCTTCATTCGTCCCCCCGAATACCGACGGGGATACCCGTTCCGCGGGCGCGGCACGCATGGGCCGCCGCGGCCCACGGCCGCCCCTGGCGTGACCCGAAGGCAGAACGGCGCAGGGGTCTGGCGGCGGGCCGCGGTGGCGGCGACACGGGAGGGCGGCGCGGCCGAGGCCGGTCGCCGGGCACCGCGAGCCGCTGAACGAAGCCGGGTGCCGACGAAACCAGGGGCTGACCGAACCAGGGCGGTGGCGAAACCGGGCTGGTGACGGAAATGCGCGCCGCTTGACCGCGCATGCCGGTCGCGGTAAACAAAGCTGAACCCACACGAACGGCAGTGAAACAACGTCATGTACGCCGAAGAGCGACAGCAAGAGATCCTCCGCCGCACGCGCGAGGCCGGCCGGGTCGACGTCGTGTCGCTGGCCGAGGACTTCGGCGTCACGATGGAGACCATCCGCCGCGACCTGACCGTCCTCGAACGCGCGGGCGCCGTCCGCCGCGTGCACGGCGGGGCGATCTCGGTCGAGCGGCTGGGCTTCGAGCCGGCGCTGGCGGCCCGCGACGCCGTCATGACCGCCGAGAAGGAACGCATCGCCAAGGCCGCGCTCGCCGAGCTGCCCGCAGACGGTTCCGTCATCATCGACGCCGGCTCGACTACGGGGCGGCTGGTGCAGGCGCTGCCCGCCGACCGGGAGCTGACGGTCATCGTCAACTCGCCGCCGCTGGCGACGGTCCTGGCGACCCGTGCCAACCTCAACGTGATCATGCTGGGCGGCCGCGTGCGCGGCCGTACGCTCGCCACCGTCGACGACTGGGCGATGCGGCCGCTCGACCGGCTCCGCGTCGACGTGGCGTTCATGGGTACCAATGGCTGCTCGGTCGAGGTCGGCCTGACCACGCCCGACCCGGCAGAGGCGGCCATGAAGGAGGCCATGATCAGGGCGGCGCGGCGCAGCGTCGTGCTGCTGGACCACACCAAGGTGGGTAACGACTACCTCGCCAGGTTCGCCACCCTCGCCGAGGTCAGCGTTCTGATCACCGACACCGGTCTGGACAGCGGACTGGCCGCGGAGCTCGCCGCCGCCGGCCCGGAGGTCGTCCGCGTCTGACCCGCCCGGCCTCCCCGCCATCGCCGGCGGGTCCGGCCGAAGCGTTCCCGGCCGGACCCGCCGGAGCGTTCCCGGCCGGTGGTGGGACGCCGCGTACGCCCGAGGGCGTACGCGGGCTCTCAGTGCGCCGCGTCGCCGAGGACGGCGGCGCGAGCGCCGGCGGCGTCGTCGGCGCGCAGGGCGCGTGCCGCCATGACGCGGCATTCCTCCAGGTCGTGCGCTGCAAGGCGCGCCCGCACGACGGGCACGGCGCGGGGGCTCATCGACAGCTTCGTCACGCCCAGGCCGGCCAGCACGGGCGCGAGCTCCGGATCTGCCGCGGCCTCGCCGCACACGCCCACCGGCGTGCCGGAGTCGCGGCCGGCGTCGGCGCAGGCGGCGACGAGGGCGAGCAGGGCCGGCTGCCAGGGGTCGAGCAGGTCGGCCAGGTCGCCACTCTGCCGGTCGGCGGCGAGCGTGTACTGGCTGAGGTCGTTGGTGCCGATGCTGAGGAAGTCGGCGACCGCGCAGAGCCGCGCGGCCCGCAGCGCCGCCGCCGGCACCTCGACCATGACACCCGCCGTGGCCAGGCCGTGCGCGCGCGCCCGCTCGACGAAGGCGGCCGCCTCCACCGGCGTGGAGACCATCGGCGCCATGACCCAGACGTCGGCCTGCGCGCCGGTGGCGGCCCGTGCGATCGCGGCGAGCTGCGTGTCGAGCACGTCCGGCCGACACCGTGCGACCCGCAGGCCGCGCACGCCGAGCGCCGGGTTCGGCTCCTCCGGCAGACCCAGGAACGGCAGCGGCTTGTCCGCACCGGCGTCCAGCGTCCGCACGACGACGGTGCGCTCGCCGACGCGGCGGAACACCGCCGCATACGCGGCCGCCTGCTCGTCGAGCCCGGGCGGGTCGCGGCGGTCGAGGAACAGGAACTCGGTGCGGAACAGACCCACCCCGGCGATGCCATCGAGGTCGAGTCCGTCCAGGTCGGCGGCCGAGCCGATGTTGACCATCAGGTCGATCGGATACCCGTCGGCGGTCCGGCCCGGTCCGCGGCCCGCGGCGAGCCGGGACCGTTCGGCGGCAGCGCGCGCCCGTACCTCCGCTGCCTCGTCCGCGCCGACGCCGGACCGCACCTCCCCTGTCGCCCCGTCGACCGTCGCGAGGACGCCGTCCGGGACGTCGAGCACGCCGGCGCAGCCGACAACGGCGGGCAGGCCGAGCGCGCGGGCGAGGATGGCGGTGTGGCTGGTCGGCCCGCCGCGCTCGGTCACCAGCGCCAGCACGGTCCGCGGGTCGAGCCCGGCCGTGTCGGCGGGCGCGAGGTCGTCGGCGACCAGCACGTACGGGTGACCGGGCGTGGGCAGGCCGGGCGTCGGGCGGCCGAGCGCGGCGGCGATCGCGCGATGGGCGATGTCGTCCAGGTCGGCGGCGCGCTCGCCCAGATGGCCGCCGATGCTCGCGAGGATCTCCCGGTGCTCGTCGAAGGCGCCGCGGAGGGCGTGCGGAGCGTCCGCGCCGTCGCGCACGCGCGCGGCGATCCCGTCGCGCAGCGCCGGATCGTCGGCGATCATTGCGAGGGCTTCGAGGATGTCGCGGGCCGCGCGGGTCGCGGCCTCGGCGCGGGCGCGCAGGTCGGCCGCTGCCGCCGCCAGCCCGCGCTCCGCCGCGGCGATCTCGGTGTCCGGGTCGGTGACCCGGCGTGGCTCGGGCAGGTCCGGTGGCGGCGTCATCCGCGCCACCGGACCCGCGGCGATGCCCGCCCCGACCCCCACCCCGCGCAGCACCCTGACGCCGCCCGGCGCCGACCCGCCCGGCGCCGCCTGCGCGACCGGATCGGCGCCGTACGGCCCCGGGCCGGCGACCTGATCGCACGCGGCCGGACCGGGATCCGCCCCGCCGGTCACCGATTGCCCAAGCGCCTCGTTCGTGGCGTTCCCCGACGCGGCCTGGCCGATGACCGTCACCGCCTCGCCCGCCGCGGGCCGGGCCGTTTCCGGCGCGCGTGCCGCCCCGCCCGTACCCAGAACCTGTGCCGTGGTGTCCGCCGACGCGCGGATGCCGGAGCCGGGGGCCCGGGCGTCCGGTCCGCTCGGGTCAGGCACCGGCCGGTTCCTCGGCGTCGAGGTCGCGGGCGAGAAGGGCCGCCAGCGCGTCGAGGGCGGCGTCGGCGCCGGGACCGTCGGCCTCCAGGGTGACCTTCGCGCCAGGGCCGGCGCCCAGGGACAGCACCGCCAGCATGCTCGCGGCGGGCACCGCCTTGCCGTCGCCGAGGCGGATGCGCACCGGCACCCCCTGGTCGGCGGCGGCCTTGACGAACAGCGCCGCGGGCCGGGCGTGCAGGCCGCTACGGGAGGCGATGGTCACGGTTCGCTCGGGCATGTCCGGTCCTCGTTTCAGGGCTCGATGGTGACCTTGATGGCGGTGCCGCGGGCGACGATGTCGATGCCGTCCAGGACGGCGTCGAGCGGCAGGTGATGGGTGATCAGGTCGGCGACGGGCACGGCACCGGAGGCGATCAGCTCCAGGGCGCGGGCGTTGTGCGCGGGGCTGGACCCGTTCGCGCCGACGATCGTCAGCTCGCGGTAGTGCACGAGGTTGGAGTCGCAGGAGATGATCGGGTCGTCCTTCGGCAGCCCGCCGAAGAAGCTGATCCGGCCCTGCCTGGCGGTCATCTGCAGCGCCTGCTCCTGGGCCGCGCCGGACGCCGCCGCGGTGACCACGACGTCGGCACCGCGGCCGTCGGTGAGCTTGAGCACCTGGTCGACCAGGTCGGTCCCGGTGAGGGCGGCGTCGGGCCGTACCCGCTCGGCGGACATGGCCAGCCGCTCGGCGTTGAGGTCGGCGAGGAGAACGCGGCCGGCGCCGCGCGAGCGGGCGAGCCGTACGTGCAGGCAGCCGATCGGGCCGGCGCCGATGACGACGACGTCGTCGCCGGTGCCGACGCGGGCCAGTTCCTGGCCGTTGAGCACGCACGCGAGCGGCTCGGCCACCGACGCCTCGGCGAACCCGAGCCCGTCCGGAATCCGGTTGAGGCCGTTCACGGCGAGGACCCCGGCGGGCACGACCATGAACTCGGCGAACCCGCCGTCGTAGTGGTAACCCATCGACTCCTGGTTCGGGCACACCGTCAGGTGGCCGCGCCGGCACTCCTCGCACTGCCCGCACGGGATCGCGGCGATGACCTGCACCCGGTCGCCGGGTGCCCAGCCGGTGACGTCCGCTCCGGTCGCGACCACCTCGCCGGCGATCTCGTGGCCCATGACGCGGGGCGGCCGGATGTGGTGGTGGCCGAACCGCCAGATCTTCACGTCGGTGCCGCAGGTCGAGCAGTTGCGGACCCTGATCTTGACGTCGCCGGGCCCGGGAGCCGGCTCGGCGGCGTCCTCGATGCGGATGTCCCCGGGCGCGTGGAAACGGGCGACCTTCACCGGCTGACTTCCTCTCCGTCCGGCTGCAGCAGCCGGATCACTTCGTCGACGTCGTTGCTCTCGCGCAGCGCACGGGCGCGTTCGGGGTCCATGAGGATCTGCGCGAGCTCGGACAGGATCCGCACGTGGCCGTCGCCCTGGGCGGCGATGCCGACGCACAGGGCGACCCGCTCGCCGCCCCAGTCGACCCCGGCGGGGAAACGCAGCACGCACAGCGTGTCGCGGTGCACCAGATCCTTGCCGGCGAGGGTGCCGTGCGGGATGGCCACGCCCTCGCCGACATACGTGGAGACGGACCGCTCGCGTTCGACCATCGCGTCGATGTATCCCGGCTCGGCCGCGCCGGCCGCGACGAGCGCCCGCCCGCACTGGCGGATCGCATCGTCGCGGTCGGTCGCGGCCGCGTCGAGCCGGACGGCCGATCGGTCCAGCAGGTCAGGCACCGATCTCGCCGCCGTTCTTGATGGCCGTGACGAGGCCGTTCACCGCCGGGTCGCCGAGGAACACCTGGAAGGTGACGATCGGCTTGTCCGGCGCGCCGGCGCGAGCGCGGGCAGCCAGGCCCGCGTGGCAGACGACCACGTCGGCGTCGGGGGGAATGGAGTTCACCGGCGTGTGCTCGACCTTGACGTTCTGCTTCTTGAGCTCCTTGCGGAGCCGGCTCGCCAGCATGACGCTGCTGCCCATGCCGGCGTCGCAGGCGACGACGAGCTTGCGGACGTTCCTGCCGTTCATCTGGATCACGCCTCCCGGGTGGCGGTGCTGGGCGCCGCCGGCGCCTCGGACGTGCCGGGTGCCTCGCCGCCCGCGGACGCCTCCCCGGCGGCATCGTCCTGCCGGGATTCGGCGAACCTGCCGAACCCGAGCAGGACCGAGCCGACCGCGAACGACACCGCCGCCGCGGTGAGCACGCCGAGGAACACGCCGAACCAGCCGCCCTTCGGGGTCTCGGCGGCGTACGCGAAGATGCTGCCCGGCGAGGGCGTCGCGACCAGGCCGGCTCCGGTGATCATGAAGGTGGCGATGCCGGCCGCTCCGCCGGCCATCGTCGCGAGGATGAGCCGCGGCTTCATGAGGATGTACGGGAAGTAGATCTCGTGGATCCCGCCGAGGAACTGGATGATGATCGCGGCCGGGACGCTCGGCCGCAGCGTGCGCGGGCCGAACAGCAGGTAGGCCACCAGGATCCCCAGGCCCGGGCCGGGGTTCGACTCCAGCATGAACAGGATCGACTTGCCGTGCTCGGCCGCCTCCGCGAAGCCCAGCGGGGCGAGCACGCCGTGGTTGACCGCGTTGTTGAGGAACAGCACCTTCGCGGGTTCGATCAGCACCGACGCGAGGGGCAGCAGGTGATGGTGGATCAGCCACTCGACCCCGTTGCCGGCCGCCGTGGTGACCTGCCGGACGACCGGGCCGACGCCCCAGACGCCGAAGATGGCGACGGCGCCGCCGACGATGCCGGCGGTGAAGTTGTCCACGAGCATCTCGAACCCGGCCCGGGTCCGCTCCTGCACGTACTCGTCGACCTTCTTGATGAGGTACGCCGCCAGCGGGCCGACGATCATCGCTCCGAGGAACATCGGGATCTTGGATCCGACGACGACGCCCACGGTGGCGACGGCGCCGACCACGGCGCCCCGCTGGCCGTGCACCATGCGCCCGCCGGTGTAGCCGATGAGGATCGGCAGCAGGAACGTGATGCTCGGGTCGACCAGCTCCGCAAGGTGCTTGTCCGGCAGCCAGCCGGTGGGGATGAACAGCGCGGTGATCAGACCCCAGGCGATGAACGCCCCGATGTTGGGCATCACCATGCCGGCCAGATGACCGCCGAAACGCTGGATATTGGCTCTTACTCCGCTTCCGGTGACGGTCGGGGTGTACGCAGTGGCCATCGGGGCCTCCTAGTGGTTCGGGGGTCTGCGTAGCTGGTCAGGGGATCAGAGACCGGCCGAGGTCCGGTCGCGCGTTGATACGGACGATGTCGCGCCGGACGTCCTCCGGGCGCGGCATGCGGCTGGCGGGCAGGCGGACCGCGGCCGCCCCCCACGCCAGGCCTTCGGCGAGCGCCGTGGCGCCCTCGGCTCCGGCGGCGAGGAAGCCGGCGAGCAGCGCGTCCCCGGCGCCGACCGTGCTCCGCGGCGCGGTGACCGGCGCGTCGCCGACGCGCACGCCGCTGTCGTCGACGAGGACGGCGCCGTCGGGGCCGAGGCTGGCCAGCACGGCGCGGGCGCCCCGGTCGCGCAGTTCTTCGGCGGCGGCCACCACCTCGCCGAGGCTGGCGAGGGGCCGGCCGACCGCCTCGGCCAGCTCCTCCCGGTTCGGCTTGACGAGGTGGGGGCCGGCCGCGACGGCCTCGGTGAGCGCCGGGCCGCTGGTGTCGACCGCGACGCGGACGCCGGCGTCGGTGAGCGTGTCGCACAGCCGGGCGTAGATGTCGGTGGGCACGCCGGGCGGCAGGCTGCCGCAGGCCACCACCCAGCGCGCGCCCTCGGCCCGGGCCAGCACCATGTCGGCGACCGCGTCCAGCTCCGCCCGCGACAGCGGCTCCCCCGGCTCGTTCAGCTTGGTGACGACGCCGTCGGGTTCGACGATCGTCACGTTCGAGCGGGTGCGGCCCGCGACCGGGACGGCGCCGAGCGGGATGCCGTCCTCCCCGAGCAGGCGGATGAGCTGGTCGCCGTCGGCGCCGCCGGCGGTCACCACGGCGACCGTCGGCACATCGTTGGCGAGCAGTGCGCGGGAGACGTTCACGCCCTTGCCGCCCGGGTCGAGGCGCGCGGACGTGGCCCGCGTCATCGTGCCCTTCACGAGCCGGTCGACCTCGATCGTGCGGTCGAGGCTCGGGTTCAGCGTCAGCGTGACGATCACGCGCCACCTGACCCGGCCCGGACGGCGCGGGCGGCCCGGGCGCGCGCAACGGCCGCGCGACGGTGCCGAGCATGCGGCCACAGCCGGCCGGCTCCCGCCTGATCTCCCGCACTCATGATGTTGCTTCACCGCCGTTTCGTTTTTGTTTTCACATGATTTACGCCCATATGAGTGGGACGTCAAGAGGGCGGACGCAGACCGGCCCCCTCGGATCTCCCCGAGGGGGCCGGCGAACGTCGGTGATCAAGCATGTCCGGCGCATGGTCGGTGCTCCGGTCCTCCGTGCGGACAGGCCGTTACGGCGGCCGACGCGCATGCCGGGTGCCCGCACCACTCCACCGGACCGGACACGACCGGGCATCCGGCATGGACGGCCCTGGCCCGCAGGGCGATCGGACCAACTGGCGGGCGCCGCGAGCTTGAATGGGCGCGCGCCGGGGCTCGCGCAGTCCCGGTGCGACCGTTTTCGTCACCAGTCGCCGGGAAGGCGCCCGCCGTACCAGGTCTCGATGAGCTGGCGGGCGATCGACACCCGCCCAGGCAGGAAGATCTCCTCCGCCTCCATCGCCGCCCGCAGTTGCCCCCGCGTGTACCAGCGGGCGAACCGGATCTCCTCCCCGTCGATCCGCGGCTCCTGGCCGGCGTCGGCGCGGGCGAAGAAACCGAGCATGAGGCTGCGCGGCAGCGGCCACGGCTGGCTGCCGAGGTACCGGCATTCCCGCACGCTCACCCCGACCTCTTCCCGCACCTCACGGGCGACCGCCTGTTCGAGCGACTCGCCCACCTCGACGAACCCGGCGAGCACCGAGACCCGCCGTTCCCCCCAGCGCGCGCCGCCGGCCAGCAGGATCCGCTCACCGTCGTGTACCAGCATGATCACGGCGGGATCGGTCCGCGGGAAGTGCTCGGAGCCGTCGGCCGGGCATACGCGCGTGTGGCCCGCGGACGCGACGCGCGTCACCGCGCCGCAGCGCGGGCAGTGCGGGTGCGTCGAGTGCCAGTTGGCCAGCGCGACCGCCTGGGTGAGCAGGCCCGCGTCTTCGTCGCCGAGCAGGGCGCCCACCCCGCGCAGGTCCGCCGGCTCGGTGCCCTCCACGGCCGGCAGCGGCGCCGCGACCGCGAAGTGCGCGATTCCCGCCGCGTCGACGCCGAGCAGGTAGCGCTCCCCCTCCGGCGCCTCGCCGGGGCCGCACAGCACGAGGGCGGGGCCCGGCCGCACCAGCGCGCGCCCGCGTTCGACGACGAGCACGCGGGTGCGCGGGTCCGCCCACGCCTCCGCCAGCCATGCGTCGTCGCGGCGCCGCTCGGCCGCGCGGTCCAGCGTGCCCCGCGACAGCGCCAGCCATCCGAGGGCAGGGGGATCCGTGGTCACGCCCGCGCACCCCCGGCCAGCTCTTCCCACAGGTACGCGGCGGCCTCGGCGCCCTTGAGCAGCAGCGGGATCTCCACCTTTTCGTTCGGCGCGTGAATGCGGTCCTCGTCCAGGCCGACGGCGAGGAACACCAGCGGCGCCGCGAGGATGTCGGCGAGGTCGGCCTCGGGGCCGCTGCCGCCCTCGCGGGTGAACAGGACCTCCGTGCCGAACGCCCGCTCCATCGCCCGCTTGGCCGCCAGCACGCCCGGCGAGCCGATCGGCGAGAAGCACGGCCGCACGCCCGGCCCCGGGATGCGCACCCGAGCCTCGATGCCCGGCGGTGTGTGCGCGGCGACGTACCTATTGAACGCCTCCTGCACCCGCGCCGGGTCCTGGTTCGCCACCAGCCGGAACGACACCTTGGCGTGCGCCTCACGCGGCACGATCGTCTTGCCGCCCGGGCCGGTGTGGCCACCCCACATCCCGTTGACCTCCGCGGTGGGGCGTGCCCAGACCCGTTCGAGCGTGGTGAAGCCGGCCTCGCCGTACGCGGCGCGGCTCTCCCCGGCGGTCGCGAGCCAGGCGTCCTCGTCGAACGGGAGCTTGGCGAACAGCGCGCGCTCCTCGTCGGTGAGCGCGACGACGTCGTCGTAGAAGCCGTCGAGCGTGACCCGGCCGTCGGCGTCGTGCAGGCCGGCCAGCAGCGCGGCCATCGCGTGCAGCGGGTTGGGCACCGCGCCGCCGAACGAGCCGGAGTGCAGGTCGCTCGACGGCCCGTACAGCGACACCTCGGCCTCGCACAGGCCGCGCATGCCCGTGCACATCGACGGCACGTCCGCCGCCCACATCGTGGTGTCGCTGACCACGATCACATCGCAGGCCAGCCGCTCGCGGTTCGCTCGCAGCAGGTCCGCGAAGTGCGGCGAGCCGGACTCCTCCTCGCCCTCCACCAGCATCTTCACGGTCACCGGCGGCGCGGTGCGGCCCCACGCCGCCAGCCCGGCGCGCAGCCCGAGGGCGTGGAACAGCACCTGGCCCTTGTCGTCGGACGCGCCCCGGCCGATGAGCCGATCGCCCTTGCGCACCGGCGTGAACGGCGCGGTCTCCCACTCCTCCAGCGGCTCGACCGGCTGCACATCGTGGTGGCCGTACACGAGCACCCGCGGCGCCGACGGATCGCCGGCCGGCCACTCCGCGTACACCGCGGGCAGGCCACCGGTCTCCCAGATCTCCACGACCGGGAACCCGGTCGCGCGCAGGTGTCCGGCCAGCCACTCCGCCGAACGCCGCACGTCGCCGTGGCGGTCCGGGTCGCCGGAGATCGACGGGATGGACAACCACGCCATCAGGTCGGCGACGAAGCCGCCCGCGGCCGCCTCGATGTGTTCGCGTACGTTCATGACCAGCCTTCGCACAGGTGGATCTTCATCTGGCACTCTATTCCGGGTGACCGTGTTCATCGACCGGCCGCTCTGGGCCTCGCGTGGCCGCACTCCCGCCGCGCCGGCACCCGGCCTCCGTGACGTGACGCCCGCCCCGCGCCTGTGGTCGCACCTCGCCAGCGACGTCTCCTACGACGAGCTGCACGCCTTCGCCGCCCGGCTCGGCGTGCCGCCGCGGGCGTTCGATCGCGACCACTACGACGTCCCGGAGGAGCTGTACGAGACGGCGGTGGCGATGGGCGCGCGGCCGGTCGGCGCCAAGGAGCTGGTCGGCCGCCTCACCGCCGCCGGCCTGCGCCGCCGCAAGCGCCCCGCAGGCCGCTGAACCCGCCGGTCCGCCGCAGCGGGCCGCATCTTCCCGATCCGATACGGCGCGGCCCGCCCGAAGCGACGGGCCGCCTCATTTCCGGACACTCCCACATGACGCCGGCATGAGCGCCGATATGGCGGCTGGAAGGCGCCGCGGTGGCCCGGACCCGCGATATCAATGGCCTGATGCGGACGACCCCGATCGCGAGAATCAGCGTTGTCCACGATACCGATTCTCCCGATCACCCGATAAGGCGATATCACTTTCCGTCACGCTCTGTCGGCACGCCACCGGCTCAATGGCAGAATCGCTCGACGCCGCGTGAGCAGAACCATCGGTGCACGACCTATGACATTGCGTAATCCATTTCGGCGGTATTCACAGCTCGGATATCCGCCAGGAGAATCACGTTTCGGCAGCCACCCTCAAAGGGGTGATCATCGGTGGCGCCGACAACCAGGCGCCTCACGGGGGAGAGGAGCAAGGAGAAATGACGTTCTCCCGTAATGCGGGCACGGCCGTACGGACCGGTTCGCGCAAGACCACGATCGGATTCGTCGCCGGCCTGTTCACGGCCGCCGTGGCGGCGACGACGGCGTTCGCCTCACCCGCCGGCGCATCGCCCGCGCCGGCCGGCCAGGCGAGCGCGGTCACCGTCCGGCCGGGCCCGCACGGGTCTTTGACCGTGCACGTCAGCGGGCGGTCCGCGGCCGCCCCGGCGCTCGCGACGCCGGCGCCGTCGACGTCGCCGTCCGTGACCCACCAGTTCGTACCCGACGGCGGCGGCTTCACCTGCGAGTCCGGCTACGCGTGCGCCGGCGTGCCCTACTCCACCGGCGTGTACGTCTTCAAGTTCTACTACTACGGCAGCTACTCCCTGAGCTACTGGTTCAACACCGGTTTCGTGATCAACAACCAGACCGGCGGGGCGGCGTTCCGCATCTACAACAGCAGCGGTGGCCAGGTCCGTTGCTTCCCGGCGTCGCCGAACCCGCAGAACGGGGTCGACTGGGATCCCATCTGGAGCGTCCGGCTGACGTCCAGCGGCTGCTGACGGTGAGCACCGGGCGCGGCGCCGCCGGGGGTGACCGGCCCCGCCACGAGGGCGTGGCCGGCGCGCCGGCGTGACCGGCCGGGCCCGGTGCTCGTACGCCTTTCCGGCCGGAGACCCGGATCGGCCCGGTCTCCGGCCGGAAAGGCTTTATCCCCGTCCGTACGAGGGCTTTGTTCGGCCATTGACCTGCCCTCGCTCGCGCGCGGCCGCCGATCCGGGAATCGGCTGTCAACCTGCCGATCGCGATGCTTCCGCATTTCTCCGGCGAGGAAATTCAACGGCGAAATTCCCATCCACCTGGGCCGCCCGGCCGCGACCGCGCCGACGGCACGGGCCCGGCGGCGGGGCGGGCGCCCGGTGGTCGTCATCCGGCATGCCGGTCGCCGCATCGCGGTGCTGGAGACCGACGGCCGGGTGCGCGCCGTGGCCTGAGGCGCACGGCGCACGACGCCCAGGCGGGCCCGGCGCGCGAAGACGGCGGCCGGGACGGACGCCTTCTCCGCGGCACCGCGAGGCCGCCTGGACGCCCGGCGTCCCGGGCTCCTCGCTCCTGCGCTCCCGGTCCCGATTCGCCGGTGCCCGGGCGGAGACGCCGAAGGTTCGGTACGCCGGTCGGCTCGGTGATCGGTACGATCCAGGCGGACCGCGAGCGCCGGCGGTCCCGGCCGGCGGAACGAACCCGCCGCCTCATGGGTGCGGCGTGCCGTCCGGCGCCGGCGGCGGAGCGGGCTTAAGGCCCGCATCCGCGTGGCTGGCGTCGTGTCGGGTGAGAGGAGCGGCATGCCGGAACAAGAGGACGACACCCGCATCGATCTGCACACGGACCGGCCGACGCCCGCCCGGATGTACGACTAGTTCCGTGTCAAGTGGCCTTGATCACAGTCGGTGTAACGAATTGATCTTTGGAAGGGTGGGATTCCAGGTCTGGTAGATCACGAGTCATCGATCTTGCTGGGGCGGGAGGTTCTG
>JBEHYF010000015.1:0-55440 GCA_048498315.1 Actinomycetota bacterium
TGGCGACGCCGATAAGCGAGCGCCGCCTGCTTCACTGCGGCCGCGGCCGCCAGAACGCGCCGAGCTCCAGCCGGGTCGGGTCCTTGATGCCGAGGAGCGAGGTCAGGGTCAGGTTCGCGGCCAGTGCGCTCTGCTCCGGTTCGGTGGCACCGCTCGTGCGCAGCGGGCACAACTGCCGGGCCAGCCCCTCCATCTCGGTGTAGCCGAACAGGTCCGGCTTGCCCAGCGCGGTCGCGACGTCCTTGCCGGTGCGGTCGCGCTTGAGCATGCTCATCGAGTCGCGGGTGACGCGCAGCCGCAGCATGGTCGCGTCGGGCGTCGGCGCCACCGCGCCGTCGAGGTCGATGACGGTGACCCCGTCGATGCCGTCCGCGCTGATCTGGCTGTCGACGCTGATCATGCCGCCGTCGACGACGACCACGTGGTACGGCATGTCGTCGGCCGAGATGCCGGGGGTGAAGCGCGGCCGGTCCTTCAGCTCCGAGTCGAGCATCGACTCCAGCTCCGACATCGACTTGGCCATCAGCCGGATCGGGCCGGCGGCGTCGGTCTTCTCCGGGTGCATGGCGTGCGGGAGCCACTTCATCCAGTCCCACAGACGCATGCGGTCGGGGGAGGCGCAGACCGAGATGCGCACGTCGTCGGGCGAGTGGAAGGCGGCGACCTGGGCGAGCAGCGCGCGCACCATGCCGCGGACGGCGTCGGGCTCGCCGGTGGGGATGATGCGCGCGAACGACGACAGCGACACCGCGATCGGCAGGTTCGGCACGGTCGAGTGGGCGCGCACGAACCGCCGCAGCGCCCCGGCCGTCATGGGCTCCAGGTCCTCGATCGGCTTGGTCTCCGGCGGGATGAGCTGAACGGCGAGCCGCTGCGGGCCGGTGCCGATGCGCACGTTGCCGAAGTCGCCGTCGCTGGCGCGGCGCTCCCAGAGCCGGCCGCTCATGACGAGCGACCACAGCGACCGCGGGTCGGGGCTGTTCCACTCCAGCGCCTCGCGCTGCTGTGCAGTGGCGCGGCGGACCTTGCGGCGCACCTGGGTGAGGTAGCGGAAGTAGTCGCGCCGGGCGCCGTTCAGCCGCTGCCTGCGCTCTCCCGCGCCGCGCCCGATCTGGCCCAGCATCATGCCGAACATCGACAGCGAGAACATCCCGCTGGACACATAGGTGATCGGGCTGGCCCCCGGCGTGACGACCATGAACACCATGGCGCCGGCACCCGCGAGCATCGGCAGGTACATCAGCATCGCCTGGAATCCGGCCGACGTCGTCTCCGGGATCTCGGGTGGCGATTCGAGGAGAATCTCGCCTCGGGGCATTTCCGGCGGCGGGCGGCGTTCCTGCCTTCGGACGATCACCGTGCCCAACGGGTTACCTCCAAGGCGGTGGCATTACGCAGAAGTTGACGCCATCCTATTAAGCCGGTTCATCATGTTCAGTCAACTTTCCGCCGATGGAGGAGCCCTGTGAGCCCGACAGCCGGAGCCGACCTGTGCCGGGTCACGATCGTCGCCCCCGGACGGCGGATCGACCTGTCGCTTCCGGCCGAGGTGCCGCTGGTACAGATGCTCCCGACGATCCTGCGCGCCGCCGGCGGGAACCTCGCCGACGCGGGCCTGGCCCACTCGGGATGGGTGCTGCAGCGCCTCGACGGGCCACCGCTGGACACCGCGCTCAGCCTGGAGCAGCTCGGCATCCGTGACGGCGAGATGCTGTACTTCCGCCCCCGCATGTCGCTGATCCCGGAGATGGTGTTCGACGATGTCGCCGACGTCGTTGCGACCGGCAAGAAGGAGCGCGCCGACCGCTGGCGTCCGGAGACCACCCGCCGGTTCGGGCTCGGCGTCGGGGCCGCCGCCCTGGTCTTCGGCGTCGTGCCGCTGCTCACCTACGGGCCGCCGTGGCGGATCCCGGTCATCGCCGCGGCGATGGTGGCGCTCCTCCTCGTCCTCATGGCCACCGCGCTGTCGCGGGCCATCGGTGACGCCGCGGCCGGCGCGGTCCTCGGTTACGCCTCCCTGCCATACGCCTTCCTCGCCGGACTCATGGCCCCGGCCCGCGACACGCTGCCGCTCGTGCACGTCGGCGCTCCGCACCTGCTCACGGCGTTCGCCGCCACCACCGTCCTCTCCGTTCTCGCCGGGTTCGGGGTCGCGGATGGGCTGCCGTGGTTCGTCGGCGTGGCGTTCGCCGCCCTGATCGGCGCGATCGCCGCGGGCGTCGCCGTGGCCTTTCCCGGGCTCGGCGCGGACGGCATCGCCGCGGCGGCGGTCGCCGTGTCGGTGGTGCTGAGCGCGCTGGTGCCGACGCTGTCGTTCCGGCTGGCCCGGCTGCCGCTGCCGCCGATCCCGTCGAACGCCGAAGAACTCCGCAGCGACGTCACGGCCATCGACGGCCCGGCGCTGCTGCGGCGCACCGTGGCCGCCGACCGGTTCGCGACCGGCCTGGTGGCGGGCATCGCGCTCGTCTCGGCCGTGGCGCTGCTCTTCCTCGCGTTCGCGCCGGGCTGGTCCGGACGCGTGATGGCGGCGGTCGTGTCGCTGACGCTGCTGCTGCGGGCCAGGATCTTCCGGGGCCGCTCGCAGCGCGCCTGGATGCTCGTCGCCGGGGCCGGCGGCCTCGGCGTGCTGACCATGGCGCTCGCGCTGGACGCCTCGCCGGTCCAGTGCGTGCTGCTGATCCTGCCGCTGACCCTGGTGGTGGCCGCGGTCGCGCTCACGATGGGGACATGGCTGCCGGGCCACAAGCCCACCCCGTTCTGGGGCCGGGCCGGCGACATCGTCGACATGGTCACCGTGGTCGCCATGATCCCGCTCGCCCTCGCCGTTCTGCACGTCTACTCGAAGATCCGCGGCCTGGGCGGCTGATCGGCCGGTTACAGTTCCTTATCGCGGACCAGGAAGGGGCGGGCGATGAACGAGTTCGGAGATCTGGCCGATCTTGACATGGAAAGGCTGATCCGAATCTCGGAGCAGTATTCCGCTCGCGCCGAAGAGATGAATGAGCGCGTCGCCGCGCTCAAAGGAGAGGCCTCGTCCAAAGACGGCCGCGTCAAGGTCGCCTGCACCATGTCCGACGGCGTCGCCGCTCTCCATCTCGACCCCCGGGCGCTGCGCTTGCAGTCCGGTGAGCTCGCCGAGACGATCCGGCGGCTGGTCAACGAGGCCAACGCCGACCTGCAGCGCAAACTGAACGAACTGATGACCGAGGCCTTCGGCGAGGAGGCCAGTCCGGCGCGGCTCACCGCGAGCCGCGACGCGATGAAGGTGCAGGTGCAAGAGGCGGCCGCGGCGTACCAGCGCGCGCTGGGCGACGCGATGGGCGAGCTCGACCGCATGCGCAAGCAGCTCGGCCTGTGACCACGCGTCAGCCGATCCGCCGGCCCACCGGGTGACACGGTTCCCGGGGCACGGGGTGACACGGTCTCCCGGACCCCGGATGGTCCGCCGGTCAGCGGGTCACTTGGTCCGCCGGCCGCCGGAACCGATGGCCGGCACACGCCGGTTCAGGCGGTCTGCGAGACACCCTGCCAGGGCTTGTTGAACATCTGGCCGCCGAGCACGGCGCCGCCGGTGAGGTTGCCCAGCGCCGCGAACTGCACGAGACGCTTGGCCATCACGTTCTTGAACAGCGACAGGATGTTCTTGACGTTGAGCACGAGCTTCAAGAACCCGGTCACCATGGCCCGCAAGGCCGCGTTCATGGCGGCGCCGACGCCGTTCGCCTCGGCGAACACGCCCGCGTCGACGCCCGGCAGCCAGGAGACCGAGATCACCGCGGCGGCCTGCAGGGCCATCAGGGTGCCGATGGCGGCCGACGCCACGCCGAGCGCGCCGAGGACGCCGGCGGTCACCTTCAGCACCGTGTCGATGCTCTCGTGCTGGCTCTTCGTGCCCTCCAGGGCCTGCTGGTACATGCCGGCGCGGGCGTTGAAGCTTTGCTTCGCCTGGTCGGACCAGTCCTTCGACGCGTCGTCGACCTGCTTCTTGAAGTCGTCGTGCGCGTCCGCCGCCATGGCCGCCACGGCCTGGTGCCGGTCCCCGGCGTGCCACAACTGCCCGGGATCGGAGACGACGGTGCCGGCCATCGTCGCCAGCGGAATGCAGGACGGAATGACGCTCGCCGCGAAGGTCAAGCTCAGGAAGCCTTCGATGCTCGGTGCCGCGGACAGGTCGCGCGCGCTGATTCCCATGTCTACGCCTCTTCTGCTGTGGAGCCGACCGGATCGCTAGTTCGTGCCGCTGCCCGCGTTGGTCACCGTCGACGTGTTCTGTTGCTCGGTCGTGTTGTAGGTGTCGCCGGTCTTCGCCAGGCCCTGGGCCCAGCTCGACATCGTGCCGCTGCCCGCCTTCAGCGCCGACGCCGCGGAGCTCGAGACCGCGTTGTGGATCATTGAGATCGGCATGCCGATCAGGCCGGCGCCCGGATAGCCGATGCTGATCCCCTGGGCTTCCCGCTGCGCCTCGTCGAGCTTGGCGGCGGGCCCGTTCACGAGCTTTTGACCGAGGTCCTTGATGTTCGACGGGTTGACGTCCATCGAGCCCGGCGTACCGGGGCCGATCGGTTTGGCGGGGGTGTTACCCGTGTTCGGGGTCGTCGGGGGATCCGGGATGCTCGGTGTCCCGCCACCGGGAAGCCCGCCGCCGCCCGGCAGGCCGCCGCCCCCGCCGTCGGCCGGAGACGACGGCGTCTTGGGCGTGCTCGGCTGGGGGATGTCGGGCTTCGGCAGCGCCCCGGAGGACGGGTCGGCGCCGCCGTTCGGCCCGGACGCTCCCGTGGTGTCCGGCTGTCCCTGGCCCGCGGGCTGCTTGAGCCCCGGCCAGTCGCCCTTCTGGTCGGGCTTGTGGTCGTGCGTGTCGATCTTGACGTGCCCGTCCTTGTCGCGGGTGATGTTCAGATCGACGTGCTTGCCGGGCTGGACGTGGATCTTGATCTCGTGCTGGACACCGTGTCCCTCGGGCACCGTGATGTCGAGGCTGCCGTCGGCGTTCGGCGTGACGTGAACGGTCAGGTCCTGCGGGTTGCCGTGGCCCTTGGGGATGGTCAGGTCGTAGCTGCCGTCCTTGTGCATGTGCTTGACGACATGTGCGTCGGCGGTCCCGGGAGCGTGCAGTGCGAGATCGGCCTGCGCGGCGTGCGCGCCGTGGCCGCTCAGGTGCTCGATCGGGACGTCATGGTCCGCGCCGTCCGTACCGCCTGTATTGCCGGTGCCGCCGGTGCCGTCCGCGCCGGTGGCCGTGCCGTCCGGCACGGGCCGGCCCGTCTGGAGGGACTGGCCGACGACGCTGCCGTCGCCGGTCCGGGCGTTCACGGTCGGCTGCGCGCCGCTCGAATCGGCGCCCTGCCCCGGCACGCCCGACAGTCCGGTCTGCGCGGTCCCGGACTGTACGGCACCGGACTGCGCGGGCGCGTACGTGACGTGCGTCGTCCCGTCCGGGCCGATGTCGAGGCTGAGTCCGTCGTCGCCTGCGGCGACCTCGTGGCCGCCGACGGAGATCAGCGCGTCGGGTGAGGAGTCGAGCCCGAGCTGCTGCTGCGACGCGCTGTGGCCGGGGCGGACGTCGTACGTCACGGGTGCGGTGGCGTTCGACGCCGTGCCGGTGCCCGCCGTCGCCGTGCCGGGTGACGCCGTGGCCGCGGTGGCCGTTCCGCCACCCGCATTGAGCAGCGCCGCGATGGTGTTCTGCTGCTCGGCCATCCCGACCTCCCGGAACCGTGACGATTGATTCCATGCCCCCGATGTCGCCCAGTAGATTACGGTGCGGGCACCAGGGTTCCGCAATAAGAGATCAGGGAGGTGTGATGCAGACCCGTCGTGACCTGTATCAGGCCCATCGCCTGATGATGCAGCGGGTCGGCATGGCGCTTCTCGCCGGAGAGCCCGACCTGCCCGAGCCGCCGACCCGCCGGCTCACCGTGCTGACGTTCGCGGGGGCGATGGTCGGCGTGCTCATCATCGCGGCCTTCGGCGTGTGGGGCCTTCTTGCGCCGGGAGCGGCCTCCGGGCTGGAGGCGCCCGGAACCCTCATCATCGACAAGGAAACGGGCACCAGATACGTCTACAGCCAGCCGGACAAAAAGCTATATCCGGTCGTTAATTACGCGTCCGCCCGGTTGATTCTCAACACCGACCAGGTCACCCGCAAGGTCGTCTCGCAGTCGTCGCTCGCCAGGTTCGACCGCGGACGACCGGTCGGCATCCTCGGCGCCCCCGACTCGCTGCCTGACGAGAGCCACCAGGTCACCGGCCCATGGTCGATCTGCGTGCACTCCGGCCAGACGGCACAGGGTGGCGTGCGCTCGTACGCCTCGCTCGTGGGCGGGCGCGCCGTCGGCGGCCGGTCGATGGGCGACCGCGAGGCCGTGATCGTCCGTGGCGCGGGCCAGGCGTGGGTGGTCTGGCGCAATCAGCGGATGAAGCTGCCGGAGGAGGAGGTCGGACCGCTGACCGGCACCTACCAGCCGCCCGAGGCCTCGGCCACGTGGCTGAACGCGGTGCCGACCGGTCCGGATTTCAAGCCGCCCACCATTCCCAACCGGGGCGAAGAGGTCACCGGCCCCGGTGGCCGGCACGCCGCCGTGGGCACCTTCTATCGCGTCCGTACCGTCGGTGGCGACGAGCGCTGGTACGTGCTCCTGCGCGACGGGCTCGCCCCGATCAAGGAGACCGAGGGCGTGCTCCTGCAGGGCGACAAGGGCAGCGCGCTGGCCTACAAGGGCGGCCCCCCGCGGCCGATCGACATCGATGCGGTCACGGCGAACTCCGCCCCGAAGTCGAGCATGAAGGTCTCCGCGGACGGGCTGCCCGACGTGATGCCGACGTTCCTGCGCTACGATCCGGCGACGCCGCTGTGCGTCGTGTACACGAACACCGGATCGGGCTCGCTGGGCGCCCGGGTCGCGGTCGGCGGCACCCTGCCGGACCCGAATGCCGCGCCCGCACCGGGCGGGACGGCGGCCGGCGCCGTCGTCGACCAGGTGGTGCTCCCGCCTGGGGACGGCGCCCTCATCGGCCTGGTGCCGGCGCCGGATCAGTTGACAGTCAGCTCCTACTCGGTGCTCACCGACCAGGGGCTGCGCTTCGCGGTGCCGTCGAAGGATATCGCGAGCAAACTCGGCTTCGACGTCAACAAGGTCGCCCTGGTTCCCGCAAATCTCGTCCATCTCATCCCCGCGGGGCCCGCGCTGGATCCGAACCAGGCAAAACAACCGGTGACTTATCCCAGCTCAGGCGGCTGACCTGTAGGTAATAAAAACCATACAGGCGACCAGAGGCGCAACCATAACGATTCGGTAGCGTTGGCCGCGGCTCTTGACTTTCGCATATCGGCTGGACATCACGGTGAAGCCTCTCGTATCGTTTATTCCGTTTGGCGGTCGCGGAGAGCTCGAAACCTGCCATCTCGAAGGAGCGGCGGTAACGGGGTGTCGGGCCGCATGTCAGCCGAACATCCATGGAGGTGAACCGTGGCAGACACTGCTATTGATCTGGCCAAGGCCAGGCAGGCTGCCCAGAGGGTCGACAAGGCCGCCGGCGTGATCCGCGGCCTGCAGGTGCGCATCCAGGGTCACAAGGACCACCTGCGCTCGGGCTGGGACAGCACGGCCGCGCGCTCGTTCGACGACGTGTTCAGCCACTTCGACGCCGACTTCACCCGCGTGCTCAAGGCGCTCGACACGCTCCACGAGAACCTCAACCAGGGCACCCGGACGTACGAGAAGAGCGTCGCGGACCAGCAGGCCGCGGTGAACAAGGTCAACCAGCTCCTCAACGGCCAGACCTGACCCCCGTCAGGTGCGACCCTGAACCAGGAACGATCACGGAGGCTTAAGGATGGCTGGAGAGCTCGACTACACCCGGGCCAACTTCATGACGTTGCAGGAGGCCGAGGCCGACTTCTCATTGGCCTACCGTGCCCTGCGCGACGAGCTGGACGACCTCGACCGGGAGCTGCGCAGCCTGCTGGCGCCCTGGATCGGCGACGCCGCCCTCAACTACGAGGCGACCCAGCGCGAGTGGAACAACGCCGCGAACGACATGTCGAACGTCCTGCGGGCGCTCGGCCTGGCGATCGGCGACGTGCACCACAACTACGCCGCGGCCGAGAAGGCGAACGCCGACCTGTGGGCCGGCGGCACCGGCGTCTGACCGGCAGGGCGACCGGCCGAACGGATCCGCTGGATCGACGGGCTTCGGCGGCCGGGCCCGCGTCTGAACGCGCGGCCCGG
Organism: Actinomycetota bacterium; assembly: GCA_048498315.1. Classification (GTDB taxonomy): domain Bacteria; phylum Actinomycetota; class Actinomycetes; order Streptosporangiales; family Streptosporangiaceae; genus Actinoallomurus. Next base: position 8,229 of record JBEHYF010000015.1, read on the forward strand.
CCGCCACAGGCGTGTGCCGGCGGCGTGTCGCGCCGGCCGCCCCGGCGGCGGTGGTCCCGCCAGGGGGTGATCCCGCCAGAGCGGGAACCGGCCGGCGCCGGGTGCCGTCCGATCCGTCGAACCTCGGTTCAAAAACGACCGGCAGGAGCCTCAGGAAGAAGAAGGATCATGGTCAGACCGGACGACGGGCCCGCCTACCCGTGGGGCAGCCAGCCCTGGCCGGGCACCGAGCACATCAAGGACGAGCTCAAGAATCACCCAGAGGCGAAGGACGGGGTCTGGTTTAACCAGGGTGAATTCGAGGCCGTCCTCGCCAGGCTGAAGGCCAAGCGCAAGGAAATCGCCCCGGAGAAGCTGAACAAGCACCTTGAGGACGCCAAGAACATTCAGGCGAAGGACTTCGGCCAGTGGGCCGCGGGCGTCAGCCTCTACAACAGCGCCATGACCGCCCAGTATTTGATGTCCAATGCCTACCAATACTTCATCAACGCGTTCGACGCGGTGATCAGCCGGCTGGAGATCACCAAGAAGACGAACGTCGGTGCCGAGGTGGACAACGTCGACGTCATGACGTTCAAGAACATTCAGACCGTCGACCCGAATCAGTGGAAGCACCCGGGTCAGCCGAACCAGCCCGGGCAGACCGGCCGGCCGGGCTCGCCGGCCCAGCCCGGCAGCTACGACTAGGTACGACTAGGGGACGATGGATATGGCCGATGTTCAGGGCGACATGTACGGTGGCCCGCTCAAGGGCGACACCCCGGTCGACCATGTGCAGTCATACACCGCCCAGGAGATCCGGCAGTGGGTGCTGGACACCAATCCGGACGCCATCTCCGCGGCGGGCAACGCCTATCTGGATTTCAAGAAGGCGTTCCAGGGTGATGAGCGCGACAAGCAGGGTGAGCTGCTCGGCTTCCTGAGGAAGATCGGTAACGATCTCGACCAGGCGTGGGGCGGCCCCAAGAGCGGCGCGCCGGAGTGCCAGCAGCAGCTTGCGATGCTGTGGCAGTCGGCCCAGCAGCTGATCGAGAACGCTGACGCGCTCGGCACGTCCCTGAAGTCCCACGGCGACGAGGACAGCGACCATAGCCTGAAGGGTTTGAAGAAGTACTTCCACATCAAGGACTCGGGATTCGCCGAGCTGTGGGGGCTGACGCACGACCCGAGCCCGTTCGACAACGACGTTTGGGAACAGACCCGGATCAGCCCGGACAACGGCTTCCAGTACAAGGGCACGGACGGCGACCCACCGGCTCCCGGCAGCCCGGAGGATGTGCGGAACCGCCAGATCGTCGACCAGATCGCGCAGAAGAAGCTGCAAGACCATAACGCGCTCGACGTGCAATCAGGCAAGTCACTGCCCGCGGGCACGGTGAACAGCACCTACGCCTCGATGCCCGGCTACATGACCCTTGAACTCCCGCCGGGCAGCGGCGTTCCGCAGTCGCCGGTCGTCCGTAATGACGGGACGCCGACCGGCCCGAACCCCGCCCCGAAGACGACCAACCCGGGCCCGTACAACACCGGCCCGAACGTCCCCAGCAGCCCACAGCACACGGGGAGCCCGTCGTTCTCGTCCCCGACGAGCCACTCGCCGAGCACCTCCCACCTCGCTGGCCTGAATGGGCCCAGTAGTGGTTCGACGAGCCTGTCCGGCCTCACGCCGACCGTCCCATCCGGGGGGCACACGCCGGGTGGCCCGAGCCTGCCGGGCAGTGGGAGCCCGAGCCTGCCGGGTGGTGGCACACCGCCGCCGTTCACGCCGCTGCCGCCGTCGTCCGGCTCCGTTGGCGTGCCGAAGCTTCCCGGGAACGAGAGGCTGCCCGGCCTGGGGAACGAGGAGCTGCCGGGTGGTCTGAAGGAGTCGCCGTTCGGACCTGGTTCCGGTTCGTCGTCGCGCGGGCTCATCGGCGGGGAGGGCGGGCCGGCGTACGGCGGCGGACGGCTCGGCTCGCCGTCGGAGGCGATCGGCGCCGCGAACGCGGCCAGGGCCGAGGAGGCGGCCGCGATGGGCGCCACCGGGGCGCGCGCGGGCGGCATGATGCCCATGATGCCGATGGGCGGCATGGCCGGCATGGGCTCGCAGGGGCAGGGCGAGCGCAACCGTGAGGCCTGGATGTACGAAGACGAGGGCGTCTGGACCGACGACCAGTCCGACGGCCCCGTCGGAGGCGATGGCGTCATTCGGTAGGCCCGATCCGGCCATCGCTGTCGGCACCCGGGTTCGCGCCGTCATCGGCGGCCAGTTCGGCGTGCCGGTGCCTTCCGACGAGCAGGTGATCATTTGCGAGCGATGAGGCGGATCCTCGCCACGGCCGCGGCCCTGGCACTGTCGGCTCCGGTGGCGGCGGCCGCGCATACCGCGCCGCCGGCTCAGGCGGTCGTGCCGGCCGGAGCGGCGGCCCCGGCGTCCGCGGCCCGGGCGGGTGCCGCGGTTCCCGCCGCACCGGACCGTGCGGCCGTACGTGCGGCAGTGCCCGCTCCCCGGCCGGATGAGTGGTGGTTCCCGCCGTGGAGCATCGAGCAGAAGGTCTGGCCGGTGACCCAGGGGCAGGGCGTCACGGTGGCGGTACTCGACACCGGGGTGAACGCCGCGATGCCCGAACTGGCCGGTGCGGTCGTCCCGGGCGGCGACACCTCCGGGCGCGGCACCGACGGCCGCACGGACTTCTCCAAGGACGGCCACGGCACGGGCATGGCGATCTTCATTGCCGGCCGCGGAGGCGGACGCACCGGGCTCGTCGGTATCGCGCCCAAGGCCAAGATCCTCCCGGTCTCCGTGGTCGTGGAGCCGGGGTCACAGGCCATGGCGGAGGCCCTGGGCATCCGGTTCGCCGTGGACCACGGAGCCCGAGTGATCAACATGTCGCTCGCCAGCCCGACCACGTCGGGATGCCCGGTGCCCCTGATGAACGCGGTCGCCTATGCCGTGCACCACGACGTCGTGATCGTCGCGGGGGCCGGGAACAGCGGGCAGGAGGGCAACCCCGTGATGTATCCCGGAACCTGCCCGGGTGTCCTCGCGGTCGGCGCGACCGACGACTACTCGCGTCCGTGGAGCAACACCGAGGCGCAGGACTACGTGTCCGTGGCCGCGCCGGGCGTGGACATGCCGTCCGCCAGCAAGAGCGAGAGCTACTACTTCCCCCACTCCAGCGGGACCAGCAACGCGTCGGCGCTGGTGTCGGCGGCGGCCGCGCTGGTCCGGTCGGCCAATCCGCACATGTCGGCGCGCGAGGTCGTGGCCCGGCTCATCGGCACGGCGCTCGACGTGAGCGCGCCGGGCCGGGATGCCCAGACCGGTTACGGCATCATCCGCATCCCCCGGGCGATGAACCCGGCGGCCTACCCGCTGCCGGCCGGCTCGCCCAACCCGCCGTACGAGCGCTTCGACCAGTGGGAGCATCCGGACCGTGCGGTCCCCTCGTCATCCGGCCCGGCGACGACGTCGCCCGGCGGCTCCGGGAAGGCCGGCGGCTCGGGCAGGCCGACGTCCGGCGGCGGGCTGGTTCCCCTCGTCGTCGGTCTCGCCGTGGTGACGCTGATCGTCGTCGCCGTGGTCGTCCGGAGGGGCGGCCGGGGCGGCGGCGCGCCTGCGGCGGGAGCCGCGCCGGACGACTCGCTCGCCCGGCCCGGTACGCCCGGTGCGTCCCTTCCGCCGGTCCGGCCGGAGCTGGCCGGCCACCGCGAGGGGCAGGGCCGGCCCGGCCAGGCGGACCGCCCCGGGGATCCGGGGCCGCGGGGAGCGGCAGGGTGGCCGAGCTCGAGCGGGCCGCCGCCGGGGTTCGGCAAGGACGCGCGTCCGACCTTCGAACCCCCCGACGACGACCGGTAGCGCGGCGGAGGCCCGCTCACGCGGGTGGCCGGAGAGCCCTGCTGCGGGCCGCGGAGTCCGCCCGTCCGCCGCGTCCCGCGAGCGGTACGGCCTTATCCCCGCGGCGATATCCCCGCGGCGACACGGCCGGCCCTCGCGGCCGGTCCGCCCAGGGCGACCGAGGCACGGCACGCCGGTTGAAACGACACCCTCGTTGGGGCGAGACTTTCTACGCTGTTCTTCAGGAGAAGCGGAGAAAGTACGGGACGTGGTCGATGTGACAGCCCGCGGCGCGCGGCTACTGCGACCAGGCCGCGTCTACGTCGGCTGGCGCTACGCCCAGGTGCACGACGACCCCGGCCCCCCGCCGAAGCGCCCCACACCGCCCGACGTCGAGTACCCCGACCAGGAGCTCACGGCGGCGCAGCGGCGCGAGGAGAACCTCCTCAACCGTCCCCTGAAGATCGTCGCCGGTGCCGCGGGCGGCGGCGGCGTGTTGTTCATCGTGCTCGGGGCCACGGGTGCGCTGCCGTGGATGTTCGCCGCCGCGGGGCTGGTGGCATGCGCCTGCGTCACGTTCATCATCGGCTACGCCATCTGGCAGGGCGAGCAGGCCCTGCGCCGGCGGCAGGCGGAGGAGCAGGAGCTTCTGGAGCGGCGGCGCGAGGAGCGCTGGCGCGCGCTGGAGGCCGCGCACGCCGAGCACGCCCGGGCGTACCAGGAGTGGCAGCACCGCCGCGAGGCGTTCGAGTCGCAGCACGAGTGGTACGCGGTGACGCTGCCGCAGACCGTCGACCGCGTCGACGTCGCCGGCGGCACGCTGGCCGGCTGGTCGGCGATGGCGACGATGATGGGCGCGGCGCGGCTGGCCGCCGGTTCGCACGTCACCGTGCTCGACCTGTCGGAGGGCGCGGTGGCCCGGGAACTGGTCGAGCTCGGCAACGACCAGGGCGAGCGGCCGCAGGTATGGGTGCTGCCCGGCAACCTGCCGCAGCTCGACCTCACGCACGGGCTGGAGCCGGAGCAGCTCGCCGACGTGCTCGCGCTCGTGGTGAGCGTGAGCGAGGAGTCGGGCGGCGCGCGCGACCAGTCCTTCGACAACGCCATCCTCGAACGCGTGCTCGGCGTGCTGGGCGGGCGGCCGTCGATCCCGCGCATCACGGCGGCGCTGCGGGCGCTCGCCGAGGTCGGCGACCCGCGCGACGACCTCCAGCGCGGCCTGATCACCGACGAGGAGCTGGCGAAGATAACCACCCTGTTCGGCCGCGGCGCCACCGACCGCGTCGTCATCGAGCGCGCCTGGGCGCTGGAGTCGCAGCTGCGCAAGCTGGAGACGCTCGGGTCCAGCCCGACGCTGGTGCCGCCCAGCCGGCTGCGGGTCATCGCGACCGACCGCCGGGCCGGCGTGCTCACCAACCGGGTGCTCGGCACGTACGTCGCCGCCGCGCTGACCCACGTTCTGCGCCGCGCCCCGCGCGGGCGCCCGTGGGAGCACACCCTGCTGCTGTGCGGGGCCGAGAAGCTGCGCGGCGACGTCCTCGACCGGTTCATCGACGCGTGCGAGACCACTTCGACCGGGCTGGTGCTGATGTACCGCACCATCGCGCCGCACGTGAAGGAGCGGCTCGGCCGCGGCCACGCCGCCGTGGGCTTCATGAGGCTCGGCAACGCTGAAGACGCCCGGATCGCCGCCGAGCACATCGGCGTCGAGCAGAAGCTGGAGATCGCCGAGCTCACCCAGAAGGTCGGCGACCGCGTGCGCGACACCGAGGAGGGCTCCTACGTCAGCACGGTCGGGCCGTCCGCGCCCGTGCCGGTGTTCAACGGGAGCGAACCGTCGGACGCGGCGCTGCCCGACGGCATCGGCCGGGTCACGGCTTGGGGGCAGAGCACGTCCCTGGCCGCCGACGCCGGGAAGGGCTCGCGGGAGCTGGCGGTCGAGCCGCACGAGCTCCAGCAGCTCCCGCCGACCGCGATGATCTTCACGCATCCGGAGACGTCCGGCCGGCGCATCCTGATGGTCGACGCCAACCCCGGCATCATGACCCTGCCGACGGCCAACATCCAGGAGTACGAGGAGGCCACCGACCCCTCGCGGGCGCGGCACGCCAAACCGGAGTTCCCGCCGCGCCACGACGCACGTCCCAAGCCGAACCTCGGCCCGCCGCCGGAGCGCCTCGACTTCCGCAAGAAGAAGCGGAAATAGCGACGACGGCCAGGGCCGTCGGGGCAGGGTCCGTCGGGGCAGGGCCGGACGTCAGCCGCCCGCGGCCGACTCCCGCCAGCCGCGGATCGTTTCGAGCACCCCGGACGGCGCGGCGCCGGGGCCGTCGCCGACATCGCCCAGGCTGAGGCGGTCGCCGGAGATGACGTAGGGCGCGAGCCGGGTGGCGACCGACGCGACGGCCGGCGTGCGGCCGGCCAACTCGGTGCGGCCGCCCGCGCCGGGGATCGTCTCGACCTCGACGAACCGCTCCCACGGCACCGTGACGTGGCCGAAGTAGGTGACGCCCTTGGGGTGCAGGCGCACCGGACGGCCGTACCGCGCCGAAAGCCACGGGCCGAGTTCCATCGTCAGCGCGAGCACGATGATCAGCGCGCCGCCGACGGCGAAGAACCACTCGTAGGGCCGCGCCTCCAGGCCGGCCGGCTCGCCGCGGACGGCGGAGGCGAGGACGTTCACCCATCCGATCGCCGAGACCACGAAGCCGATGAAGGCGATGCCCGTCCACCATCGGGTGGCGCGCCACAGGCCCCGCCAGCTGCCCGCACGCGCGCAGCGCAGCCGGATCTCCGCCTGCCCGATCTTCATCATGAGCGAGAGATTACGCTCCGAACGGCTGTGGCTTGTAGCGCTTCGGCTCGATCCATTCCGGCGGCGGGGCGGTGTCGATGACGACCTTCTTGAAGTCGATGGTCGAATGCCCGGTCGGCTTGAGGTTGAACATCTGTATGAAGGCCGATCCGCCGAAGATGACCTTGAAGATGCCGCCGGCCGATTCGATCATGCCGCCCAGCCCGGCGGTCGTGGTCGCGATGAAGGCGACGACGAGCACGCCCAGGGCCTTCGACAGCATCTGCCCCGCGACCGCGCCCTGCGGCGTTAGCCGCATGGCATTGTAGATGACCAGCGCGACCAGCGCCGCCGCCACCATCTCGCCGATCGCGACCCAGTACGCGCGGTAGGTGTCGCCGAGCTCGTCGACAGTGGTCGCCACGTTCTCGACGTACTTGCGGCAGGTCTCCAGCTCGGCCTTGAAGGCCTCCATCGCGTTGACGAACGCCTGCTGGTCCTGCGCGATCCAGTCCTTGCCCGACATCGAGATGATGTCGGAGAGCAGGTTGTTGCCGGCCTTGTCGAACTCGCCGGCCAGCCGTGACCGCCAGTTGGCGGCGGCGTCGCCCATCGCAGGCACGTTCGCGACCGCCGTCGCGGCGACGAACACCCCGGCGGTGATCAGGCGTTCGAGCTTCGCGGCCTCCTTGAGCCTGGCGAGCACCTGTTCGGCGATGTCGGCGCCTTCGCCGGCGCCGGCGCGCAGCCCGCGCGGTGCCGAGTGCTTTCCCATGGTGGTTCTCCGTCTACTGGTAGCGGGCGACGCCGGCGTCTTCGGCCTTCTTCCAGTTCCTCTCGACGGTGCCGAGCGCTGTGGCGATGACCTCGGTGGAGTCGCGCCCGTTGTCGGCGAGGCGCCGTAGGTCGTTCTGCATGTTCGTGTACTGGAAACCGATCAGCAGGCTGCCCAGCGCGCCCCATCCGGGAAACGGGATGTCGGTGTCGTCGACGTATTTCTTGATATTCACGAAGAACTGCTTCAGGTCGGTGTCGACCTTCTTGCGGATGTTCTCGATGGCGGTGGAGGTGACGTAGCGCTCCTGCTCCGGGTGGGCGGCCGCCGAGGCGGGAGGCGACGATCCGGCGGGGGCGCAGGCGGCCGGTGGCGCGGTCGTACGGGGGCCGGCCGGAGCTGCGGAACGGCCGCCGTCCCGCCAGTGGCCATGGCGGTGGCCATGACCGTGACCATCGCGGTACGCGGGAGAGCCGTCGCCGTCACCCGCCCCGTCGTGGCCGGGTGACGGCCAGATGTTCTTCCGTCGTTCGCTCATTCGCGGCTCCGAAGACATTACGATCGCCTCACTCGCATTCGGCACGGCGACGCCTCCGGGCGTCCCGGATACGCCGGAAACAGTGTGCAACGCCGGCCTTCACCGGAGGTTCCGCCCGGGGTGGGACGGCGCTGTTTTCAACTCGATATCACTCGCCCGACGTCCAGGTTTCGCGGAAAGTTAACGACCGCGCGGCGACCGTTCCCAGCACCGGAGAGACCATTCATGTTCGAATTCGATCCCCAGCGGTTCCGGATCGAGGACCTCGACCGCATCGCCCGGCAGAGCGGGGACGCCCTCCAGGCCCTCACCGAGGCCATGGCCGAGCTGGAGGAGACGACCGGCGAGGGCGAGGCGGCCGACGGCATGATCTGGGTGAGCCTCGACAGCACCGGGGCGGCGACGGAGGTGCACCTCGACCCCCGGGCGCTGCGGCTGGGCAGCGAGGCCATCGCGGAGGGCATGCTGGAGGCCTTCAACGCGGCCCAGGCCGACCTGCGCGAGAAGAGCCGCCGGCTGGTGTCCGAGGCGCTGCCGGAGGGCTTCGCGGAGCACGCGGACGACGCGGCCGACCCCGAGGAGGTCCGCGGCCGCTTCGATGAGATCCTCGCGTCGTTCGGCCAGGCGATGGCCGAGCGCCAGGCCGCCTTCGACCGCATCGCGCGCGACGTCGAGGACCCGGACTGACCGCCCGATTGTCGGTAATTTCCGGATAGTCCGGATAGTGGCACGGTGACCCAAATCGCCGGAGTGTGCCGCCGATCGAGTGGCACGGCCCCGCACGGCCCTGTAATCCTGCTGGGGTGGCAGCTTTGAGCGGGGGACTCCAGGGGCCGTGGTACCGCATTCAGGCGATCCCCGCGCCTGCGCACGCGCCATCGGCCGAGTGGGACTACGTCACCGTGCTGCCCGCCGTGCTGTCCGCAGCGCAGAGCCGGCGGCCGTTCGTCGTCGGCTGGCTGTCCCGAGGTGGCGGCGCGCCGCTCGAACTCATCACCAACGCCGGGCCGCTGCACCTCGCGCACGAGCGGCGGCAGGGCCTGCTGTTCCCGAACGGTGCCCGTGGCGTGCCCATCGGCGACGACTGGCTGGACGACGCGGCCGAGATGACCTGGACGCGCTGCCCGGCCCGGCCGGCGCCGCCGCTGGCCTCCAGGGAGCGGCACGCAGGCCCGACGCTGTTCGAGTCGACACTCGTGACGCTGATGAGCCGCCCCTTCGGCTGGCTCGTCATCGCCGAGCAGTGCGGCGAGCACGTGCTGCGCGGCGAGTTCACCGACCTGCGGTATGAGCTGCAGGTGCGCCGGCGCGGCGACGACGAGCTCGCCGTCGAGCGCCTTGAACGCCGCCGCGCCGAGCTCGATGCCTTCCAGGAGGCCGGGCTGTGGAGCGTGCGGGTGCTGGCCGGGGCCGAGTCGGCGCGGGCCCTCGACCAGATCGCGCCGGTGCTGGTGGGCTCGGTGGAGCTGAGCCACCACCCGTACCGGCTGCGCTCCGGCGAGCGCGCCGTGCGGTTCCACGAGGCGCTGCACGTCGACACGCAGGATGGCGACCTGAGGTCGCCGTTCATCGCGACGGCGGGCGCGCTGGCCGCGCTGGCCGGGCTGCCGCGCCGCGAGGTGCCGGGCCTGCGGGTGCTCGACTCCGGGTATTTCGACGTCACGTCGGAGGTGGGCGGTGCGCCCGGAGACGCCGAACCCGGCGCCGGGGTGGCGCTCGGCGCCGTCCTCGACGGGCAGGACCGCCAGGTCGGCACGTTCACGGTGCCGCTGCAGACGATCAACCGCCACGTCTTCGTCACCGGCGCGACCGGCTCGGGCAAGTCGCAGACCGTGCGCCACCTGCTCGAACAGCTCACCGCGAGCGGCATCCCGTGGCTGGCGATCGAGCCGGCCAAGTCCGAGTACGCCGCGATGGCGGGCCGCCTCGACGCGCCGGTCACCGTCATCAACCCCTCCGACCCGGCTGCGGTGCCGCTGTCGGTCAACCCGCTCGCGCCCGAGCCCGGCTACCCGGTGCAGGCGCACATCGACATGGTCCGCGCGCTGTTCCAGGCCGCGTTCGACGCCGAGGAGCCGTTCCCGCAGATCATGTCGCAGGCGCTGCAGCGGGTGTACGAGGCCAACGGCTGGGACGTCGTCACCGGCCGCGGCCGTCCCGGCTCGCCGATCGAGCCGGCCGTCCCCACCCTGGAGCAGCTCCAGCATGCCGCGCTGCAGGTGATCGGCGACGTCGGGTACGGCAAGGAGCTGATGGCCGACGTCAAGGGCTTCGTCGACGTGCGGCTCCGGTCGCTGCGCATCGGATCCGCGGGGCGCTTCTTCCAGGGCGGTCATCCCGCCGACATCGAGGGGCTGCTGAACCGCAACATCGTGCTCGCGATCGAGGACGTCGCCAACGACGAGGACAAGGCGTTCCTCATGGGCACGCTGATCATCCGCATCGTCGAGCACCTGCGGCTGCGCGCGCGGCGTGGGCAGACGCCGCGCGGGCTCGGGCACGTCATCGTCATCGAGGAGGCGCACCGGCTGCTGCGCGACCGCGGCGAGGACCGCGCCGGCGCGCACGCGGTCGAGCTGTTCGCCGGCATGCTGGCCGAGATCCGCGCGTATGGCGAGGGCATCGTCGTGGCCGAGCAGATCCCCACCAAGCTCGTGCCGGACGTCGTGAAGAACACCGCGCTGAAGGTCGTGCACCGGCTGCCCGCGCACGACGACCGGCGGCTCGTGGGCGCCGCGATGAACCTCGACGACGACCAGTCCCGGCAGGTGGTGTCGCTGCCGCCGGGCGTCGCCGCGGTGTTCGCGGACGGCATGGACCGCCCGCTGCGCATCCAGGTGCCGCTCGGCGAGGACCGCGAACACGCCCTGCCCGGCCCGGTGCCGCCCATCGCCGGCCGCCGCTCGGCCGCGTGCGGGTGCGAGTGCCGCGAGGGCCGGGCGTGCTCGCTGTACGAACTGCGCGAGGCCGATCTGCTCGCCTCGGCGGCCGAGTGGGCGTGGCTGCGGGTGTGGGCGGACACGCTCGTGCTGGCGCACCTGACCGACCGGCCGATGCCGGCCGTGCCGGCCGGCCTGCGCCGCGCCTGGGCCGCGCAGGCGGCCCGGCTACGCGAGTGCATGCTCGCCACCGTTCTCGACCGCGCCGTCGGCCGCCGCTCGGTCGCGCTGCGCACCGCGTACGCGCCGGAGAAGCTGACCAAGGCGGTCGCCGGCGTGGCCGAGCGGCTGCTCGGCGGCACCACCGGCCTGGCCGGAACCCGGCCTGGCCCCGACTGGGTGATCCCGCAGGTGCGCTGGCTGCACGAGATGGACCGGCTGTTCCCGTACGGGGAGCCGGTCCCGGACAAGCGCGCACCGGCGCCGCCGCTCGACTACGACCTGCCCGACCTGCGCGAGCCGCCGGAGCCGCTGCTCGGCCACCGGGTGCGGGCGCTGAGGCGGCACGGCCTGTCGATGGTGCTGGAGGCCAACCGCACGATCGCCCGCACGGCGATCCTCGGGGTGGACGAGCACGCCGAGTTCGACCGGGACCTGCCCGTCGTGGCGATCGCGGTGGAGGTGGCCGACCGGGTCGGACACGTGGCCGAGGCGATGCGGGTGTCGTCGTGGCTGGAGCCGGTGCTGCAGTGGCCCGACCGCCTCATCGCCGGCTTCGCCGACCCCGCCGGCGCCCCGCCGTTCGCCGAGTGACCGGCCTCAGAGCTGGTTCCACTTGTAGACCGGCAGGCTCTGCTGCTTCGCGATCGGGGTCCACAGGGTGACGACGCGGCGCTTGGCGGAACGCGCCTCGCCGTTGGCGGTGAGCGCCGCGGCGTAATCGGGCGTGCGGGGCGCGTTCTTCTTCCCGCAGTTCTTCGCCTTCACCTCCTGCGCCCACGCGAGGTAGGCCCGGTCGGCGGCCAGCGCGTTCGTGTACGCGTCGACCATCGCCTGCCGCAGTGCGGTGCCCTGCGGGAGCCGGTCCACCTGCACCTGGCGGGCGCGGGCCAGCTCACGCCCGCGGTCCTGCACGACCTGCTGGAACACGGGCACGTCCGCGGACAGGTCGTCGCACGTCGACATGGGGACGGCCAGCTTGTCGTGCGAGTCGGTGCCGGACTGCAGGATAGCGTTGACGGCGATGGCCTGAATGGCCGGATCCGACGGTGTGGAGTTCGGCGCCGGAGTGCCGGACGATCCGGACGTCTGCGATGACCGGGGCTTGGAATCGTGCAGCACGCCGTACAGCACGACGCCGCCGACCAGGGCGGCCACGGTGATCCCGGCCGCGATGGGCGTGCGCAGCGACCTGTCCGAGCGCCGGGTGCCGTCGCCCGTCGAGGGTTTGATGCCCGGGTACCGCATCCCCCCTTCGTCTTCGTCCTCGTCGAGCGGGTGGCGCGGGCCGAGGTCATCGTCCAGGGGGTAGCGCGATCCCGGCTCGTCGGCGAGCGGGCGTTCGCCGGCGGTGCCGCCGAGGGGGTAGCGCATGCCGTCGTCGTCATCGAAGGCGGTGCTCTCGGCGGGCGTCGGCGCCCCGAAACGCTCCGTCAGCGGCGCGCCGTCGCCGGACGGCGGAACGTACCGGGTCTCGCCCGTGTCCGGCGACGCGCCGGCGTCGCGTGCGCCGAACGTGGGCGGGGCGTACGGGCCGGAGTCGTCGCGGGCGCCATAGGCGGCCGCAGGGTCGCCGAGGGCGCCGAACGGATGGGTGGACGGGTCGCGGGCACCGGAGGCGGGTCCGGCGTCGTAGGGCGGGCCGGCCTCGCCGGCCCTGTACGCAGGCTCCGCTCGCTCGGGTCGGCCGAGGGTCGGCCCGATGTCGTGGCGGGTGCCGGCGAACGGCGGCCTCTCCTGCTCGCCGACCCCGAACGCGGGGCCCACATCGTCGAGGACGTTGAACGGATGGGTGGACGCGTCGCCGGAGCCGGCCACCGGAGGCCCGTCGCCGGTGTCGTAGGGCGGTGCCGCGCCATCGCGGGCGTTCATGGCCGGGCCGACGTCGAGGCGGGTGCTGAACGTCGCACCGTCACCGTCGCCGTACGCCGGGCCGGCCGGGCCGGTGCCGGGCGGCCGGTGGGCGTCGAGTCGGGGATCCGGCGCGACGGCCGACGCTCGGGGGGCGGCCCCGGACGGGAGCCCCTCGTCCTGCATCGAGGTGTCCCGCGGGATCCCGGCGTCCCACGGCGTCATCTCAGCGGGCGAGACGGGCATGTTCGCCCGATCCCACGGGGCTGGGTCACCCGGCGAGAGGTGGCCGGACTCCTGCGGAGCCGGTTCGTCGGGCGTGACGGGGATGCCGCCGGTGTTCCACGGCGTCGCCAGCCAGTCCACCGGATCGCGCGGCGTGTGCCGGCCGTCTCGCGGCTCGTGCGGGTCAGAGGTCCCCGCGTTCCCGCCGTCCAACGGGTGCTGCGCCGCCTGGGGCAGGGGCATGTCGCAATGGACGCACCGGGACCGCTCCATGGGGGTCTGGCCCTCGCATGCCGGACACTTCATGCGTTGCCCCTGTCGATACCGCGTCTATCCGCAGTACGACGATAATGCCCGCAGCCGATCGGCGACCGACAGGCAGCGAACATCCGCCTTCGGGCGCTCGGCGGTGGTTCCGTCACCGGTCGCCGGGACACTACGCCCATGCGGACACCGGTATCCATCACGACTGCGATCGCGCTGGTCGCGGCGACCGGATGCGCTCGCCCCGAGGCGGGCCCCGCCGCCCGATCCGTGTGCGAACCCGGCGGCGCCGGCGTGGGTCGTGCGATTCCCGCCGACACCGGCCGCGCGATGCCGGGCGGTGCGGACAGCACGCTGCCCGCGGGCGGGGGCCGTGCGACGCCCGCTGACGCGAGCGGCGCGGCGTCGATGGCTGCGAGCGGTGGTGCGCCGAGCGGTGCGGACGGTGAGGTGCCGGACGGTTCCGGCGATGGGATGCCGGCCGACGGGACGTCGTGTGGCGCCTCAGCGCCGTCGCCCGTTCCACGCGGGGTGCCGTCCGCCCGCGTGGTGCGCGTCGTCGACGGCGACACCCTCGTGCTCGCGCTCGGCGGGCGCCCGGTGCGGGTCAGGCTGATCGGCCTGGACGCGCCGGAGACGTGGGTACGGCACGACTGCTTCGGCGTTCAGGCGTCCCGCGCGCTGCGCCGGCTGGCCCCGCCGGGCGCCGTCGTGCGGGTCGTGGGCGACCGCCGGCCGTACGACCGCTACGGCCGCCGCCTGCTCTACGTCTGGACGGCGCGGGGCCGTTTCGTCGAGGAGGAGCTGGTCCGCGGCGGGTTCGCCCGCGCGTTGCCGATCCCGCCGAACACCCGGCACGCCGCGCTGCTGCGCGCCGCCGAACTCGCGGCCCGCCGCACCGGCGCGGGCCTGTGGAGGGCCTGCGCCTGAGCCCGGACGATGTCGCCGTTGTGCACAGGTTGTGGAAAGGTGGCCGAGGTCTGGTCCGGGCCGTCGGCCTACGGGAGCATGAACGCCGATTCGGTCCGGGCGTACCGCCTGCTCAAAGCCTCGCTGCCGGTTCGGCCGCCGCGGCATGCCGCGTACGCCTGCCCTGGCCGTCGAGGAGCCGGTGTGCGCCGGTGCCGCGTTCAGTAGACCAGTGCCTGCGCGCCGTCGGCGGTGATCTCCTCGACGAACGACGGCGCGCCGGCGATGCGCACCCCCGGCAGCACGTCGTCCGCGGTGATGCCCCGCCGCGCCGCACACTGCGTGCAGACGGTGACCCGGCCTGCCGCCAGCACGACGCCGAGCAGGTCGTCCAGCGGGGTGGCGTGCGGCAGCTCGAACGCATCCTTCGCGCGGCCGGGGATCGCGAACCAGGAGGACTCGCCGGTCAGCCAGAGGGACACCTCGATGCCGCTGGCGATCGCGGCCGCGGCGACGGTGAACGCCTGGTTGCAGCGCTCCGGCTCCTCGGCTCCCGCCGTCACCTTGATGACGAGTGATCGTGCCATGACCGCAGACTAGTCACTGGTCCCCCGTGCCGTCGGCGGCGGCCCTCGTGACGATCAAGGGCAGCAGGCCGCTCTTGCCGAGCACGAGATCGCCCAGCTCGGTGCGTACCGGCCCCACGACGCGCAGTGGATCGCCGGCCGCGACGATCCGTTCCTCGACGGCGAAGCCGAGCGTGCGGTCGCGGTGGCGGGGACGCGGCGGCGTACCGAAGATCTCCGCCAGCCGCGCGTAGAGCGGGCCGTTCGGCGAGTCCTCGAACGCGGAGAACACGGCCTCGCCCACGTCGAGCTGGGCGCGGTAGGTGTCGACGCGGACGGAGACGGTGTCGCCGGTCACGTACAGCGGCCCGCTGGTCCGCCAGGCCGCGACGCTGTGCCGCACGACCCGGATCGGGCCCAGCGGGCCGGGCCGCCACGCCTCGTAGCGCTCGCGCACCGTCACGGCGTACCAGACGCAGGACCGCCCCGACAGCGGCGCGGTGACCGCGCCGACGGGCCCTTCGACGGCACGGCCGGAGATCTCGCGCAGCGCCGAGCCGGAGACCCCGCGCGGTGCCGCGCCGCCGCTGTCCGCGAGCGGCTCGGCGCGGTCGAGCGCGCGCCGGCGCCGGGCGTTGCCGACCGATCGGGCCACCGCCTCCGCGCCCGCCTCGACTCCCGCGGAGATCAGTGCCATCAGCGCGTACAACCGTGCCTCCTCTGCCGTTGAAGATGAGACGCGCCGCTGCGCCGGACGGTTCGGCTCGCCGCTCGGCCGGATGGCCGCCCGCCTTCCCGCCCGCCCGGCCTACCGTCCGGCCGGCGTCCGCCGGGCCGCTAGGTCGTTCGCCTTCCGGCTGCCCGCGTGATCACCCCGGGCCGAGGGGCCGGCGTTCAGGAGCGCACGGAGCCGCGGGACGCCGGAGCGGGCCGTCGTGCCCGGCGTGGCGCGGCGCCGACTACGCTGGCCGGACATGGAACCCGAGCTGCATCCCGACCTCGAGCCGCTGAAGTTCCTCCTCGGAGACTGGGAGGGCGCGGGCGTCGGCGGCTACCCCACGATCGACAGCTTCCGCTTCGGGCAGGAGGTGTCGTTCCGGCACACCGGCAAGCCGTTCCTGATCTACACGAGCCACACCTGGGGGCTGGACGAGAACGGCAGCCTGACCGGGCCGCTGGCGACGGAGAGCGGGTACTGGCGCGCGCAGCCGGGCGGCAAGGTCGAGCTGGTGCTGGCCCACCCGACGGGCATCGCCGAGATTTACGTGGGGCAGGCGGCCTTCAACCGCGTCGAGCTGGTCACCGACGTGGTGGCTCGCACCGAGACCGCCAAGGAGTACACGGCGGGCAAGCGGCTGTACGGGCTGATCGGCGAGGACCTGGGCTACGCCTTCGACATGGCCGCCATGGGACAGGGCCTCCAGTCGCACGTGTCGGCGCAGCTCAAGCGAGTGTCCTGACCGCTCGGCGGGTGGAGAGACCGGAGCGCGACGCCCCCGGGACCGGCTTCGGCCGTCCCGCCACCCGGACCTTCTGGTATGGCACCCGTCGGCGGCAGCGCTCGACGAGGGTCCTTTTCCGTGAAGCGCGGGCCGCCCGGTGTCCGGATAGCGCGCGGAATATGCCCGGAAAACGACCGCATGGAGACGGGAAAAACGGCGGCTCGGAGAAGGCTCGGAGAAAAGGACGACCCCCGGGCTGCTCCTGCCAGAGACAGGGGCCGACAGGACTGGGTCGACCGGCCACGGGGGTCGGGTGTCTGCCTGGTATTCGCCGGCCACGTCCTCGGCCGGTGCCTCACCCGCGTAGGGGCGGGGCTGAGGCGGGACGGCGGCTAGCGGACAGCCACCTCGCGAGTCCTCGTACTATGCATACTTTCGGACCACCTCCTTTCCCGCTTAGCCGCACGGTAGGTCAGCCGGAGCGACGAAGGCAAGTCGAATTTCCACCGTTCCGCTCTCGGCGGAGGTCGCGTGACACGGGCGCGGTGCGGGAACGTTGCATAAACTCGGCCTCGTGACGGGGCCGTGGCATGAGGAGCTGAGGGCGCGGGGCTACCGCGTCACCCCTCAGCGCCAGCTCGTGCTCGAGGCGGTCACCGCGCTGCGGCACGCGACGCCGGAGGAGATCTGCACGGAGGTGCGGCGCACCGCGCGCGGCGTCAACATCTCCACGATCTACCGCACGCTGGAGCTGCTCGAACAGCTCGGTCTGGTCAAGCACACTCACCTCGGGCACAAGCCACCGACGTACCACCTTGCCACCGAGGCCGACCACGTCCACCTGGTGTGCCGCGAGTGCGGTGAGGTGTACGACGTCACGCCGACGGTCGCCAAGGGGCTGGTCGACACGCTCCGCGACGGCTACGGCTTCGAGACCGACGTGCAGCACCTCACCGTCTACGGCCGCTGCGGGCGCCACCGGCAGACGTAGGCTGACGGGTATGAAGAGCCCTCTGCTGAGCCTGCCCGGAGCCGTGGCCGCCGACCCGCCCGACGATGACGTCGCGGCGCACTACGGCGAGCCGTTCGCCGAGCAGCGCGCGCTGGCGTCGGGGGCGGCGTTCGTCGACCGGAGCAATCGCGGCGTCGTGCGCGTCGCCGGCGCCGACCGCCTGCGGTACCTGCACAGCATCACCAGCCAGCACCTGGAGTCGCTGGCGCCGAACACGCCGGCCGAGGCGCTGCTGCTCAGCCCGCACGGGCACGTCGAGCACCACATGGCCCTCGTCGACGACGGCGAGGCGGTGTGGGCGCACGTCGAGCCGGGCACGGCGTCGGAGCTGGTGCGGTTCCTCGACTCGATGCGCTTCATGATGCGCGTCGAGGTCACCGACGAGTCCGCGGCGTACGCCGTCGTCACCCTGTCCGGCGCCGAGCCGCCGGAGGGCGCCCTCGCCACGACCGACGGCCTGATCGTGCCGCGCAAAGACCTCGAACGCGATTGGCACGCCCGCCCGGCCGGCCTGTGGGCGTACGAGGCGCTGCGGATCGCCGCGCACCGGCCGCGGCCGGGCATCGACACCGACCACCGCACGATCCCGCACGAGACCGGCTGGATCGGCACCGCCGTCCACCTCGACAAGGGCTGCTACCGCGGCCAGGAGACGGTCGCCCGGGTGCAGAACCTCGGCCGCCCGCCGCGGCGCCTGGTGTTCCTGCACCTGGACGGCAGCGTCGACCGGCTGCCGGCGCGTGGCGCGCCGATCGAGGCCGGCGGCCGGACCGTCGGGTTCGTGGGCACGTCCGCCCGTCACCACGAGCTCGGGCCGATCGCGCTGGGCATGGTCAAGCGCAACGTGCCGGTCGATGCGCCGCTGCTCGCCGACGGCGTCGCCGCCGCGCAGGAGGTCGTCGTCTCTCCTGACACGGGCGCCAATGTCAAGATCGACCTACGGCGCCGGTGACACGGCAATCACCTGAAAACAAGATCATGACGGGCGGCGCTCATGGCAAGGTTTTCTCCGTCGGATGGGGCGACGGCGAGGAATGACGACATGGGTCGACGGCGGCGACGGTGGCGCGAGCCCGGGTACGTCTGGTGGATCGGATTCGTCCTGCTGCTCGGGGCCGCGCTGCTGCTGGGATCCTGGCGGCTCGCGCTGATCGCGCTGGCCGTGTGGTGCCTGTATGAGTTCTCGCTGATCCCGATCGTCTGCCGGGTCACGACCCGCGAGGGCTTCGCCTGCGGCGAGCCGGTCCGGGGGCGGCTGTACGCCTGCTCGCCCGCCCACCAGCGGGTGAAGAACGAGGCGCTGTGGGGCGCGGTCGGCCTGCGTAATCCGTTCCGCCGCGCCGCCACGACGGACTCCGAACGCGACACCGGCGTCGTCGTGTACTCCCCGCCGGTGCGCGCCCGGCTCGCCCAGAACGACCGGTACATGCTCACGCTGGCCGCGGTCGGTACGGTCGTGGCGGTGGTGGTCGCCATCGTGTCACTGTGAGCCCGCGAGCCCGCGACGGGCGTCCGGGCCGATGCGCGGTCGCGCCGATGCCCACCCCGGCCGTGGCGCGGGCGCGGCCGCTCAGACCTCCAGGATCAGGGTGACCGGCCCGTCGTTGACCAGCGCGACCTTCATGTCGGCGCCGAAGACGCCGGTCTCGACGCGGGCGCCGAGCCGGCGCAACTCCGCCACCACCTCGTCCACGAGCGGCTCGGCCACCGGCCCGGGTGCGGCCGCGATCCAGGACGGGCGGCGTCCCTTGCGCGTGTCGCCGTAGAGCGTGAACTGGCTGATCACCAGCAGCGGCGCGCCCAGGTCGGAGCAGGACGCCTCGGCGGCGTCCGGCTCGCCGCCGTCGAACACCCGCAGCCCCCACAGCTTCGCCGCCAGCCGCCGCGCCTTGGCCGCGTCGTCGTCGTGGGTGACCCCGACGAGGGCCAGCAGGCCCGGCTCGCCGATCGCCCCCACCACGCGCCCGCCGACGGACACGCTCGCCTCACTCACCCGCTGGACAACCGCTCGCACGACACCGCATTGTGTCGCATCGGCAATGTGGCCATAGATCTTCTCGCCAAACCGGGCATGGACTTGAAACCATGTTGTCCATGGACAGCACACTGATAACGATTGCGCCGACGGGTGCGGAGGCCGACAAGGCGCGCACGCCCGCGCTGCCGGTCACCCTCGACGAGCTCGTGCGGACGGCGAAGGAATGCCAGGCCGCCGGCGCGGCCGTCATCCACGTCCACATCCGCGACGACGACGCCCGGCCGACGCTCGACCTGCCGCGCCTGCGCGACACGGTCGCCGCGCTCCGCGAGGGCACCGACCTCATCGTGCAACTGTCCACCGGCGGCGCGGTCACCGACCCGTACGAGGACCGGCTGCGCGTGCTCGACGCCGCGCCGGACGCCTGCTCGCTCACCTGCGGCACGGTCAACTTCGGCGACGAGGTGTTCATGAACCCCTGGCCGTTCATGACCGAGCTGTACCGGCGCACCCAGGAGCTCGGGGTCGTGCCGGAGTTCGAGCTGTTCGACCTGGGCCACATCGCGGCGCTGCACCGGCTGCTCGCCGAGTACGGCCCGCCGTACGGCGGCCGGGTGCACTGCGACCTGGTGATGGGGGTGCCCGGCGGCATGCCCGGCGACGCGCGCACGCTGGTCGCCGCCGTCGCGGCGCTGCCGGAGGGCGCGACGTGGTCGGCGACCGGCATCGGCCGCACCACCCTGCCGGTCATGTACGCGGCGCTGGCGGCCGGGGGGCACCTGCGGGTCGGCATGGAGGATACGCTGACGTTCGCCAAGGGCCGCCCGGTCACGGGCAACGCCGAACTGGTCGAACGCGCGGCCACCCTGGCCAGGATCGCCCAGCGCGACCCCATGACGCCGGACGAGGCGCGGTCGTTCCTGGGCGTCAAGGTCCGCTGAAGGCCGCCCGGCGGGGCGTCCGGGGCGGACGCTCGGTCGGCGGCGCCCGGTCGACGACCGCCGCCGAGGCCGTCGACCTCAGGACCGCCGACCTTCAAGAGGGAGAAGATGCATCCCGTACTCGTCGAGGTGGAACGTTCCGGATTCGTGGAGTCGCGGCACCGCGGCTCGGTGGCCGCGCTGGCCGCCGACGGCGCGCCGGCGCTGCGCGCCGGCTCCCCGGACGACCCGGTTTTCCCGCGCTCGGCCAACAAGCCGATGCAGGCGGTGGCGATGCTCCGCGCGGGCCTGACGCTCGACGGCGAGCTGCTCGCGCTCGCGTCGGCCAGCCACTCCGGCGAGGACTTCCACGTGGAGGGCGTGCACAAGATCCTCGCCGGGGCGGGGCTGAGCGCCGCCGACCTGCGCTGCCCCGCGCAGTGGCCGTTCGACCTCGACGTGGCCGTCCGCAGCGAGCGGTCCCAAGTCCGGATGAACTGCTCCGGCAAGCACGCGGCCATGCTCGCCACCTGCGTCGTGAACGGCTGGCCCACGGAGACGTACCTGGCCCCGGAGCATCCGCTGCAGCGGGCGGTCCGCGCGACCGTCGAGGAGCTGACCGGCGAGGCCGTTGCGGCCACCGGCGTCGACGGGTGCGGCGCGCCGCTGTTCGCCGTCTCGCTGACCGGGGTGGCGCGGGCGTTCCGCGCGCTCGTCACCGCGGCGCCGGGCACGCCTGAGCGGCGCCTGGCCGACGCGATGCGCGCGCACCCGGAGTGGACCTCCGGCACCCGCCGCGAGGAGTACCGGCTCATGGCCGCGGTGCCGGGCCTGCTGGTCAAGTGCGGCGCGGAGGGCGTCGACGCGTTCGCGCTCGCCGACGGCCGGGCCGGCGCGATCAAGATCGACGACGGCGCGATGCGGGCCCGCACGCCGGTCACCGTCGCGACGCTGCGCGCGCTGGGAGCCGACGTACCGGACGAGCTGGCGACCGTGCCGGTGTACGGCGGCGAAATGATCGTTGGTGAAATCCGCGCTGTGAATCTTCCGCTCGCGAGGTAATCTCTGTTCTGGGCCGAGAGGCGACAACGGGCGATGCCCGCCACGCTCGGCCTCCCTGATCGATGACCACAAGGGCGCCTCCCGAACACAGGCGAGCTGTTCGACGACCCCGGGCGAAACGGCTCTTGACGACCCGGGTTCTGGTGGCCGATAGCACCGCACCGGCACGTGGGGCGAAGTAGTCGTCGAGCGTCGCTGCGATCTCGCGGGTGAACGGCCCGGTCGGTCCCCACAGTGCGGCGATGGCTCCTTGACGTCCAGAACTTCCGCTTCATCGGACACCAAGGCCAGCTCAACGCATTGCCCGTAGTTGTCGTTGCTACGCCGACTCTTGCGCCAGGCTACGGCAGAGAGATCGATCACAGGGACTCCCGGATCTCCTTAATCAGCTCCGCCGACTGAGCGGCGGACAAAGCAGCGCTTCTGATCAGATCATAGGTTTCCATGAGTTCGGCCACCATCTCCGGCCTGTCGATGAACCGCCCCGCGTTGGGGCCCTCGACGTAGGCGACGTCGGGACCTTCGGCGAACGACATGATCGTGAATGGACTCACAAGCCCGGCATACGCTGGTGTCGCCATCGCGACGATCTGAACGACGACGTTCGGACGTCGCGCCAGCTCCTCAAGTCGCATGAGCTGTTCCACGAACGACTTCGGCCCCCCGATGGGTCTCCGGATCGCCGCCTCATCGGAAACGAGCCAGATTCGGGGAGGATCCTTCCGGTCGAGGATCTCCTGCCGCCGAAGCCGCTGCGCGACCATCTCATCGACGTTGCTGGCATAAGGCCCGGTCTCGGCCTTCGCCCGGATGTAGTCCTCCGTCTGGAAGAGACCAGTAATCAGGCATGGCTCGTAGATTCGGATCGTTCGGGCCGTTGCCTCGCTCTCGGCGAGACTTCGAGCAGGAGCCGGGATGCGCTCCTTGCGCACGAGCGGCGCGTGGTCCCGGAAATAGGTCTCCGTGCCGAACGTCTGGTCGAGCAGTTCGCCCGTACGGTCGTCGGGCCCGGACCTACCCAGCTCAAGGCTGGATACCGCGTCGCCGGAGAGCGCGATCTTCCTGCCCAGCTCCGCCTGCGTCCAGCCGCACTGTTCCCTCAATGTCCTGATTTTCCAGCCGTAGAAGGCGGTCAGCGACTCGTTCGGGTCGATGGGCTTTGGGGGGCGTCCCATGGGCGGTCCTGATTTCCGCGAGCTTCGGAACGTCGGAAAAACGCTATGGACCAGCCTAACTACACCGGGTCACCGTAGGGGAACTCTCCGAATACATCGATGGGAGCATCCCGTGAGCCCGTTTCCGATGGACATCCCGGCCCGCAGCCGGTACCGATCCGCCTTTCTGGCGTGCGACCGCACCGCCCCACGCACAGCACGTGCGTTGGCTGTCGCTGCCGTCGAAGCCTGGGGTCTGCCCGACGTCCGGGACAACGTCGAACTGGTGGTCTCCGAACTCGTCACCAACGCCTTGCGACTCGGGAGCCGTATCGCCTTCCTCATCGTCCTTCGATCCGGAACCGACCAGATCGAGGTGGCCGTATGGGACGACGGACCCGGCGTCCCGGAGCCGAGGCCGCAATGCCCGGACGCCGAATCCGGCCGCGGCCTGTTCATCGTGGCCGCACGGTCCACCGCCTGGGGATGCCGGCCGGCCAGAGACGGCGTCGGCAAGATCACTTGGGCAACGCTCGGCCCGAAGCCACGCGAGGGCCACGATGCGGCAACCTGAGCGGGTCGTCGCGACCCTGTCCGCGAGGCATCCGGAGTGGGCGGTGTTCTTCGGCCGCTACAGCCGCGAGCTGGTGGCCTTCCCCACATGGATCGACTACGCCCACACCGGAATCGTCACCGCCCGAAGCCCGGACCAGCTCGAAACCGCCATGGCCTGCGTCGAAGCCGCATCCGGCCGCCGTATCCGCCCATAGTGGGGTGTCCATGGACGTTCGCCGGGTCGGCGGCGGGCGGCCGGGGCCACCCCGTCGGCCAGGCCGGCCGGGCCGGCCGGGCCACTCCATCAGACCGGCCGGGCGGTGTCCGGTGCGCTTGTTCCCTCAGCAGGAACAAGTTCCGGCTGAGGGAACAAGCTCGGTGACACCCCCGGGGCGCGGCCCGGCTCCGGATCGCATCCGCTCACCCGATGCGCTCACCCGATGCGCTCACACCGGCAACCCGTGGCAGGAGAATTTCCTCCGGCCGGATCCGTCCGCAGCCGAGACCGGGACCCACAGGCCCCGCCGTCACCGAAGCCGCCCGGCGTGCCACCGGCCCGGCGAACATTCCCGGCCACCGCACTGCTGCGGTGACCACGGTGTCGCGGACCCCAAACCGGCCTGTCACCACACCCGGTGAACGTTTGTGGTCACCGCGCTGGCTTACAGCCCCGGCGGCGCGCGGCGGTCAGGTGAGGCTGCGGAACTGGCGGGAGGCCGAGATGGCGCCGGAGGTGGCGAGGGTGAACGTGCGCATCGACTCGGCGAAGGCGGACAGGTCCCACTCGGCCGGGCCCTCGTACCAGTAGAGGTTGTCCGACGGGCCCGTGCTGTTCGCGCCGACGTCGGCGACGGTCTGCGCCCAGCGGGCCACGACGTCGAACACCACCGCGTACGGGAGGTACCGCGAGAAGACGGCCACCCGCTGGTCGGCGGGGGCGTCGGGCGCCTCGCCGCGGAACAGGTGCGCGCGGAACCCGAGCGTGTGCGCGAGCGCCGTCGCGCCGCGCGCGGTCTTGGCCGGCATGTACTGGCCGCCGACGGCCAGCGCCGCACCCGCGATGATCATCGCGAGCCCGATCAGCGCGAGGTTCGTGTACAGGGCGAGCACGAGCGTACCGGCGACGCCGAGACCGGCCAGCACCATGCCGGCGGTGGTCCAGCGGGTGCGCTCGGAGTCGGGCCGCCGGGCGAACCAGCCGAGCCGGACGACGTCCTCGTACAGCGCGGCGCGCACCGCCGCGAGCTGCTGGGCGAACGTGCCGTCCAGCTCCGACAGCCGGACCGCGTCGCGCCCGGCGAACAGCGCGTCGTACAGGAGACGCTCGTAGTGCAGCAGCTCGTCGCCCGGCCGGTCGAGGCGGCGCAGCCGCCAGTCGACCCGCCCGTACGCCTCTCGCGGCAGCTCCTCGATGAGCAGGTGGCCGCGGACGGCGAGGTCGACGATGGTCGCGGTGACGTCGATTACGTCGGCCTGCTCGTCGATGAGGGTGCCGATCTGGCCGGGCCGCACGCCGTCGGGCGGGGCGAACCCGGCGTCGCCGATCGGCGCGTGGTCGCCCTCGGCCGCCTTCCGGTTGACGATCCGGGCGTCGCGGCCGCGGGTGTAGTACAGCGCCGCGACGCCGCCCAGTAGCAGCACGAGCAGTGCGAGCAGCGCGCCGCCGGTGACCGCGTTGACGGTGAACGCGGTGGCGAGGGTGTGCCGCTGCACGAGGATCGGCCGGCCGCGGGTGGTGCCGGGCGGGTAGCCGATGACGATGGTGAGGTACTCGCCGGCCTGGAGGTCCTGCTGGCGGAACACGGCCTGCGTGTGCGTGTGGTTCGTGTAGAACTGCGTGCACCCGACGGTGCTGCCCAGCTCGCCGGCGAAGCAGTTGATGCTCTGCACGGTCGCGCCGGAGCCGACCGTCACCCGGGTCTGCGCGACGGTTTCGCGCCAGCCGCCGGCGGCGGTCCAGTTCAGCTCGTCGCGGTTCGCCATGGGCGTGAGGGCGCCCTTCACCGTGTAGGTGAGGCGGGCGGTGTGCCGGCCGGGCCCGCCCCCGGCGAGACGTACGACGGCGTGGTCGCCCTCGTCCTGGAGGGTGCCGCCGCGCAGGTCGCCGATCGCGAAGCGGCGGTCGGTCCGGTCGTCGACGTGCGTGCGGGTGACGAAGACGCGCTGCGCGGCGTCGCCGGTGAAGGTGACGGTCTCGGTCGCCTTGAGCGTGCCGTCGGGCGCGAGGGTCAGCGCGAGGTCGTCCTTCAGCACCTGCGAGGAGCTCGCCGATGCCGGGAACGCGCAGGTGAGCAGCGCCGCGATGACCGCCGGGACGATCAGCGGTCGCGTTCGGACCAGCATGAGCGCACAGCGTACCGGTGAACCGCCCGCCGGACATGGGCCAACAGATGTAGCGGTTTCGCGTGATCCAAAGCCATGAGCGGTTTTTCCGTCTTATGCCATGATTCTGGTCGCGGTCCCTCCCCGCGCGGAGCCGGTACCGCGCCCAGGGGGAGGAACGCGACGCAGTGGTAGGTCCCTATCGGCCGCGCCCGCCACACGGCCCCGAGCCGCACGGCCCGCCGTCCCGGCAGTGGACGCGCCCCGAGCACGGACACGGCTACCTGCCGCCGCGCCCGGCGTACCGCCGCGGCACCGCCACGACCGTCGCCGGCGCGCTCGGCGGGGTCGCCACGTTGTGCGTGGTCGCCGTGCTCGGCTACACGCTGGCCGGCCCGGGCCGCCCGCCGGACCGCCGGACCGCGGCCGGGGGCGGCGCGCATCCCGGAACCCGGGAGGCCGCCGTCGACAGTGCGCTGTACCGATCCGGGCCGCTCACCCAGGCCCGCTGCCGGCTGCCGAAGATCCGCGCGCACGACGAGAACTCGATGCTCGCCTTCCTCGGCACCCTGTCGGACTGCCTCGACGCGGTCTGGGAACGCCAGTTCGCCAAGGCGGGCCTGACCGGATTCTCCACGCCGCACCGGGTCTTCTGGGACGTGCCCGGGGTCAGCCCGTGCGGGTCCTACCCGGCGCCCGGCGCCGCCGCGTTCTACTGCCCGGCCAACGACACGATGTACGTCGGGTTGGAGGACATCGTCGCAGCCTCGGGCGGCGAACCGGTGTCCCACTACGCGGTCTACGCGCGGGTCATCGCGCACGAGTACGGCCATCACGTGCAGGAGGACGCCGGGATCCTCGGGTACGGCCACCGGCTCATGGCGGCCGGGTCGCTCGCCGCCCGCGACGAGGTGAGCCGCCGGATCGAGTTGCAGGCGCAGTGCTTCGCCGGCGCGTTCCTGTCCGCCGAGCGCGCCACGCTGCCGATGACCGCGGAGCAGTACCGCGCGGTGCTGGCCGACGCGCGCGCTCGCGGCGAGGACGCGCTGCCCCCCGACCGCCGCGACCACGGCTCCGGACGGCATTACGCGGGCTGGATCGCCCGCGGCTACGACGGGCGTGCGCTGGCCGCCTGCGACACCTGGACCGCCGCCCCTTCGGACATCTCGTGACGGGCATCCCGGAGAATTCGGGCGCCGGTCTGCCGACTGCCAGGAATCGAGTCCGCCCGGAGGCGGCTCGCCGACTCTCGTTGGGAGGACCGTGATGGCCGGACCGGGTTCGTGGGGACCCCCGCCGGGCCACGGACCGTACCCGGGCCGAGGGCGGCCCCCGGGCCACGGCCCCGGCGGGTACGGGCCGCCCGGCGGTGGCCCCGGCGGCTACGGGCCGGGTGGCCCTGGCGGGTACGGCGCTCCGCAAGGGTACGGGACGCCGGGCCCGTACCGGCCGCCGTACGGGCCGGGGCCCGGCATGCCGGGCGGCGGCTACAGGCATGTGCCCCCGCCCCGCCGCCGGTCCGGCGGCGGAGTGCGCACCGTCCTGTTCCTGGGCTTCCTGGCGCTGATCGGCATCGGCGGCGCGATGTACCACCGGGCGACCGCGACCTTCGGTCCGGCGCCGGCGCGGGCGCCGATCAGCGCGCCCGCCGTTCCGGGAAAGGTCACGACGGCGGCGGCGAGCCGGCTTTACGCGGTCGGCCGGCTGCCCTCGGATGGCTGCCGTGGCCAGCGGATCGTCCAGGGCGACCCGCAGTCGTTCCGGCGGTTCCTGGACAGCACGAGCGACTGTCTCGATCGTGAGTGGGGGCAGGGGCTGGCCCGTGCCGGCATCCCGTTCCACGCGCCGCAGCGGGTGTTCTGGAGCACGCCGGGCCGCAGCCCCTGCGGGGACTATCCGTCGCCGGGGGTGGCGGCGTTCTACTGCCCGGCCAACGCGTCCATGTACATCGGCGTAACGGACGCGCAGCGGGCGGCGGGCGGGCTGCCGGTGCGCTACAACGTCGCGTACGCACGGGAGATCGCGCACGAATACGGCCATGCGATCCAGGACATGTCAGGCATCCTGGATTACGAACAGCAGCAGCGGAGCGCCGCGGCGACGACGCGCGACCGCAACGCGATCACCAAGCGCAGCGAACTGCAGGCGCAGTGCCTGTCCGGCGTGTTCATGAACTCGGTGCGCGCCACCTTCCCCGTGACGCCCGACCAGTGGTCGGTGGCGCTGCGCGACTCCTACGGCCGCGGCGACGACGGGCGCCCGCCGGACGAGCAGGACCACGGCACGGACGCGCACTACAGCGGCTGGCTGGAGCGCGGCTTCACCCGCGGCACGACCGCGGCCTGCAACACCTGGGCGGCGCCGCCAGGCGACGTCGACTGACCGGCGGCGTGCGATGCCGGGGCGGTGGCCGCCTTCGGCGCCGGCCGGGCGCGGTGTGCGGTCCGGGTGCCCCGCCCACCGCGTCGGCCGGGCGGCACGTGCGCCGGCCGGGTGCCCCGCCCACGTCGTCGGCTGAGATCCGGGATACGGTGTTACGGATCGCACAGGGCGTGCAGAGCGTACTCGGAACGTGACGGTCCTCACCGCCTGCCGCTTGCAAGCGCGCTTGCAATAGCAAGCACAGCCGTGCACAGTGGAGATATGGCGGCTTCCAAGGTCGGCTCCATTGGGGAGTACATCCGAGAACAGCGCCAGCGGGCCAAGGTCTCGCTGCGCCAGCTGGCCGAGGCGACGGGCGTGTCGAACCCGTACCTCAGCCAGATCGAGCGCGGGCTGCGCAAGCCGAGCGCGGAGATCCTCCAGCAGATCGCCAAGGGACTCCGTATCTCCGCCGAGGCGCTTTACATCCAGGCGGGGATCCTCGACGAGCGCGAGCCCGACACCGACGTCCAGGCCGCGATCCGCGCGGACATGGCTCTGTCGGAACGGCAGAAGCAGGTCCTGCTCGACATCTACGAGTCGTTCCGCGCCGAGAGCGCGCGGGGCGCGGAAACCGCCGATGAGACCGCATCGACCGAAGGGACCCAGAAATGACCATCACCGAGCGACTTCGCGATTCAAAGGCCTTCTACGTGGCGGCGGGTGCCGGCGACCTCGCCGTCGAGAAGCTTCGCGAGGTGCCCGAGCGGCTGAACCGCCTGCAGGCCCGGACCGGTCCGAAGGACCTGCCGGGCGTCGCCGCCTCCTACGTCAACCAGGTGAGCGCCCGCGCCGCCGGGGTCGTCGACGAGCTCGCCGCGCGCGGCAAGCGGATCGTCGGCCGGGTGGAGCGCCAGCAGGCCACCAAGCAGCTTGAGGAGTCGGCCCGCGCCACCGCCCGCAAGGTCCGGTCGGCCGCCGGCCAGGCCCGAGAGACGGCGAGGACCGCCGGCCGTGCCGCGAGCGACGCGTCCAAGAAGGTGGGCCGCTGACGCACCGATCGCCCGGCTGGTTGATTTCGGTCGGCGGTCGGCAGGCGAGCGCACGGCCCGGGCGGAACGCTCCGCCCGGGCCGGCGGCGTTTCCGGCGCCGCCCGCAGGCGTGTCCGCCGCCGAGCGCGGCGGGCACCGGCGGCCGGGCGCGGGCGCGACCGCCCGGAAGCGCATACGCTGTGGTCCGTAGGACCAGAAACGCGGCGTCCGCCCGGACGCCGCCCGGCGCAGGGGGTTGACGGTGCTCGGAGGCGCCCAGGGTTTCGTGTTCTACCTGTTCTGGGCGGTGGCGATCGTAGCGTTCGTCGTCGAGGTGTGGGCGTTCGTCGACGCCGTACGCCGGCCCGCCGCTGCGTACACCGCCGCCGGCAAGCTCACCAAGCAGCTCTGGCTGATCATCCTCGGCGTCGCGTTGCTGTTTGGTGTGGCCGGCGCTGTCGGTTTCGTCACGATTATCCAGATGCTGCCGATCATCGGCTTCATCGCCGCGGCGGTCTACCTGGCCGACGTGCGGCCGGCCGTCCGGCAGTACGGCCGGGGCGGCTCCTCCTCGTCCGGGCCCTACGGTCCCTGGTGAGACCCTGACCCGTGCCGCCCGGCGCACGCCTCCGGCCGGCGCAGGACCGCCCGGGCCGTTTGCGGCGCGGCTGTGCGGCGCGGCTCGCGCGCGGGAGCACGGTCCACGGCATGACCGGGTTGGCCGGCTCACACGGTGATCGGGGGAGTCGGCTCAGGGCGTCGTCAGGTGCAGCGTGCGCAGGTCGGTGACGAGGCGGTCGGCGATGTACTTCGCTCCCGCGGGGGTCGGGTGCGTCCCGTCGGAGAGGATGTAGCGCGGCGCGTTCCCGGTGCCCTCTGCACGGTTCCCGGTGATCCACTTTTCGGCCAGCGGGTCGATGAACGGGACGTGCGCCCGCCTCGCCGCCGCCGCCAGCGCGGTGCGGATCGCGGTCGCCTCGGGTGTCGGGTCGCCGCCCCACATCGGCCCGATCATAAGCAGCTTAGTCTTCGGCCAGCGCCGCCGGATGGCGCCGAGCAGCCGCTGCGCCGCCTCGGCGACGACCTGCGGCCGGTGCCGTACGTCGTTGTGGCCGCCGGAGACGATCACTAGGTCGGGCGCCGGCCGCCAGGCGAGCTGCTCCTGGAACAGCGCCGCGAAATCCTTGCCGACATGGCCGCGGGCCACGAACCCCGTGCCGCGGTAGCCGCCGAGGATGACCTGCCAGCCCAGGTCGCGGGCGGCCTGCGCGGCGTAGGTCTGCTCGGGGAGCTGGCCGAGCTTGCCGGTCGTGTAGCTGTCGCCGAGGAACATCACGACCGGGGCCGTGGCCACCCGGGCCGTGGGGCGCGCCTTCG
Organism: Actinomycetota bacterium; assembly: GCA_048498315.1. GTDB lineage: Bacteria > Actinomycetota > Actinomycetes > Streptosporangiales > Streptosporangiaceae > Actinoallomurus. Next base: position 38,281 of record JBEHYF010000015.1, read on the forward strand.
TCCGTAGCGTGCTGTCGGCGTGCGCCTTGCCCTCGGCGCTGCCGCAGGCCGACAGCGCCAGCAGGACGGCAACGGCGGCGACGCTCGGAAGGGCGCGTCGTCTCAATGCCGCTCCTTGTTGTCGGGGCACAGGGCCCGGGCGTTCTCTAGAGTGCTGACATGGCGACGACTTACCGGACACGGCGGCTAGAGCTGACCGACCAGACGCTGCGCGAATGGGACGCGGTCGTGCTCGACTCGGGACCCGGGGGGATCGTCCTCGACCGCTCGGCATTTTATCCGGGTGGCGGGGGTCAGCCGCCGGATCATGGCGTATTGCTGTGGCAAGGGGTGCAAACCCGCATTGTCGGAGCCCGAAAAGGCGATGATCTGTACCTTTTGCCCGATGAGAACGACCCGCTGCCACCGCCGGGGACGACCGTGCGCGGTGCGATCGAGGACGAGCGCCGCACCAGCCTGATGCGCACCCACTCCGGGCTGCACGTGCTGTGCGGGGTCGTCTTCCGCGAGTACGGCTGCCTCGTCACCGGCGGCAACATGGAGCCCGGCGTCGCCCGGATGGACTTCAACCTGCCCGAGGTGCCGCCCGGCTTCAAGGAGACGGTCGAGGCGGCGTGCAACGCCGAGATCGAGGCCGATCGCCGCATCGAGGTCCGCACGCTGCCCCGCGCGGAGGCGTTCGCCATCCCCGACATCGTCCGCACGGCGACGAACCTGGTCCCGCCGGAGGTGGAGGAGGTCCGGATCGTCGACATCGTTGGGCTCGACACCCAGGCGGACGGCGGCACGCACGTGGCCTCCACACGGCAGATCGGCCGTATGCAGATCGCCAAGGTGGAGAACAAGGGCCGCGGCTTCCGGCGCGTCCGGGTACGGATCCTCGACTGACGACGGCGGTCTCGTACCGCCACCGCCCGTCACCGACCGGAGCCCGGCCCGTTCACCCGGCCGAGAGTCCGCCCCGGCCGTGCGGGCGTCCGCCGCCCGGCGAGGCGGATTCCCGAGACGCCGTTCCGGCCCCGGCGACGCACCGCGCGCCGGGGCCGCCGTCAGCGGGTCGGGCGGGTGAGCGCGCCGGGCCGTCAGACGACCGAGCGGTCAAGGGTCGAGCGGTCAGGAGCCGGGCGGGTCAGGTCGGCGACCGAGTCGAGGCCGTGCTCGACGATGGCGAGGGCGCGGTCGACCGCGCGGCGGGTGCCCTCCGGGTCGTACCCGTGCGAGCGGCAGTGGGTGATGACGGCGCGCATCGCGCCGACGGTGGCGCCGGCGATGATGACCGCGTCGACCTCGCCGATCGCCGGGCACAGCCGGGAGAGCTGGTCGACCACCTCACGCTCGGTGTCGTTCATGCGCTTGAGCGCGCGGGCCTGCAAGGAGGGCCGTTCGAGGACCAGCTGGACCTGCACCGACCCGTAGTCGCCGTCGGCGGCCGCGATCGCCTCGATCATCTCCAGCACGATGCGGCGCATCGACTCCAGCGGCGTCTCGCCCGGCGGACGGTTCGCCAGGCCCTCGCGCACCTCGGCGAGCCGCTCGTCGACCTCGGCGAAGACCACGTCCTCCTTCGAGGGGAAGTAGCTGAAGAACGTGCGCGGCGACACGTCGGCCGCTGCGGCGATGTCGGCGATCGTCGTCTCTTCATAGCCGCGCTCGGCGAACAGCCGCAGCGCGGCGTCGGCGATCGCCCGGCGGGTGCGCAGTTTCTTCCGCTCTCTCAGCCCCATGTGATCCATCTCACCAATATATACACTCGATGCGACTTTGCACACATTGCAAAAACCTCCACGCCGTGGTGTCCTGAAGAACATGGCGGGGATTCTGGAGCGACTGGGGCGTTTCTGCGCTCGGCATCGGCGCTGGGTCCTCCTCATCTGGGCGCTCGTCGCGACCGGTACGGGCATCCTCGGCGCCGTCCACGGCGGCACGTTCGTGCAGCAGGACCGCCTTCCCGGCACCGAGACCCAGCGCTCCGTCGACCTGCTCCGGCAGGACTTCCCGGACATCACCGGCCCCACCACTACCATCGTCTTCCACCCGCAGCGCGGCGTCTCGCTGTCCGACTGGCGCGTCTCCCTGCTGGTGGGCAAGGCCATCGACCAGGTCGGGAAGCTGCCGCGCGTCGCCACGGTCGAAAACCCCTACGGCCACACAGGCGGCGCGAGGGGCCCGGACGCCGTCGTCGCGGTCGCACACTTCAAGGGCACCGCACGCGACCTGCGCTCCAAGGACATGAACGCCCTGCAGGAGGCGGTCGAGCCGGCCCGCGAGGCCGGCGTCGACGTCGACTTCGGCGGCATCGCCGCGATGATCCTGAACCAGCCGAGGGCGGGTGCCAAGGAGGGTGTGGGCGTCGTCCTCGCGCTGGGCGTGCTGCTGCTGGCGTTCGGTTCCTTCCTGGCGGCCGGCGTGCCCATCGTCGTGTCCCTGTGCGGGATGGCCGCGGCGTACTCGCTGATCCACTTCGGCGCGTCCCTGTTCCAGGTGCACCCGACCGCGCCGATGGTCGCCGCCATGCTCGGTCTCGGCGCCGGCATCGACTACGCCCTGTTCGTCGTCACCCGGCACCGTCAGCAGCTCGCCGGCGGCATGCAGGTCGAGGAATCGATCGGGCGGGCGCTGGCGACCTCCGGGCACGCCGTCGTGTTCGCGGGCGGCACGGTCGTGTTCGCGATCTGCGGCCTGTGGCTGTCCGGCATCGCCTTCATCGGCATCATCGGCCTGGCCACCGCGACCGCGGTCGCGTTCATGGTGGCCGCCGCGCTGACCCTGCTCCCCGCCGTCCTCGGCGTCCTCGGCGGCGACATCGACCGGTACCGTCTGCCCCGCCTGCGCCGGTCCCGCCGCCGCGGCGACCGGGCCGCGGGTGCCGACGGGGCGGGGGAGCCCAGGGGGCTCTCGGTCATCGACCCGTCCTCGCGCCGCTGGGAGCGCTGGGGCCGGCACGTCGACCGGCACGCCTGGCCGTATGCGATCGCCGCCACGCTGCTGCTCCTGCTGCTCGCCCTGCCGGTGCTGACCCTGCGCTTCGGCATCATGGCCGACAGCACGCTGCCGCACTCCAACAGCGCCCGCCGCGCGTACGACGTGACGGCGCGCGACTTCGGCCCCGGCTGGTACAGCCCGTTCGTCGCCGTCGTGAAGGTGCCGACGCCGGCCGCGCCGCCGCAGGTCGCCGAGAGTACCCAGACCGCCAGGGGCTGGACGTCGCTGCGCCGCGAGCCCGGCGGGCGGCTGGCGATCAGCCCGGACGACCAGCCGGCCCCGAACCCGCAGGCGCGCGGCATCGGCGAGGAGCTGCGGCAGCGTATGCGCGGCATGCCCGGCATCGCGTCGACCGAGGCCCCGGTCGTGGCCGGCGACACCGCCGTCGTGAAGATCGTGCCGTCCACGCCGCCGCAGGCCGCCGCCACCGCCGACCTCGTACGGCGGCTGCGCACCTTTGTCATCCCGCCGGTCGTGGCCGCGCATCCCGGGGTGAAGGCCTACCTCGGCGGCGAGTCGCCCGCGATCATCGACATCGCGACCACCGTGCGGCAGCGCATGCCGTACGTCGTGGTGACGGTGGTCGTCGTCGCGATCACCCTGCTCACCATCGCGTTCCGGTCGGTGGTGGTGCCGCTCAAGGCCGCGCTCATGAACCTGCTCTCCATCGGCGCCGCGTACGGCCTGGTGGTCGCGGTGTTCCAGTGGGGTTGGGGCATCCGGCTGCTCGGCCTCGACGGCCCGGTGCCGATCGTGTCGTTCGTGCCGCTGTTCATGTTCGCGCTGCTGTTCGGGCTGTCGATGGACTACGAGGTCTTCCTGCTGTCACGGATCCGCGAGGAATACCTCCGCACCGGCGACCCGCACGGCAGCGTGGTCACCGGCATCGCGTCGACCGCCCGGCTGATCACCTCGGCCGCGCTGATCATGATCTGCGTGTTCCTGAGCTTCCTCCCGCAGCCGGACACGACGGTCAAGATGATGGGCCTCGGCCTGGCCGCCGCGGTCGCCGTCGACGCGACGGTGGTCCGCCTGGTGCTCGTGCCGGCCCTGATGAGCCTGCTCGGCCACGCCAACTGGTGGTTCCCGGGCCGCCGTCGCCGTCCCGGCCCGCCTCCGTCCGCCCCACGCGCCGAACGCACCCTCGAGCACGTCTGACGTGCCGCATCACGACGCGGGGGCACCGTGATGCGACACGTCATTCGGATGAATCCCGTTCACCGGGTCTCCGGGCTTCCGTCAGGGAAGCACGAAGCCGCCGCAGATCGATTCGATTTCGGCCGCGTCCAGGGTGATGGCCGGAGCCGGAATCAGGGTGAGGACCGGCCGTCAGCGGCCGGTGGCGGAACGATCGTGCCGCTGCGGACCCCATCGCCGACCGGGGTCGCCGGTCGGCGTGGTGAGAAGGCGACGCGGCGCGGCCGGCTATTCGCCGGGATGGGTGGCGGTCGTGCCGGCGGGCCTGACGGAGGCCTCGCCCGCGTGCGGGCGGCGTTCGGCCGGGGCGGCCTCGACGCAGCCGCCCGATGCACTCTTCGTGCTCTTCCGCCACGGGCCGGTGAGGTGAAGGGGGTGGGTGTCGGCGATCATGGAATCCCCTTCAGAGCCCGGATTCGTACGAACCCCGGGCACGTCCGTGCCGTGCATGACAGCATGGCGACCTACGGTGTGATTCGCCGATGAAAGCCGGCCGGACACGCGGGAACAGCCAGATCGCGGCCGGCGATGGGCGGCTCCATCGGCGCGACAGCGTAGTTGTATCACACCGGACTAATGCGTCACGCCCTCCCCCGCCACAATGATCGGTAAAGCGCCGTCCTTCCCTGTGGGCCCGCTACGCGGCTGCCGTTCCATCTCCTCGGCGGCGGCGCGGATGAATGCCACGGAGTCGTCCGGGGACAGGGCCAGATCGCGCAGGTGTTCGAACGCTTCGAGGTACGCCGCCACGTCGCCCGCGTCGGCCGTGACCTCGCCGCCGCGCGCCCGGGAGTTCTCCAGGTACAGCACGGCGTTCAGGCCGATGTCGAACTCGAGCAGCGTGAAGGGGCCGCGCATTCCGAAGTGCGAGCCCTTCGAGAACGGGATTATCTCGATCGTGCAGAACGGCAGCTCTGCCATTTCCAGCAGATGCTGGAGCTGTCGCGGCATGATGCCGGGGTCGCGCTGGCCGCCGACTCGACGGCGCACGACGGCTTCGTCGAGAATGAACTCCTGCTGTGGCGGCCGCTCGCGGCGCAGGAGTTCTTCCTGCCGCCGTAGCCGTGCGTCGACGACCGAGTCGAGAAGCGACGGGGAGTTCGGGATGTACTCGATCGTCAGCGCCGTCGCGTACTCGTCCGTCTGGAGGACGCCGGGGACCAGCATGGGGTCGAAGATCCGGATCATGGAGGCGCCGGCCTCGTATCCGATGTAGGTGTAGTAGGCCTGGTCGAGATCGTTCTTGAACGGTGCCCACCAGCCGCGCCTGCGGGCGCCGCGGGCGAGGGTCTCCAACTGCTTGATCAAATCGGTGTCGGTCACCTCGTAGAGGCGGAGCAGCGCCTGCAGATCGGTGGTCGATATGCCGACACTCCCGCCTTCGATGCGGATGAGCTTCGACGGTGACCAGTCGAGGGCGCGGGCCACCTCCTCCTGCGTCTTGTGGCGCTCGCGGCGCATCTTCTGCAACTCGGCGGTGAGCAGGGCGCGCTGGACGACCGGGCCGGGATCGACGGGGCCGGGGGACGGCATCACAGCTGTCTCGCCACGTGATGGGGTGCTGTCACTCATCTAGTAATCTCGCTTTCGGCCGCCTCGCCACGCGCCTAGATTAAATCAGCGAGGTGGCAAATACCACACCGTGTTTACGCGAGGTGGCACGATGCGACCAGGACGAATGGTGCCTGAGGGGGGCCGTTCGGGCGACGCGGGCCGCCGCCGGCGCGCTTGCCGTTAAACGGCGGTGTCGAAACCTCATTTATGGTATGGCCGATTAACCGCGACGGCGGTGTGGTCCGTCATCCTGCGTGATTTTCGTGTGCCGCCGGTCGGTGGGCAAGGTGTTCGTTCGCCAGCGGGCAGGCCGGGCGCTGCCGATCGGCCAGGTGGCGGTCCGATAGGTAAATGAAAGCGGTGCGGCAATTTCGCACCAAGCTATTCGCCTTATCTCGCCTCATTGATTGGGTGATGGAAAGCGTATTCGTGTTGAATGAATCTCTCGCGACTGGATAAAATGGAAACCATCCGGGGGTCAACGGCGGGCAGATCAACGGCCCCCGGAGAGACGGGGTGGCCTGCATGCCGAAAGCCATGAGAACCGATCGCCTGGGATTCTGGCCCGGTACGAAGCACGGTCATCCAACGGGCCGGCGTGATGCGGTGACGGGGGAATCCGTGTCCGTCCCGGAAGACCTGCCGCCACCGTCCGGAGCCCGGTTCGCCGAGACACCGCACCGTGGCACCGGTTTCCAGCCCCGTACGTGAACAACCCGAGGAGACCGTCATGGTGGTGTTCGTCCTCTTCGCGCTGGCCGTCGCCGTATTCGTTGGCGTGCGGTCCGAACGCGCCCGTCAGGCCCACGTCAACTGGCAATCCTACAAGAGCCGGATCGAGAACATGCGCGGCATCCGAATGCGCGAGACGGTGCGCGCCGTCTACGCGATCGCCCTCCTGGTCATGGTGATCACGGTCGCGATGCACCTCTGACGCCACGGCGGCGGGCGGATCGGCACCGCCGGAGGCCGCGCGCCGGCCGTGAGAACGCCGGCGCCCACCGCAGGCTCAGAACGTCAGGACCTCGTCCGGGCCGCCGGTGTCCGGCATCGGGACGGTGATCGTGTAGTCGGGGACGGCGTCCGGCGGGCCGCCTGGGCGGAACGGGTACATCGCGACGTCGGCGGGCACGTCGACACGCGACAGGTGGATGCCGTGCCGGCAGTCGTCGCACCAGAACGCCGCATAGCCGATCCGCTCGGACTCGTCGCCGACGAAGACCAGCCGCAGCGCGTCGGCGCCGCACCGGGGGCAGCGGACGGCGGCGCGCCCGGGCAACGCCTCGTAGACGTCGCCGTAGGCGGCGAGCCACCTGTCGTACGACGGATCTTCGACGACGCTCACGTCGCTCCCTTCTTCCCCCGGTGTTCAGCGGGTGGTTCTGCCACCAGCGCCGCTCGGCGTCCCAGGCCTCCCGTTCCCACTGGTCCGCCTCGGCCACGTCCTTGAAGTATCGGCCGTGTGCGGTGATCTGACCGACGTGCCAGTTCTCGTGGTAGATCGTCCGTGCCAATTGCTCCTCGTTCTCGAACGCCTGTGGGCTCAGCCGGATCGTGCGGTCGGGCATGGTGACGCCGCGGATGCCCTTGTCGATCCGTATCTTCGCGCCCCGGTTCATGGTGATGCCGTAGCGATCGATGACGGTCCGGACGTCCTCCATGGTGCGTTCGAGCTGCCGGCCGCCCCTCGCGCCGTCGTCGGCCGCGTACTGGCGCAGGAGCCGCGGGCTCTCACGGAAGAACTCCAAGACCGGCCGCATGAATCCGGCCTTCTCGGCGAGCCGGGCGGCGGTACCGCCTAGTCCGTCGGACACGGCCACTCCTGCGTAGTGACGGCGGCGGTGTCAGGCGGGGAGAGCGTACAGCATCAGGGGGAGGATGGCGACGAGGGCCGCGCCGGCGAGCATGGCGCCGCGGGCCGGGCGGGGCAGCGGCGCGGGGGACAGCAGGCGGCGGACGCGCGCGAGGATCGGGTTGGTCTCGCCGTCGGCGATGCCGAGGGCACCGGCGGGCGTCGGGGTCGGCCGGGCGGCGGCGAACCGCAGCAGGGCGGTGGCCAGCTCGCGGGCCGGGCGCTGGCGGCGCGCACGGTCGTCGGCGGCCATCTCGACGAGCAGCTCGACCGCGTCGAGGGTGCGGCCGACGATGCGGGACTGCGGGAAGATGCGGCGCAGCGAGCTGAACGGCAGCAGCACCAGGTCGTGGCGTTCTCGCGCGTGCGCCCGCTCGTGGGCGAGCACCGCGGCCAGCTCGTACGGGCCGAGCAGCGCGCGGGTGCCGGCGCTGATGACGACCTGGGAGCGCATGCCGGGCACGCAGTAGGCGGCGGCGGCCGGGTGGTCGAGGACGAGCGTGCCGGGGATCTCCGGGTCGCCGTGCGCGACGAGGGCAAGCAGGGCCCGGTGCCGGCGGCGCGCGCGGACCGCGCCGGCGATGGCGGCGAGCAGCATGCCGACGAGCATGGCGAGGAGGAACAGCCCGGCGGCGACCGAGGCGATCCGCACGGGCGACAGCGCCCCGGGGTGCCGGAAGAAGCGCACGACCCCGAGCATCACGCCGTCGCCGAAGGGTGCGACGCCGAAGCCGAGGAGCGCGCCGATCGATGCGAGGCCCCAGGCGAGCCCGAGCGCCTGCCAGAGCGCGATCGCGGTGTGCGGGGCCCGCCACGTCCAGCGCGCGCGGGTGAGCCGGTGCGCGCCGAGCGGGCTGCCGGCCGCCAGCAGGGCGAGCAGGGCCGTTCCGGTCATCCCGGTGATGTCCCTTCCACCTCGTCGAGTACGCGGCGCAGGAGTTCGGCCTCGTCGTCGGAGACCGACCGCGCGAAATGCGCCAGGGCGGCGTCGCGGTCGCCGGTCAGGCTCAGGGCGCCCAGCATGAGCTCGGCCACGTACGCCTCCTTCGTCGCCACCGGACGGTAGCGCCAGGCGCGCCCTTCCCTCTCACGAATGAGGAAACCCTTTTTCGCGAGCCGGTCCAGGACCGTCATCACGGTGGTGTGCGCGAGGTCGCGGTCGTCCGCCAGCGCGCGGCCGACCTCACGCGCGGTCGCGCCGCGGCTGCGACTCCACAGAACCTCCATGACGGTACGTTCGAGCTCTCCGAGTCCTCTCACGGCAAGCATCCTATCGAGAGTAGTACTACAATACGTAGTACTACTCTACGTCGTCCACGCGGCGTGGGGCCGCCGCGGTTGCGAGGGGCGGTGCTATTGTATTGCGCCCCTTTTGGGGGAAATGATTTACTGCGCCGGAACCCCTGGCTCACAGGACCTACCGATGGGAGCCGGCGATGCCCGCGGATGGCTTCTCCGACCAGCTCGGTGTGAGTGCGGACCGGCTCCGCGCGGTCGGCAGGGCGTACGAGTCCGTGGCGGGCGCCCTGGAGAGCGGACATCGGGTCGCGGCCGCCCAGGGTGGCGAGGTCGGCATGGCGTTCGGCGGCTTCGAGGAGGCCGCGAACGCGTCCGCGGAGCTCGCCGGGCTGCGCGACGACATGGACGACCTCATCGGCCGGCACATGGTCGAGATGCTGCGGCAGATGGCGCGCCGCATGGCGGAGGCCGCCGACAACTACGAGCTGGCGGAGGACGCGGGCGTGCGGGCGGTCCGCGGCGCGGCACCGGCGCGGGAGGCCTAGCCGGGTCATGCTACGCGGGCGGTGCGATGACGGGGCGGGGCCGGCGTGACGAGCTTCAACGACACCCTTGCCGAAGGTCTGACCTCCGAACTCCTCGGCATCGCCGAACTCCTCCATATTCCCTACCTCGGCGACGTCGAGCGCCAGCGCGCGCACGCGGCGTCCCTCCGCGCGTGCGCCCGGTGCCTCGCCGAGAACACCGGTGACGCGGCGGTGGCGGCCAGGGGAGCCGACTGGCAGGGCTCCGCGCAGGAGGCCCACGCGCAGCTGACCGGAGAGGTCTTCGCCGGCGCCGGGGCGACCGCCCAGGTGCTCGAACAGACCGCGAACAAACTGGACGAGCATGCTGACAACTGGGAATCGATCATCAAGGAGATCATCTCCCTGATCATCGAGTTCTACGAGGTCTGGCTGGCCGGCATGGTCCTGTCGTGGGCGACCGGCTTCGCCGGGACGGCTATCGCCGAGGCTCGTCTGGGCGTGACCATCCAGCGCATCTTCAACGTGCTCCGCCGGGGCAAGCTGCTGCTGGAGGCGTTCGGCCGGTCGATTCAGGAGTCGCGGGTGGCGCTGAGCGCCGTCGGCCGCCCCCTCAAGATCCTCGGCTGGTACGTCGAGCGGCTGCCGCCGCTCATGCGGTACACCACCGAGGGTGTGGTCGGCGGCAACTTCGCCAAGTGGCTGGACGGCCAGCCGCTCGACCGGCAGACCGAGATCGGCCTCCTTGAGGGGAACCTCGCCGGCATCGCCATGGGCTTCGGCATGGGCAACCTCGAGGAGCTCGCCGCGGCGCGCTTCAAGACCATCGCCCGGTTCAAGAGCCTCATCACCGGCAAGGACATCGAGAGCATCCTCGACGAGAAGTACCTGTACAAGCTCAAGGCCGAGGACCTGACCACGCGCGCCGCGGGCACCGACTCCTCGACCGCGCCGGTCAGCCTGGCGGGCGGCCCGGCGGTGCACCCGCCCGCCGCACCGGGCGTTACCGGGCACGGCGGGGACCCCGGCGCCGTACCCGCCGCCGGCCAAGACCCGGCTCTCACGCCACCCGTCGCCGTCCCGACGCCCGGTTCCGTCACGACCGCCGCCACGGTCTCCCGCACCGGCGAGGCCGGAACGGCGACGGCGGGCGAGGCCGGAACGGCCGCCGCCGGTGCGCGCGATCCGGGCGCGGTCGCCCTGCATCCGGACGGCGACCCGGCCGCGAGCCCGGCGGGCACGCCCCCCGTACGGCCGGACCCTCCCGCGGCGAGTCCCGTACGGCCGGACCCTCCCGCGGCGAACGGGTCGGCCCCGCATCCGAACGGAGACTCCGGGCGGCCGGATCCGGCCGGTACGGCCTTCGCGCGCTCGGACCCGGCGGGTACCGCCGCAGGGCACCCGGATTCCTCGGGAACCAACGGGCTGAACGCACATCCGAACGGCACCGCCCCGGGCCGGCCCGACCCGGCCGGCCCGGGCGCCGCCCGGCCGGATCCCGCCGTCTCCGCCGCCGGGAAGCCGGACCCCGCCGTCGGCAACGCCGTGCCGCCGCACCTGGCGGGGGACGGTACGGCCGCGCCGGATCCCGCCGCCCCGGACGCAGGCACGTCTCGCCCGTCTGCACCCGACGCCGGACCGACGGCGAACGGCGCGGCGACCGGCGAGACGAGCACCGCCGCCGTGCCGGATCCGTCCGCCTCGGTACCCGACCCGGCCGCAGCTCCGCCCGATCCCGCCGCGGTGGCGGGCCCGCACGGCACCCCGCCGGACCCGGCGGTCCCCGTACCGCGCCCGTCCGGTCCGGCCCCGGATTCCGCCGTACCGGCGCCGCGCCCGGCCGGCCGGCCCCCCGATCCGGCCGGTGTGCCGGACCCGGCCGGTGGCACGCCCGCCCCGGCGGAAGCACGCCCGCCCGGCTCCACCCCCCATCCCGCCGCGGCGTCGGAAAGGCCGGGTTCGCCGCCGGATCCTGGAGCAGGGCCGCATGGGCCGGCTTCCGACCCTGCAGTGGCGTCGGGGCAGCCGGGTTCGGCGTCCGATCCTGCCGGTTCGGTGCCGGACCCCGCTGCGGGGCCGCACGGGCCGGTCGCCGATCCCGCGGTCGCCCCGCATCCGGCGGGTTCGGCGCCCGACGGTGCCGTCCCGCGCGCGGGCGAGCGGGTGCCGGCCGCAGCCGGCACGGCCGAGGAACGGCTCGCGCACGCCAGGGCCCTGCGCGACCGGCTCGAAGAGGAGCAGCGCATCTACTCGGAGGCGTTGCAGCGGCGAACGTCCCTCCTGCGCGACATCGGCGACAACACGCCCACGCGGGCCGAACGCATCCTCGAACTGCGCCAGCAGGCCGCCGGCGCGGAGAACCTCGCCGGGCTCCCGGAGACCGAGGCGCTCGCCAGGGTCGGCGGCCGGATCGCCCAGGCCGAGCACGACGTGGCGGACGCCCGAGCGGCCGTGCAGAAGGCCAAGGACGACCTGAACGAGGCCGTCTCCGCGCACAACGCCGTGCGCCGCGCCGACCATCCGGACCCGGTGTCCCGCGAGCAGGCGCTGATCGCCTCGCACGACAGGGTGGCGGCCTGCGGCGAGGACCTGGCGCACGCGCAGGCCGCCGAGCGCCGCGCGCAGGAGGCGCTCGCGCAGAACCAGCGGCTCAAGGAGGCCGTGCAGAACTACCACCGCGCCCGCCGGGACGCGGAGAAGCTGAAACGCTGGGAGACGATCCAGCACGACGCGCAGCAGCGGATCGGCGATCTCAAGCCGAAGGTGGACGACGCGTTCCGGGACGCCAACCTTATCGCCGAGCACGAGATGCGCCGCGCCGAGCTGGCCCTCGCCGATCGGCGCGCCGAGGTCGAGCACGCCGAGGCCGCCCGCCGCCAGGCCGAGGATGCGCACGCCGCCGCCCATCACGAGGTCGAGCAGGCGCGTTCCGCTGAGGACGCGGCGCGGCACCGGCTCGACGACGCGGCCAAGCGGGCCGCGAGCGCCGACAAGGACGCGCAGGCCGCCCGGCGGTACGCGGATGAGCAGGCCGGGCGGGCCGCACAGAAGGACGCCGAGGCCGCCGCCAAGGAGGCGGAGGCACGGGCCCGGCACGACGAGGCGGCGGCGAAAGAGGCGGACGCGGCCGCCAAGGAGGCCGCCGCCCGGCGCGCCGCGGAGGCCGGTGACGGGACCGCCGCCGATGCCGAGGAGGCGGCCCGCAGGGCCCGCGCTGAGGCGGACGCGGCACGGTCGGAAGCCGAGCGCGCCCGGAACGCCGCGGAGGACGCCCGCGCCGCGGCGAACGACGCCGACGCGGCCGCGCGGCAGGCGGCCGACAGGGCGGAGGCGTCACGGCGGGACGCGGAGGCCGCCCGACAGGGCATCGGCGAGGCGAAACGGGAGCTGGCGCAGGCGCGGCAGGGCACCGAGAACGCCGAGCGGGTCGAGAGCGCCCGTGCCGACGAGCTCGCCGACGCGAAGAGGCGGCTGGCCGAGGCGTACGACGCCGAGCGCGCCGCCGACGGCGAGGTGGCGGCGAAGAGGGCGCTGGTGCACCAGGCGCACCAGGAGGACGACCGTCGCTACTCCGGCTCGTCCTCGGTCAGCCATCCGGACGTGGACGCGGGCACCAAGCTGTTCACGGTGCAGAGCCGGCGCGAGACGATCTACAACGAGCTCATCCGGAGCACGTTCAACTCCGCGGTGATCAACCTGACCTTCGACCTGACCATCTTCCCCAACCACGACGGCTGGAAGTCGATCGCGGTCGACATGACGGTCGGCGGGCTCACGTTCGGCGGCCGCGAGTACATGCGCCATCAGTGGCGGTTCGGCGACACCAGCCACGTTCCGAATGAGGACCGCGCGCTCGGCGGCCCGCTGGACGACCCGGAGCAGCCGGGCCACAGCCTCAAGGAACGGAACCCGGCCGCCGCCGCAATGCGGGCGGGCCGGTGGAATCCCTCGCACGAGGTCGCCGTGTGGGATCCGCCGTCGGGCAAGGTGATCTGGCGGTCGTTCAAGGACTACATGTTCGGGTCCGCGAAGGTACCGGACTGGGTACCCGTCCTCGGCGGCAAGAGCATCCCGGGGCCGCGGATCGGCATGTTCCCGGCGGCGCACCGGAACTCGGCCCAGGACCTGCCGGCGGCAACGCGCTCGGGCGCGGAGATGTGGCTGGGCGCGGCGAACAACGGCTTCGAGGGCGTCGTCAACAAGCACATCAAGGACCACCTGAAGGCGCTGCTGGGCGTGGCCCCGGCCGCGGCGCCACAGCCGTCGTCACCAGGAGGGGCGGCGCCGTCTTCGGGCGGGTCGCCGACGCCGCCTGCGTCGTCCACACCGACGCCCACGCCCACGCCGTCCGGCCACATGCCGCCGGCGACGCCCGGCACGCCCGCGCCGACAACCCCTCCGACACAGTCGCCCACCCCGACGCAACCGCCGCCGCATCAGCCGACGCAGCCGCCGGTCCCGCACAACCCGCCGCCCACGCCGCCACCCACCCTGGGCGGGGGATACGCGACGATCGGGCCGGGGTCGCCCACGCTGTGGGACATCGCGGTCAAGGTGTACGGCGATGGGACGAAGTGGGTTGACATCCTGCACGCCAACCCGCAGATCACCGACGTTTACACGATCCCCGACGGCACCCGGATCACCCTGCCCGTCCTGCCCAACCCCGTCGCCCGGCGCCGCTGACCGCCCGCCGGCCCGCCCAACGGCCGGCGGGCGCCATGCGCAGACGCCGGCCCGGCGAACGCCGGCCCCGCCAACGTCGGCCTCGCGAAGGTCGGCCCGGCGGAAAACCGGTTGCCCGCATTCCGGGTGCCGGGTACGGTCGCCGCAATCCGCGACCAGGGGAGACGATGAGCCATACCGTGACGGGACGGCGAGCTAGCCGCGCCGAGCCGGGGGACGAGCGCTCGTTCTCGGCCCGGCTCGGCGTGTGTGTGCCGCCGTCCCATCGAGCTCGTAAGGCCTTCCCATGCGTTCCGACGAGATTCGTTCGGTCTTTCTCGACTTCTTCACCGCGCGCGGGCACCGCCGGGTGCCGTCCAGCCCGTTGATCTCATCCGATCCATCCCTGCTGCTCACCAACGCGGGGATGAACCAGTTCAAGCCGTACTACCTCCGGCAGGCGACGCCCGAGTTCACGCGCGCGACCAGCGTGCAGAAGTGCGTGCGTACCGTCGACCTGGAGAACGTCGGCCGCACCGACCGGCACGTGACGTTCTTCGAGATGCTCGGCAACTTCTCCTTCGGCGACTATTTCAAGAAGGAGGCGATCGCCTGGTCGTGGGAGCTGGTCACCGAGGGCTTCGGCCTCGACCCGGACCGGCTGTGGATCACCGTGTACGAACGCGACGACGAGGCGGAGCGCCTGTGGCGCAGCGTCGGCGTCCCCGCCGCGCGGATCCAGCGGCTCGGCAAGGACGACAACCACTGGGACATGGGCACTGCCGGCCCGTGCGGACCCAGCTCGGAGATCCACTACGACCGGGGTCCGGCGTGCGGGCCCGATGGCGGGCCGCGCACCGGCGGCGAGCGGTACCTGGAGCTGTGGAACCTCGTCTTCATGCAGCACCTTTGCGACGATGACCTGCGCGTCGTGGGGGAGCTTCCGGCGCCGAGCATCGACACCGGGCTCGGCCTCGACCGCCTCGCCATCGTGCTGCAGGACGTTCCGGACATCCACCACACCGACCTGCTCGGGCCGGTGCTCGACAAGGTCCGGGACATGGCGCGCCGCGACGACGACACCTCGGCGAAGATCGTCGCGGATCACGCGCGGACCGCGGCGTTCCTCATCGCGGACGGCGTGCTGCCCGCGAGCGAGGGTGCCGGCTACGTGCTGCGCCGGCTGCTGCGCCGTGCGATCCGGCACGCACGGCTGCTCGGCGTTGACGGCGAGGCGCTGCCGCCGGTCACCGCGGCGGTCGCCGACCTGCACAGCGGGACGTGGCCGGAGCTGCGGGCGCACCGCGAGCTGATCGGGCAGGTCGTCGCCGCGGAGGAGGAGGGCTTCGCGCGCACCCTGCGGCAGGGCTCGCGCATCCTCGACACCGCGATCCGGCACCGGCGGCTGACGCCGAAGGTGGCGTTCGACCTGCATGACACCTACGGCTTCCCGTTCGACCTGACCGCCGACGCGGCGCGGGCGGCGGGCCTGACCGTCGACGAGGACGCCTTCACCGCGCTGCTGGAGGAACGGCGGCGGCGCAGCCGGTCCGGCCGGCCGGCCGGACCCGGGCCGCGTCCGGAGATCGCGGCGGCGCTCGCCGCGACCGAGTTCGTCGGGTACGACGCGACGGCGGCGGAGGCGCGGCTCGTGCGGCTGCTGCGCGACGGCGTCCCGGTGCCGGCGGCGTCCGAGGGGGAACGGGTCGAGGTCGTCCTCGACCGCAGCCCGTTCTACGCGGAGGCGGGCGGCCAGGTCGGCGACACCGGCGTCATCCGCACGCCGGACGGCGCGGTGCTGACCGTGCTGGACACCTGTCCGGACCACCGCCACGTCGCGCGGGTCGACCGCGGCGAGGTCGTCGCCGCGGGCGGCCCGCTCGTCGAGGCGGTCGTGGACGCGGACCGGCGCGCGGCGGTCGCCCGGTCGCACACCGCGACGCACGTGCTGCATGCGATGCTGCGCCGGGTGCTCGGCGAGCACGCGACGCAGCGGGGGTCACGGGTCGAGCCGGGACGGCTGCGGTTCGACTTCGCGCACGTCGCGCCGCTCCCGCCCGAACGCCTGGACGAGGTGCGGAACCTGGTGAACGAGCACCTGCTCGGCGACCCGGAGGTGCGGGTGTGGCACGCGGACCGGGCGCGCGCCGAGGCGGCGGGCGCGGTCGCGCTGTTCGGCGAGCGCTATGGCGAGCACGTGCGCATCGTCGACATCGGCGACTTCTCCCGCGAGCTGTGCGGCGGCACGCACGTCGGCCACGGCTCCCAGGCGGGGCCGGTGCACATCCTCGGGGAGTCGTCGATCGGCGCGGGCCTGCGCCGGATCGAGGGGCTGACCGGCGCGGACGCGCTGCGCCACTTCGACGCCGATCGGGCGCTGCTCGCCGAGTTGGCGCGCCTGCTGCACACGCGCCCGGACGACGCGCCGGCGCGGCTGCGGCAGCGGCTGGCGGAGCTGGCGGAGGCGCGCCGCGTCCTGGACCGCATGCGCCGCGACGAGCTGGCCGCCGAGGCGGTGCGGCTGTCCGGGCACGCCAAGCGGGTCGGCCAGGGCTGGCTGGTGGCACGGCGCGTGTCCGGCGTCGATTCGGGGGAGCTGCGGGAGGTGGCGACGGCGGTGCTCGACCGCCGTCCGGGTGTGGTCGTGCTCGGCACCGAGACGGGCGGCCGGGCGTTGATGGTCGCGGCGGTCAGCCCCGACCTCGGCGCGCCGGCGCGTACGGTGCTGGCGTCGGCGGCGAAGGCGATCGGTGGCGGCGCGGGCGGCCAGGGCATCGTCGCGTACGCGGGCGGCCGCCGGGCCCGCCACCTTGACGAAGCGCTCCGCCTCGCCGCGAACGACGCCCGCACCCTGCTCGGCGGCGGCTGACCAAGCCCCGAGCGTCCCGCGCCCGGCGGCCACGCACAGCCCCCGGACACGGACGGCTGCACCCGGACCGCGCGCCCGGACCGTGGCGCGCAGACTGCTGTGCCCCGAGGCCGCGGTGCCTGTACGGCAGCGTGCCACGCCCGGCACCGCGCCAGGGCCGGTGGTCCGGATGGCTCCATCCGGACCACCGTGCCCGGGGCCGCGATGCCCGTACGGCAGGGCGGTGCGCCATGCCCGGCGGGCGTGCCCGGGCCGCGGTGGCCGCACTCCGGTGGCCG